>JACRJY010000136.1 GCA_016235585.1 Verrucomicrobiota bacterium | reverse complement strand
TCGCGCGAGAAATACAGGCCGAACTGCTCCGTCAGCGCGTCAATCTCGATCAGCGCGCCGGTCAGGTAGCTCCATCGCTGCGGGTCGCGCGGATAACGCGCAGCGTAATTTTTCAGGATTGCCGGCGTGTCGAACTCCGGGTCGAACGAGATCGAGAGCAGCCGCCAGTTTGTCGGCCCGTTGGTCATCGCCGCCAATTGCCGGTGGGCGGCAAGAAAATTTTCCGCCATGCGCGGGCAGAAATTGGGGAACGGACAGCGCGTGAAAATAAACGTGAAGCCCACCGCCTCGCCCTTGAACTGGCCGAGGCTGACCGCCTGGCCCAGTTCGTTCGTGAGCGGATAATCCGGCAGCGCGTCGCCGATATTCAGCGGCGGCACCTCGCGCACGCGGCGGAAGCGCGGCTCCGGCGGCGCGGGCGGCGGCGGCGGGCCGGGGCGTTCCAGCACTTTGATTTGATCAATCCAGCCATCGGTGTCCGTCACCAGCATCCGAAACGAAATTTTGTCGCCCGCCTGCAACGCGCCGAGCACCTGCGGCGCGCGCACGTCGAACGGCATCGTCATCGCCATCATGTAGCCGGGGATGGCCTCATGCTTGACGATCAACTGGCTCTCGTTCGCTTTGACCTCCTTGATTTCGCCTTTGACGAAGTAGGCGTTGGTCTTCGGAGCAGAAGGAACAGGCGGCGGCGGTGAATTATGATCGCGGCAGGAAACCGCCGCGACGACGAGGCCGGTCGCGGTGAACCATGAAATCCATTTGGCCAGAGTTCTCACAGGCGCGGTGAATCTGCCTGCGGCTTCGCGCGCTGACAAGCATCTGCGCGCCCGCCTCATTTTTTCACCGCGTGATATTCGTTGAGCGCCCGCTCGCCCCCGCCGCCGGCCAGGCCCGACTGCTCCAACACCGCGCCGATGAGATAGAGCGAGCCGGTGACGGCCAGCAGCGGTTCGCGCGCGGATTTTTCCAGCGCCTCGGCGAGCGAGGCGGAAACGACCACTTCCGCCCGCGGATTTTCCCGGCGCAGCGCGACGGCGAATTCCTCCGGCGGCAACCCGCGCGCACTTTGGATCGAAACCACGAACAACTTGTCCGCCAGCCCCGCCAAGATGCGCGCCATTGCGGGCCAGTCCTTGTCCGCCAGCACGCCGACGATGAGCGCGGGCTTTTGATTTGGGAAATGCGTTTGCAACGCAGCCCGCAATGCCTCCACGCCGGCGGGATTGTGCGCGCCGTCCAGCACCAGCGTCTGCGCGCCGCGCCGGATGATTTGAAAGCGGCCCGGCCAGTCAACCGTTGCCAGCCCGCGCTGAATGGCCTCCGCGCTCACGGGAATTATTTTTTGCAACGCTTCAACGGTGGCGAGTGCGAGCGCGGCATTCGTGCGCTGATGTTCGCCGGGCAGTGGGAGTTGAATGTTGAATGTTGAATGTTGAATGTTCCCCACGGTCACGAGCGGCGCGGCAAGTTCGCGCGCCCGGATCGATATGACTTCAAACGCTTCGGATTTGTTTTCCGCAGTCAGGACTGGCACGCCGGGCTTGATGATGCCGGCCTTTTCGGCGGCGATTTGGGCGAGCGTGTCGCCGAGCCATGCGGTGTGGTCGAGGCTGATGTTGGTGATGACGCTGGCGAGCGGCGTGACGATGTTCGTGGCGTCGAGACGTCCGCCGAGGCCGGTCTCCCAAATCACGACGTCGCACTTCTGTTTCGCAAAATGGCGCAGCGCCATGATGGTGACAAACTCGAAGAAAGTAGGCTGGGTGGCTGCTGTGCCCGGAGCGCCGAACTCCGGTTCGGCATCTGCCGATTTGGAAATCGGCGTTCCATCCGCGTTGTCGCGCATTTCCGCGACCAGCCGCGCCACATCGGCTTCGCTGATGAGCTGGCGGTTGACCTGGATGCGCTCGCGGAACGAGACCAGATGCGGCGAGGTGTAGAGGCCGGCTTTCAGCCCCGCCGCGCGATAGATGCTTTCGAGCATCGCGCACGTCGAGCCTTTGCCATTCGTGCCGGCAACGTGGATGAAGCGGAGCTGGTTCTGCGGATTGCCCGCGAACACGGCGAGCTTGAGCGGCGTCTCCAAGCCGGGCCGCGCGCCGAAGACTTGCAGGCCGGTGAGGAATTGAATCGCGTCTGCGTAAGTCATGTTCCGCCGCCTTGCGTCGGCGAGGGCCGGTCAGAGCGGTTTGTGATGCAAGTGCTGATGCACGGCGGCGATGAAGCCCTTGAAAAGCGGGTGCGGCGCGTTGGGCTTGCTCAAGAATTCCGGGTGGAACTGGCTCGCGACGAAGAACGGGTGGTCTTTCAGCTCGATGATTTCGACGAGCTTGCCGTCGGGCGACGTGCCGCTGAAGGTGAAGCCTGCGTCCTCGAATTTCTCGCGGTAGGCATTGTTGAACTCGTAGCGGTGGCGGTGGCGCTCGTTGATGACGAACGCGCCGTAAAGCAGCGCCGCACGCGAGCCGACGACGAGCTGGCAGGGCATCGCGCCGAGCCGCATGGTGCCGCCTTTCTTCGTCACTTTGCGCTGCGCGTCGAGGAGGGCAATGACGGGGTGCGGCGTGTTCTCGGCGAACTCGGTGGAGTGCGCCTTGTCGAGCTTGAGCACGTGGCGCGCGAATTCAATCGTCGCGATTTGCATTCCCAAGCAGAGGCCGAGGTAGGGGATTTTTTTCTCGCGGGCAAACTGCGCGGCCATGATTTTGCCCTCGATGCCGCGCTCGCCGAAGCCGCCGGGGACGAGGATGCCGCCGAGTCCGCTCAACACTTTTTCCGCGCCCTGCCGCTCGATGTCTTCGGCGTCAATCTTCACAATCTGCACGCCGCAGTCGTTGGCGATGCCGCCGTGCATGATGGCCTCATAGACGGACTTGTAGGCGTCCTGCAGCTCGATGTATTTGCCGACGACGCCGATGCGGACGCGGTGCTGCGGGGCGATGAGTTTGCGGATGATTTCCTGCCAGTGCGTCATGCTGGCCTGCGGCGTGGTGAGGTCGAGCAGGCGGCAGACGAGGTCATCCATGCGCTCGCGCTGGAGCATGAGCGGCATTTCGTAAATGGAGTGGTCCACGTCCTTGGCCTCGATGACGGCCTCGTAGGGGACGTTGCAGAACATGGAGATTTTCTGCCGCACGTCCTTGTCAATCGGATACTCGCAACGGCACGCGATGATGTGCGGGAGGATGCCGATTTCGCGCAGCTTGGCGACGCTCTGCTGCGTGGGCTTGGTCTTCAGCTCACCCGCCGCCTTGATGAACGGGATGTAGGTGACGTGGATGAAAATGGCGTTGTGCGGCCCGACTTCGAGCGCGAATTCACGGATAGCTTCGAGGAAGGGCAGGCCCTCGATGTCGCCGGTGGTGCCGCCGATTTCGGTAATGAGCACATCGGCTTTGGTGTGCGCGGCGATGTCGTGAATGCGTTTCTGGATTTCATCCGTGACGTGCGGGATGACTTGCACGGTCTTGCCGAGATATTTTCCGTCGCGCTCGTTGTTGAGGACAGTCTGATAAACCTGGCCGCTGGTGAGGTTGTTGAGCTTCGTGAGCTTGGTGCTGGTGAACCGCTCGTAATGGCCGAGGTCGAGGTCGGTCTCCGCGCCGTCGTCGAGCACGTAGACCTCGCCGTGCTGATACGGCGACATGGTGCCGGGGTCAACGTTGAGATAGGGGTCGAACTTCTGGAGTGTGACCTTGAGGCCGCGGTTTTCGAGCAGCGTGCCTAGCGCGGCGGCGGTCAGTCCCTTGCCGAGGGAGCTGACCACGCCGCCAGTGACGAAGATGTATTTCATGCCGTTTGATTTCGTGTTTTGGCCTAGTGTTTCGGTTCTCGAAAAACCCGGGTTATGAGTCGTTCAACCTGCTCGACATCTTTGATGCCGAAGAAACCGATGTCAGTATTTGAATATCCTTTCCCAGATTTTTCTCTGATTCGTTTGAAAACAATGTTTCCGCTTCCGTTTTTCCACTTTGTTTTCATGACAAAATCGATGTCTTGATTGTAATAGGACTCCACCTCGGAAGACCAAAACAACTTTCTAACTATCAGCAGCCGTTTGTTCGTAATTGCATACCACGTGAAAAATGAGCGTCCTGCATCCAAGAGGAATGATAGGGTGATAAATATTCCCATTCCTATCATGAAAAATCTAAAAGCTCCCGGAGGCTTACCGCTTTTATTAGGTTGGTCAAACATTGAAACCACCATGGAAGTCCAAAACACACCAAATATAACACCGATAGTCGTAGAACCATTGAAAAACGCCGCTCTTGGATTTGGCTGATCACTCCACAATAATTCTTCATCGCTATTGAGGTTGCTCATCAGAAGTAATTGGGAACCGGTGTTCATTGGAGAAGGATTTTTTCCACCCGTGCCACGTCTTCCGGCATATCCACGCCCACGCTGTCGTAATTCACTTTCACAACGGCGATGGCGATGGCGTTTTCTAATGCGCGGAGCTGTTCCAGTTTTTCCGCCTGCTCCAACGGCGACTGCGGAAATTTCACGAGCCGCAGCAGCGTGTCGCGCCGGTATCCGTAAATGCCCAAGTGCTTCAAAAATGGAAACGCCGCCAATTGCTCGTGCACCGGACGGCTGGCGGCCTCGCGCAGAAACGGAATCGTGCGCCGGGAAAAATATAAAGCTCGCCCCGTCGCGCTGACAACGACTTTCACGACGTTCGGGTTGTCGTAGTCCTCTTGGTTTTTGATGACGGTGGCAGCGGTGGACATTTCGCTGCCCGCGAGCGCGGCGGCCACGGCGTCAATCACGGCGGGGTCAATCAGCGGCTCGTCGCCCTGGATGTTGACGACGGCGTCGCAGGAAATTCTAGCGGCCACTTCGGCGATGCGATCCGAGCCGCTGGGATGATCGGTGCGGGTCATTTCCACGCGGCAGAATTTTTTGGCGGCGGCGGCGATGCGCTCGTCGTCGGTGGCGACGATGACTTCACTCAATGTTTTCGCGAGCTGGCAGCGTTCGACGACGTGCTGGATGAGCGGTTTGCCGGCGATGGGATGCAGCGGCTTGCCGGGGAAGCGCGTCGAAGCGTAGCGCGCGGGGATGATGCCGAGTGTTCTCATCGGCGGCGATTAAGCCACAGCCACCGGCGGGAGGGAATCGGAAAACCAACAACTCTTTGGATCGAATTTCAGGAAATTAACCACGGACACACAGAACACATGGACACGGGTGGCGGGAAAATTGGAAATGGCATTATCCACCGATGCGGCCGATGCGGGGACTTACAAATCTCCGCAGCATCCGGCGGACTCCGCCGGTTCATCAAGGTGCTCGGCGGCGGCGCATTGGGCGGTGGTTGATTGCGGGCCGCGCTTCATGCAGACCATGAGCAGACTCACGTCCGCCGGCGAAATACCGGAAATGCGCGCGGCCTGGCCGAGGGTGGCAGGGCGGATTTTAGCGAGCTTCTGGCGGGCCTCGGTGCGGAGGCTGGGGACGGTTTCGTAGTCAATCCAGCCGGGGATTTGTTTGTCCTCCATGCTTTTGAAGCGATGGACTTCGGTTTCCTGCCGCTCGATGTAGCCCGAGTATTTCACCATGATTTCGACTTGTTGCGTGACTTCCGCATCCAGCGATCTATCGGCGTGCGGGAGTTTGGAATAGCTGACTTCCGGGCGGCGGAGGATTTGCTCCAGCGTGTCGGCTCCGTGACGTGTCGTTTGCAGGCGATGGAGTTCAGTTTGAATGGCGCGTTGTTTGGCGAGGAATTTTTTATGATTGTGCGGCGGCAGGAGGCCGATTTCCGCGCCAATGGTGCTCAAGCGCAGATCGGCATTGTCTTGACGGAGCAGAAGACGATATTCAGCACGGGAGGTGAACATCCGATACGGCTCCACCGTGCCCTTGGTCACCAAATCGTCAATCAACACGCCGATATACGCTTGGTCGCGACGAAGAATCACCGGTTCCTTGCCTTGCACACGGCGGGCGGCGTTGATTCCAGACATAATCCCTTGAGCCGCAGCCTCTTCGTATCCAGAAGTGCCATTGATTTGACCGGCGAGAAAGAGATTCCGGCAAGTTTTGGTTTCGAGCGATGCGTGGAGCTGTGTCGGAAAAGCGAAATCGTATTCCACCGCATAGGCCGGACGCATGATTTCGGCGTATTCGCAGCCGATGATGGTCTTCACCAAATCCACCTGAACTTCAAATGGAAGGCAGGTGGAAAAGCCGTTGACGTATATCTCGTCCGTGGCAATGCCCTCCGGCTCAAGAAAGATTTGATGATGATTTTTATTAGAAAACTTAACAATCTTGTCTTCAATGGACGGACAATAGCGTGGTCCAACTCCTTCAATTACCCCGGAATACATCGGTGACTTGTGCAAGTTGGCACGGATAATATTCGCTGTTTCCTCGGTCGTTGAAGTGACGTAACACGGGAGTTGTCCTCCGATCCGATCCAGAACCGATCCCGGTGGGTAGATCGAACTTGAATTTGAAGCGTGGCGGTGCTTTCCACTTTGTTCCACGTGGAACAAGTCACTCTTCCAGAATGTAAAATAGGGAATCGGGCTGTCGCCTGGTTGGGTGCTAGTTTTTGAAAAATCAATCGACTTTTTGAGCAATCGCGGAGGTGTTCCCGTCTTGAGTCGGCCCAGTTCAAGTCCAGCCGCTTTGAGAGAGAAGGACAAGTTCATCGCGGCGGAATCTCCGGATCGCCCTCCGGGTTGCTGGTTTGAGCCGACGTGGATTAGACCACGCAAGAAGGTGCCGGTAGTGATGACTATCGTCGTGCCGTGATATTGAACACCCAATGTGGTTTCAACTCCGAAGGCCGTGCCATAATCAATAAGTAGGTTTGTGCTCTGTCCCTGCTTCAAGTCCAAGTTAGCCTCTCGCTCGCATACGAACTTCATCCGAAATTGGTATTCTTTCTTATCGCACTGGGCGCGAGGTGCCCACACGGAAGGCCCTTTTTTTAAATTAAGCATTCGGAACTGGAGACCTGTCATATCGGTTCCTTTTCCCATCTCACCGCCCAGAGCGTCAATCTCACGAACCAAGTGCCCCTTGGCGAGGCCACCGATCGCTGGATTGCAGGACATTTGACCGACACTATCGGCGTTCATGGTGAGCAACAGCGTTTGGCAGCCCATTCTTGACGAGGCCAAAGCCGCCTCTACGCCGGCATGGCCAGCTCCCACGACGATGACATCGTATTGCTTGGGATAAATATACATGAACCTAAATTGCTTGGTAAGAACATTCGGCGGGCGTGCCAGTAGATGATTTTCCGATCCGGTGAATTGAATTTGCCGTCAAGTGTTCACAGATTTTGAAAATCGCCTCCTCGGTGCCGGGAGCATTAATCGCGGTTGAAATTTGCTCAACCGTGAAAGCGCGCCCACTGTTCTCTTTGAGAAATTGCATAGTGTTCGATTGCAATTTCAAAATGCTTTCGGCCGCCTTCTTTCCTGCTTCAACGCCGGGTTGATGGTAGGCGTTGACGTTGATGAGAGATGCATAAAAACCCACCGCACGCTCATACAACGCAATAAGAACTCCAACCGAAAATGGGCAAACTTTAGGAATTGTGATGGTGACAGACTCCCGCCCGCCGTCATAGAGTGCCTGTCGAGTTCCAAGAAAGAATCCGCTTAAATAATCTCCAGATGTAATATCTTTATCTACAATAACTTCAGTTGCATTTGCGCGATCGTTCAAGACCTCAATAAAGGTAGCAAAGTAGTTGTTCAATCCGTCTCTAAGTTGTTGCACATAAGCGTGTTGGTCGGTTGATCCTTTGTTTCCATAAACTGCAATTCCTTGGTTCACAGTTCTCTTGGAACGATCTAATTCCTTTCCAAGAGATTCCATGATGAGCTGCTGAAGGTATTTGGAAAATAATTCAAGCCGATCTTTGTATGGCAAAATTACCATGTCTTTAATTCCTTTACCGTTACCGGAATAAAACCAAGCCAATGAAAGAAGTGCTGATGGATTGTTTTGTGTGTTTGATGAAACCCGCGTCATTTCGTCGCATTTGCTCGCTCCGGCCAGAAGCTCCTCTATTTGGATGCCTTGTAACGCCGCAGGTAGAAGTCCAACCGCTGAAAGCACGCTGGTGCGTCCGCCTACCCAGTCCCACATCGGAAAGCGGTGAATCCAGCCATGCGAGGTTGCATACTTGTCCAATTCACTGTCCTTCCCGGTGACGGCGACCGCGTGGGAGTCAAATTTCAAGCCCGCCCGCTCATACGCCGCCTTGGCTTCCAGCATTCCGTTTCGAGTTTCCTTGGTTCCGCCCGATTTTGAAATGACCAAGCACAGTGTCGTTCCAAGCTTGCCGTGCAGCTGGGCCAACACTTTGTCCATCCCGTCAGGATCTGTATTATCGAAAAAGAAAACAGCCATCTTGTCTTCACGCGGACTGCCGAGCGCGTGCGCGACAAACTGCGGCCCCAACGCGGAACCGCCGATGCCGATGATCAGCAATTGCCGGAAGCTCCCGCCCGCGCCCCGGATGTCGCCGCGATGCACCAAATTAGCGAACCGCCTGATGTCGGCGAGCGTGATCTCGATAGCCGTCCTGATTTCCAGCGTCGGCGACCGGGCCGGGTTTCGCAGCCAGTAATGGCCGACCATGCGGTTCTCGTCCGGGTTGGCGATCGCGCCCCGCTCCAGCGCCGCCATTTCCGCGAATGCGTCCTGCATCCGTTGTTCCATCGAGGGGAAAAAATCATCGGGGAAGTTCATGCGGCTGATGTCCACCGCCAGCCCGAGCGCGGGGCAATCCAAATAGTATTTTTGAAACCGCGCCCACAACTGTTCATTCGTCAATTTCATAATCCGGAACACTAAACGCTTTTGGTGCGGCTGGGGAGCAGAGAATTTTGCAATGCGTCGGAACCCTGGCTTATCGTGCGGAATTGCCACCGGATTCCACGCGATGAACCGCCGGCACCGATTCGCGTCTGGATATTTTCCGGGAATTATTTACACTTCCTTCACGTTTCACCCGCTTTGCCGAAACAATGGCTTTACCTGCCTCGCGGCAGACTGGACAACCATCGTTGAGCCAAACCTTGTGCGCGCCATGAAAATATTCCACGTCACGCTGCTGCTGCTTGCCCTCGCCTCTTCCAATTTGCGGGCGCAACCCGCCACTCCGCCGCCGCGCGGCACGTTCACCGGCACCATGCCGCCCGGCGATGGCGGCCCGCGCAACCACCGCATCCTGCTCGCGTCGTCACCGGACGGACTGAAGTGGACGGTTGCGTCCGAGTCGCTCGCGGAGCAGGCGTCGGTGCCGGAGCTGTTCGCGGGGCCGGATGGAAAACTTATCGCGATCTTTGTGGATGCCTCCGGCCAGGCGCAACGCGGCGTGCTCGGGGCAATGATCCGTGGCAACGACGGAAAATGGATCCGCGTCGAGACCAACCTGCGCGGTGCCGATCCGAACATCGTGCGGCTCAAAGACGGCACGTATCGCGGCTACACCAAGGATCGCGACGGCGCGATCATCGTGTTCTCCGCGCGCGACGGGTTGAATTGGGAGCGGCTCGGTGTGGCTTTTCAAGACGAGCGCTATCGCAACGCGACCGACTCCGATGTGTTCGAGACGCCGGACGGCTGGGTGGCGCTGATTTCGCTCGGGCCCCGAATGTTGCGCTGCACTTCAAGCGATGGACTCGAATTCACCACCGATGACACGATCCTCGAACTCGGCGGCTCCGTCTCGGACACGGTTGCCGTCAAAGGCGGTTGGCGAACCTTTTTCCACGTCAATGCAACTCCGGCGACCGGCGGCAAGATGCTGATCCGCTCGGCGTTCACCGCCGATGGCAAGACGTGGCGGGTCGAGAGCGGCGACCGCGTCGTCGCGCCCGCGACCGGCCCCGCGAGTCTCGGCGTGGCCGACCCCGCGCCAGTTCAACTCAAGGACGGCTCCTGGCTGATGGTGCTCAAGTCGTTCATCGAGCCATCGAATCGTGGCGGGCAATTTGCCGGGAACGCGGGCACCAACCGGCGACTCGACAACCAAACCGACGGGCGGGCGGTTCTCCCTCTCCCCCCGGGAGAGGGCCGGGGTGAGGGGGAACGGGACGAACAGAATTTCCAACCCCAGCGGTTCGCCGCTGCGGGCCAGGGCCCGCGCCCGCGAATCCCCCAACCACCCGGTGGCGGCGGCAGCACGCCGCGCGAGCACGAGGTTCACAGCGCCACGAGCAAAGACGGCCTCACGTGGATGCGCGACGAAGGCATCCGCCTTAAGAGCGCGTCCGTCCCCTGCGTCCTCAACGACGGCGACAAGCGCATTCTGCTCTACGTCGTGTGTCCGCCGGACGAGCCCAGCGGCGTGGGCGGGATTTACTGCGCCGTCTCGACCGACGGCGCAAACTTCCAGATTGATCGCAACTTCCGCATCGAAGGCTTGAGCACGCGCACCGCCGCCGACCCGTCCGTCGTGAAGGACGGCGATGGAAAGTTCCGCCTCTACTATCTCGCCTCGAATCACCGCGGCGACCCGGCGAATGGCGAGAACCCGCACAAGATCAATTACGCGCTCTCCGATGACGGCCTCCGCTTCCGCGAGACCGGCACCGCATTCGAATACGACAACCTCGTGGATCCCGACGTGTTCCGCTTCAAGGGCCAGTGGTTCATGTATGTCTTCGCGCGCAGCGGCACCGTGATCGCCACTTCCGCTGACGGTAAGAGTTTTTCCTACAACAAGCTCATGTCGCCGCCGAACTGGGGCACGACCGCGCCGCTCACGCTCCCCGACGGCCGCCTGCGCCTCTACGCCTTCGAGCAGCGCGTGCCCATCGCGAACGCCGTCGGCAGCTTCATCTCGACCGACGGCCTCAACTGGACTGCCGAGGCCGGCGACCGGCTCAAGGCGAATGCCGACGAGCAAATCACCGACCCGTTCGTCATCCCGTGGCGCGGCGGCTACAAGATGTATTTCAAACATTCGCCCGCGCGGATGCGAAGCGTGTCTGCGAACACCCCGCAAGACTTCGGCGGCCAAAACAATCAGCGCCTCGATAATCAATCCGGCGGTCGGTCGCTTCTCCCTCTCCCAACGGGAGAGGGCCGGGGTGAGGGGGAAAGACGCGCACAAAATTTCCAAGCACCGAACGACTTCACCCCCAAGCCACCTCCGCAAGACTTCAACGCCGACGGCCCGTGGAACCGCGACGTCATCGCGTATCGCGTCAGTCCGAGCGGCGAGGTGACGAAGGCCGCGACCTTCGAGCGCGCGGGCGTGCCGACCATCGCGCGGCTCAAGGACGGGCGGCTCATCGTCGCGCACCAGCACTTCCCGGAGAACGACGCGGCGAGCTTCGACAAGGTGGCCGTGCATTTCTCCAGCGACGACGGCCGGACATGGGGCGCGGCGCAAGTCATCCAAGTCGCCGGCCTGCCGGAGGGGATGCGTTTCCCGTTCGACCCGACGCTCGTGCCGCTGCCGGACGGGCGCGTGCGGCTTTACTTCACCGGCAATATGGGCCGCACGTTCGGCCGCAGCACGCCGAAGATTCACTCCGCGATTTCCACCGACGGCGTGAACTACACCTACGAGCCGGGTGTGCGCTTCGAGGTCGAGGGCAAGATGACTATTGATTGCGCGGTCGCATTGCACGCGGGCGTGTTCCATCTCTTCGTGCCTCACAATGGCGCGCCGCCCAGTCCCGGCCAGCGACAAGCCGAATCTTCGGGCGAGGGACTCGGCTACCACGCCACGAGCAAGGACGGGCTGAACTTCACGCGCGTGGACGACGTGCAAATCGAAGGCCGCCGTCGCTGGCTCGGCAACGCGGAGTCGGATGGCAAGTCCATCACGTTCTACGGAACGGGCGAAGGCATGAGCACCGGCAACGCTGCGGGCGGTCGTCCACGCGGCGCGTTTTGGATGGCGACGAGCGCGGACGGGCAGAGTTGGAAACAGATTGCCAATCCCCCAATCGGTGGCGGCGACCCCGGCGCGGTGAAAACGAAGGACGGCGGATTGCTCGTTGTCATCACGGGTGAATCGGTGAGACGGGTGACACCAAACCGTGGCGGTGCCGCTGGGCAGGACGGACAATCCGTTCCCCCTCACCCTAGCCCTCTCCCTCCGGGAGAGGGAACAGCACGCGGCCGCGCGGATTTCAACCAACGCCCTGACAACCAAGCCAGCGGTCGAGCGTTTCTCCCTCTCCCAGCGGGAGAGGGCCGGGGTGAGGGAGAACGGCGCGAACAAAGTTTTCAACCGCAGCAACGATTCGACAACGCGGGCGGGCCGCCCGCGCTCCAGCCGCGCCGCGCCGCGTCCCGTTCCAACCCCGCGAATGATTTCGAGCCGCCCGTCGGTCGCGACGAAAATTCACCGCGCGAAAGCCCCGGCCACTTCCGCCTGCTCACGGCGCGGTCCAGCGATGGGCTGACCTTCACGCCCACGGGACAAATCATTTCGGACCAGGCGAACGTGCCCGACCTCATCGCGGGGCCGGGCGGCGCGATTCATCTTTATTACAGCGGCGGGCAGGTGGGCGACCGCGAGAACACATTGGCGCTGGCGATTTCCACCGACCGGGGCGCGAGGTGGATTTTCAAACACGTCGAGATTGAGGGACGCGGTCTCGAACACGCCGGAGACCCGGACATCGTGCGGCTCGACGACGGAACGTTTCGCATTTTTCTCACGACGATGGTGAACGGCAGGCACGGCGTTGTTTACTGCGACAGCACGGATGGGATTCATTTCACCAAACGCGGCACGGCCTTCGCCAAGGCGGGTCTGGAACTGCTCGACTCGACCACGTTCCGCCTCGGCTCGACCTGGCACACGCTCACGCTGGAAGGCACGGGCGCGACGCAACGCCACGGCACTTCGTCCGACGGGCGCGAGTTCACCGTCGGCGAAAAAATGCCGTTCGTCGCCGACGGCGAGCCATACATCGCCGCCAATGGCGTCGCGGTGGACGGGGGCTACCGCATTTACGGATTTTCGCTGACCGCGCGAAACTTCCGCTCGTTCTTCACCAAGGACGGAAAAAACTGGTCGGCGGAGAAGGGCGTCCGGCTCGCGCTCGATGACAAGTCGTCACTGGGCGGTGCGCAGATCAAAGACCCGTCCATCTTGAGGCTGGCGGACGGGAGCTACCTGATGGTTTACGTGGCGCGCCTTCCCGAAACGCGCGGGGAAAATGTTTCCAGCACGGCGCGGGAGAGGAGCGCGGGCGACTCGCTCGCCGGTTCCTTCAACGACGCACCACCGCGTGATTTCGCCGCTGCGGGCGGGCCGGGCGGGCAGATTCGCGTGGAGAAGATTGACTCGAAATACAAGGCCGCGCCCGGAGCCAAGCCCGGCTCGTTCGTCACCGGGCAGGACGCGGACTTGATGCTCGGCGGTTTCGGCTTCAACAACACCGGCGGCGCGCTGCACTTCAATCATCCCACCGGCCTCGCGACGGACGGCAAGGCGCTGCTGATGACCGACCGCTGGAACAACCGCGTGCTCATCTGGAAATCCGCGCCGGCGAAGAACACGCCGCCCGATTTCGTGCTCGGCCAGCCGGATTTCACGCAGAACAATTCCGGCGCGGGCAAGCATCAGATGAACTGGCCCGGCAATGTGGCCATCACGCCGGACGGCAAACGCATCGCCGTCACCGACACGGACAACGACCGCATCCTGATTTGGAACTCGTTCCCGACGAAGAACGGCGCGGCGGCGGATGTGGTGCTGGAACTCGCGCGGTTCTCCAGCGGCGGAGCGCCGGCCTCCGGCCCGGCGGATCCGCGCGGCGACGCGGAGCGCCGATTTCCAAATCGGCCCGGCGGTGATGAACCCCGCGCGCAAGATTTTCAACAGCCGCAACGGAGCGTGAATGAGCGCGCCGAACCGGAGTTCGGCGCTCCGCGCGGGCAACGCGCCGGGCCGGAGGGTGGCGCTCTGAAGTCGAGCTTCCGCCCGCAAGTCGGGCGCGGCATCCAGCGGTTCGCGTGGCCGTGGGGCGTGTGGACGGATGGCCAGAAGCTCGCCGTGGTCGCCACGCACGGAAGTTCGGTGCTCATCTGGAATTCTCTGCCGACGCGCGACAACCAACCGCCGGACCTCGTGCTGCGCCCCGACGACGCGGGCACGCCGCGCAACGTCACCAGCGACGGCAAGACCTTCTTCGCCGTGAGCGACCACAACAACAGCGCGGCCTCGCGCCCCGCGACGATGGTCTGGAATTCCTTTCCCACTTCATCCACGCAGCAACCGGATTGGAAGTGGAGTGAGTGGGTGAAGGGTTCGTTCACGCCGGACGGCAAGCTCGTGGTCGGTGGGATGCAGTCGGTCTATCTGTTCAACAAACCGCCACGCGATGCGGAGGCGGATGCCGACGTCGTCTTGCGCCCGCAAACGTATCGCAATGGCGACGGCCCGGACGCGGTCGTGGCGAACGGCCGGCTCTATGTCTGCACCTACAACGGCAATCACATCCTCGGCTGGAACACGGTGCCGACGCGCGACAATCAGCCCGCCGACTTCGCTCTCGGAAGTGACCGCACGGACCAGAACACGTGGGCGGAAAATTTTTTCATCCAGAACGCCGTGGTCGCGACGGATGGCAAGAGCCTGTTTGTCACGTCGGACTTCGACCGGAAGATGTTTGTCTGGCGCAAGCTGCCGGACGAGAGCGCTGCGAAGCCCGATCTTGTGATGCACCTGCCCGAAGGTCCGTGGGACAACGAATTGCACGGCTCGACGCTCGCGCTCGCCGGACGCAGTTCAGTTTCCATCTGGAAAAAGCTTCCGTTCAACGGCGAGCCACCGGACATCGTGTTGAGCCGGCGCATCGGCAGCGTGGAACTCGGCGAACTCACCGGCGTCGCGTTCGACGACAAGTATTTTTACCTCGCCGACCGGCGCAGCGAATCCATCTATGTCTGGCGCGGCATTCCGAATCAGGACAGCGAGCCGGCGTTCACGCTTTCGATGCGCAGTCCCGGCCGGCTGACGAGCGATGGCAATTATCTCTGCGCCGCGCCGTTCGAGGGCGGCGGCATCAGCCTGTGGCGGGTGAGCGAACTTAGTTCGCGCGCGGAGCCAATCACCCTAGGCGGACGCGGGCAGTTCAATCTGCCGAGCGAATGTCTCATGGCCGATGGGCGCCTGTTCGTGTGCAACCGCAGCTTCAACCGCGTGGATGTGTGGGACCGCGTCGAGGACGCGCTCGCGGGCCGGCCTGCCGATGCGTTGCTCGGCGCGACGGACGAACAGGACCGCAACCCGGCCATCGGACGGAATCAGCTCTTCATGCCCGGCTCGCTCGCGTGGGGCGGTGGCTACCTGTGGGTGGGCGAGTTCAAATTCTCCACGCGCATCCTGCGTTTCAGTCCGAAGGCGAAGCCGGGCGCGGGCGCAAACTGAAGTTTGCGCTGCGTTTCACCGCTGCGTCACCAAACTCGCCGCCCTCACCCGCGCCCGGCTTCACTTCGCCTTCGCGCGGATTTGCGCGGCGCGGGCTTCGAGCTTCGCCGCTTCGTCGTCGCGCTGGAGACGGCGCAAGAGCTTGGCGTAGGCGTCGAGATCCTGCGTGAGGACGATGTGCTCCGCGCCGAATGTCGCCTCGTTGACGGCGAGCTGCTGTTTGAGGATGGGTTCGAGTTCCTTGTCGTTGCCCTGCCTGGTGTAAATCTGTGCGAGCTTGTGGAGCGTGGCGGCGGCGGCGAGGTTGCTCTCGCCGCGCACCTTGTTGTCAATCGCCAGCGAGCGGCGCAGCAGCGCGGCGGCCTCGGCTTCCTTGCCCTGCTCGATGCGGAGATCGGCCAGGTCGTTCATCAAATTCGTCAAGTCCACGTGCTCCGGGCCGAGTTCCTTTTCGCGGGCGGCGAGGATGCGCTGGAATGCCGACTCCAGTTCCGCCTTCTGCCCGGCGCGACGGTAGAGGGGCACGAGCGCTTCGAGCGTGTTGATCACGCTGGCGTGCGTGGGGCCAAATTGCTTTTCCTGGATGGGCAGCATCCGCTGCCGCATGGCCTGCTCGGTTTCGGGCTTGCCCATTGACTGGTTAATCTCGGCGAGTGCGGCAAGCAATGGCAGCGCGCGGATGTCTTCCGCATCGGATATTTTTGCCAGCGCGGCGAGCGCCTGCGAAAGGAATGGCTCGGCCAGTGCCGAAAACGGTGCCAAGCCGGGATTGTCCGGCCCAAGCGTCGCCCGTTTGATGAGCAGGATTTCCTGCAACAAGCTCATGCTGGTCTGCCTGCTTCCGCTCTTTGCCAGCGTGTTGATCAGCCGCGCCAGCGCCGGGGCTTCGGCCAGTTCGGAACCGAGGCTCTTGTTGGCCGCCACCACCAGCCGCTTGAGGGTTCCGTCCGCCTCGCCAAACTTTTTCTGAAGGCTTTGGATTTTCAGCAGCGTGGTGAAAGTCATGACCCGCGGCAGAAGCGGCTCATCAGGAACAAGCTCCTCAATCTCCAGCGCCCGCCGCACATAAGCCTCGGCTTCGGGTAATTGCTGGGTCTGTTTGTAGAACACGCCAAAGTTATTGTAAATGTGCGCCAGGCTGGGGTCGCCGGGCTTGAGCCGCTTCTCCATCGTGGCGATGGTCTTCTTGTAGGCCGCCTCGGCCTCGTCGAGTTTTCCCTGCTGTTTGTAGAGTTCGGCCAGGCTTTCGAGGATTTGCGCCACGAGCCGGTAGTTGGCCAGATAACTTCTCCGCACCAGTCTTCCCGTGGACAGGGCGGGATCGCCCCATTTTTCGAGGCTGACTTTCGATTCGGGATTCTCCGCCTGCTTCAACGCCCGTTTCAGCGCCTCCTCGGCTCCGGCATATTTTTTCAACCCCGTGTAGCTCCGCCCCAGGTGCAGCAACGGAAATGACGCCTGGGGCGAATACTTTCCGAACTTCAACTCCACCGTCTTTTGCGCCGGCAGCAAAATCTGCTCCGCCTCGGAAAATTTACCCTGCAACAGACACGCCTCGGCCACGTCCAGTTGCGCGACGGCCACATCGAGATGACCGCGTGGATGCTGTTGCCGCCGGATGTCCAGCAGACGCTGATACGCCGCCTCACCTTGGGCAAAACGCTCGCTGCCGAGATAGAGCACTCCCATGTGCTTGAGCGTTTCCACCAGCTTCGCGTCCTTCGGCCCGAACTTCTCCGCCTCCGCCAGTGCCGCTTGGAGCTGCCGCTCTGCCTCGGCGGCGTCGCCCTTGAGGTAGGCGGCATAACTCGCGTCCACCGCCGCCTTCCAGATGGCGCTGTCGCCGGACGCCGCGCGCGCGGTGCCGGGAGTGATGCAATTGGTTCCTAGCAACAGCAGGCACGCCGCCAGCACCAGCGCCGCGCGGGCGAGAAGGGGTTTTGAACGAATGTGAATTTGCATGATGTCTCCTTGTGGTTGCTGTGACTGGCTCAATCAAAATCCGAGCAGCTCATGAAGTAGTGGCAGCGCGGGCAGCGAAACTTGCACTTTTCGTTGTGCAGCTCGTGGCCGCAGCGCGGACACCAGCGCCAAGGTTCCGCCACCTCCTCCATGCTGGCGGGGTGCGGGGCTTCGGACGCTTCCGCGCCGGGCCGCGAACCGGATTGGTTCAACTCCGCCATCACGCCGCGAACCTAGCCGCGCGCCGGGCCGGCGGCAATTCAGTTTTCAGCGGACGCGCCGGCGGCGGCCCGCGTTTGGTGTCCACGGTTGACCAGATCAAACCGAGGAAACCGAGGGGCAGCTGTTTGGCCGGGCAGCCACCGGATAATTTTCACCCGGCCAGATGATCTGAGACCTCTGCAAAAGCCATCATTCTGGCGGAGCGCCGAGCATTGCTCGGCAAGAAACCCTCGATAACCGGGCCGAGCGATGCTCGGCGCTCCGCTTGTCGGCGAGTTTTGCAGAGGTCTTGATCTGTTCTCTGTTTCCCTCCGTGGCCTCCTGTTCATCCGCTTCGGAATTCGGATTGAAACCACGGAGGCACGGAGGAGCAGATTTTTCCTTTTAACTTTTGCCTTTGGTGCCGTGTCCCGGTGTCTCCGTTGGTTCCAATCAGGATTCTCCGCTGAAAACCAAGCCGTCGGCGAGCCGCGCGGGCCTTGGGCTTACTTCTTCTTCTGCGCGCCTTCCGGGGCGGTGATCATGGGGAAGTCGTCGGTGCGGAAGGGCGAGGCGGGCAGGCCGTCCTTGTTCCAGAGGTTGCCAGTCGGATAATCCGCCCAGCCGTAGCGCACGGCCAGCGGCTTCTTCATGTCCGGCGCGCTGACGGCGATGGTGTTGTCCGGCAGAATCTCGGCCTTGGCCCAGACGAACTTTTTGTCCGCGCCGCAGATGGAAAAGCCCTTGAGTTCGCCGCCCTTGGCTTCCAGCCCCTGCCCGACGTGGTCGAAGGAAAGGATGAGCCGGTCGCCCGCGACCTTGTCGGTCTTGAGCTTCACGTTTTTGTAGAGCGGGCCGGACCAGGTGATTTTCTTGCCATAGGCGATGCCCTGGGCGGCGAGCGCCAGCCGTGCGCCGACGGGGGCTTTCTTGGTCGGATGAATGTCCTTCTCGTCGCCGACATCGGTGATGACGACCATGCCGACGTTTCGCATGGGTTGCCGGGTGGCGAGGAGCTGGGCCTCGCGCAGCTCGGCCCAGTCGCTCTCGCCCGGCTCGGTCTTGATGGCCTTGAAGGGCGCGAGCTGCACGGCGAGAAAGGTGAAGTCGCCCTGGCCCCAGTCCTTGCGCCAGTTCTTGATCATGTCGGGGTAGAGCGAGCGGTATTGCCAGGCGCGGCCGGCGTTGGACTCGCCCTGATACCAGATCGCGCCGCGGATGGCGAAGGGGGTGAGCGGGTAGATCATGCCGTTGTAAAGCTCGGTGGGCCGCCACGGGGCGCGCGGCTCCTTCTCGGTGGCCGTGGTGTTTTTCTTTTTGGCGTCCAGCACGGCGGCGTCATACTTGCCTTTGGCATCGAGGTATTTCTGCCAATTGGCCTCGCCGGGCTGGAGGATTTCGTTGATGTAATCGCCCTTGGCCTCGAGGGCGGCGCGGCTCATCCAGACTTCCGCAGGGGAGCCGCCCCACGAGGTGTGAATCAGGCCCACCGGCACGTCGAGCGCCTTCTGCAAATCGCGGCCAAAGTAATAGCCCACGGCGGAAAACCAGGTGGTGTTCACCGGCTCGCACTTGAGCCACGCCGCGCCCTTGATGTCGCTGACGGGATCGTTGGCCTTGAGCTTGGGCACGGAGAAGATGCGGATGTGCGGGTTCGAGGAAGCGGCGATTTCGGACTGGGATTCATGGGCCTTGCTCAACGGAAACTCCATGTTCGACTGGCCGCTGCACACCCAGACTTCGCCGACGAGGACGTCCCGGACCTCCACGCGGTTCTTGCCGGAGACCTTCAGCACGTCGGGGTCGGCGCTGGCGCGCAGCGGGTTGAGCCGCACCATCCACAGGCCGTCCTTGGCCGTGGTCGTGATGCGCTGGCCCTGGAACTGCACGGAAACCTCCTCGCCGTCATCGGCCCAGCCCCACACGGGCACCTTCATGCCCTGCTGGAGCACCATGTAGTCGGTGAAAATCCCGGCGAGCCGGATGTTGGCGTGAACCGCCGGGGCGAAGGCGAGAACAACACCCGCGGCGACCGCCGTCAGCCGTCCAATCCCGAACTGATATTTCCCTTTGAGAGAGCGTATGCGCATCATGGCTTGAAAATTTGAATTGAATTCCGGCGGCGACATTCAACTGAAACGCGGTTTCTTCGTCAATAAAAGAAACCCCGCGCGTGGGTGCCGGTGAAATGACTGCCGCGCGCTTTTCTGCTGCCCTTCCGCCCGGTTGCGGCTACAACTGCCGCATGACAACCAACGTCGCACTCTGGATTTACCTCGCGCTCATGGTCGCCGGCGGCCTGATGGGCTTCCTCAAGGCGGGCAGCAAGGCCTCGCTCATCGCGTCAGTGGCGTTCGCCGTGCCGCTGGCGCTGGCGGCGCTGGGCGTGTTCGGCGGCGCGTCCGCGCTCGTGGCCAGGTGCGTCGTGGGCTTCCTGCTGGTCTTCTTCGGCGCGAAGTTTGCGAAGGGCCGCAAGTTCATGCCCGCCGGGATGATGACGATTCTTTCGGCGGTCACGCTGGTGCTGCTGTTCGTGCTGCGCGCCGCCTAATTTTTCCCGTCTGCCGTGGCCAATCTCTCCCTGCCGATCTGGCAAATCCACTCCGCCATCGTCGGCCAGTTGCAGTCCGGCAACCGGCTCGTGCTTGTCGCGCCCACCGGCTCCGGCAAGACCACGCAGGTGCCGCAGATGCTGCTGGATGCGGGAATCCCGGCTGGAAAGAAACTCGTCGTGCTGCAGCCGCGCCGTGTCGCCGCTCGCACCGTGGCCGCGCGCGTGGCGTGGGAGCGGAAGTGCAAGCTCGGCGACGAGGTCGGCTACCAGATTCGTTTTGAAGATCACACCAGCCTTGGCACGCGCATCTGCTACGTAACCGAGGGCATTCTCCTACGCTGGCTGCAGGATGACCGCGAGCTGTCGGACGTGGCGGCGGTGCTGTTCGATGAGTTTCACGAGCGCAACCTGTTGAGCGACGTGGCGCTCGCGCTGGTGAAGCATCTTCAGCAGACGCGCCGGCCCGATTTGAAAATCGTGGTCATGTCCGCCACGCTCGACGCCGAGCCGGTGGCGGATTATCTGGGGCAGGCAGGTGAGAAAGTGGGCAGGCGGGAAAGTGGGAAAGCGGGCGAGTTGCCAGGCCCGCTTTCCAACTCTCTCACTTTCCCACCTGCTCCGATTTTGATCAGCGAAGGCGTCGCCTACCCCGTCGAGACGCGCTGGCTCGACTACGCCGACCGCCGGCCCGCGACCGAGCAGGCTGCTGATGCGGTCGAGAGCATCGTCAATGGCGGCGGGCCGGGCGACATTCTGGTTTTCATGCCGGGCATGGGCGAAATCAACTCCACCATCGGCGCGTTGCGCGCGGCAAGGTTGAGCGAGCAATGTGTTTTCGTTCCGCTGCACGGCGACTTGCCTTCGGAACAGCAGGATCTCGCGTTCGCGCCGAATCCGCTTCGCAAAATCGTCGTCGCCACCAACGTCGCGGAGACGAGCGTGACGATTGACGGCATCCGGCACGTGGTGGACAGCGGGATCGCGCGCGTCTCGCGCTACGACGCCGAGCGCGGCATCAGCACGCTGATGATCGAGGAAATCAGCCGGGCCTCCGCCGACCAGCGCAAGGGCCGTGCGGGCCGCACCGCGCCCGGCACCTGCTGGCGGCTGTGGACGGAGAGCGGCCACTTGAACCGCCCGGAGCGCAACACGCCGGAGATTCAACGCGCCGACCTCGCGGAAGTGGTGTTGCTGCTTCACTCGCTCGGCATCAAGCGCGCAACGGAGTTCGACTGGCTCGACAAGCCCGACCCGCAGGCCGTCGAGCGCGCGGAGAAATTGCTGGTGATGCTGGGCGCGCTTCAGGAAGAGGTCGAGGGACGAGAGACGAGAGTCGAGAGTCAAGGCGTCCAGCTCTCGACACCCGTCTCTCGGCCCTCGACTTTGACAGAAATTGGCCGCCAGATGCTCCGGCTGCCGATGCACCCGCGCTACTCGCGGATGCTGGTCGAGGCGGGGCGGCGCGGCTGCGTGCCGGCGGCGGCGCTCTGTGCGGCGCTGGTGAGCGGGCGCGATATGCTCATGCGGTTGGGCCGCGACGACAAGCACATCGCCGAGACGCGGGAATTGTTCGAGGCCAGCCAGGACTCGGATTTTTACACGCTGATCCGTGCGTTCCAGTTCGCGAAGAAGAGCGCCTTCAATCCCGAAACCTGCCGCCGCTACGGCATCCACGCGCAGACGGCGCGGCAGGTGGACCAGACTTACGAGCAGATTCTCCAAATCTGCGAGCGGAGCGGGCTGCTCGGTAGGGACGCGCTGCCGCGCGTCCTTGATAAAACAGAGATGAGTGACGAAAAGGCCGCGCAGCAGCGCGGCCCTACCAAGTCAGTGACCGACGACGCGCTGTTGAAATGCCTCTGCGCCGGATTCATTGACCAGGTTGCCATCCGTCGCGACCAGGGCACACTGGAGTGCGAGCTTACCGAAGGCCGGCAGGGCACGCTGATGCGCGAGAGCGTCGTGCAAAATTCCCCGCTGTTCGTGACCGCCGCGATTCGCGAGGTCGCCGGGCGCGGCCATGGCAATCTCACGCTGCTCGGCCTCGCGACCGGGGTGAAGCGCGAGTGGCTCGCGGAACTTTTTCCGCAGCACGTCACGGCGCAGATCGAGCATCTCTTCGACCGCACGCACAAGCGCGTCGCGGCGGTGAAGCTCACGCGCTTCCGCGACCTCGTGATCGCGCACGAGCACCAGCGCGAGCACGACCCGGCGGCTTCGGGCCGCTGTCTCGCCGACGCGGTGATGAAGGAATGGTTCGAGCTGCCGATGAAGAACCACGAGGTGCGCCAGTTCATCGCCCGCGCGAACCTCGTGTGCGCCGCGATGCCGGACTTGGAATTTCCGCCGTTCGACGACGCGGCAATGACGGCGTGCCTGACGCGCGCGTTTCACGGTCTGTCGCTGCAAAAGGAGGCGCAGGCTGCGCCGCTGAAGGACGCCTTCGCCGCGCACCTCGGCCCGGAGCGCGCCGGCTGGCTCGACGAACTCACGCCCACGAACATCACCTGGCACGATGGCCGCAAGGTGAAGCTGACTTATTCCGAGGAAGTCAGCCCCGCGAAGGGCGAGGCGCTCTCGCCGGAGGCGCAGGTGAAGTTGCACGAGTGTTTTCAACTGCCGTTCCACCCGTTGATTTGCGAGGGCACGCTGCCGGTGAAGCTCTGGCTCTGCACACCCGACGGCAAGCGTGCGGCCTCCACCTGCGACTGGCCGCACTTCAAGGCGCACGAGTATCCGAAACTGCGCCCGGCGCTGGTGAAGAAATTCCCCGGCCAAATCTGGCTGTAGCAAAACGCCATTTCAATTTCTTGTCACGCGCCGCCTTCTCCCGTATAACCATCGCCAACACTATGAAACAACGCCTGCAATCAATTCTCCTTCCCACCGTCGCCTCCCTCGCCATCGTCGCCGCCTCGCTCACGTCGGGCTGCAAATCCACCTGCGACTCCTGCTGCGGCGGGGCCGACGCCGCGACCGCGCTCTACGATGGCAAGTCGCTCGACGCCTTCCGCAGCTACAAGTCCGACAAGCTGCCCGAAGGCTGGGCCATGGAGGGCGACGTGCTTCATGTGCTGCCCACGAAGGGCGGCGACCTGATGACGAAGGAGCAGTTCGAGGATTTTGAATTGAGCTACGAGTGGAAGGTCTCGCCCGGCGGCAACAGCGGCGTGATTTACAAGGTGCTGGAGACGAAAGGCCCGGCGTGGCACACGGGCTTCGAGTCGCAGGTGCTCGACGATTCCGCGCACGGCGACGGCAAGAATCCCAAGACCTCCGCCGGCTCGCTCTACGCCCTCATCGCGCCGAACGCGGACAAGAAGCTCAACCCCGTCGGCGAATGGAACGCGGCGAAGATCATCGTCCAGGGCGCGCACGGCGAGCACTGGCTGAACGGCAAAAAGGTCGTCGAATACACGCAAGGCAGCCCGGAACTGGCGGCGCTCATCGCCGAGAGCAAGTTCGCCAAAATCAAAGACCCTGAAGTGCCGTTCGGCTCGGTCAAGAAAGGCCACATCTGCTTCCAGGCGCACGGGCAGGAGGTGTGGTATCGCAACCTCAAGATTCGCCGGCTGTGAATGGGTAGCACCCGCCTCCGGCGGGTCGTTTCCGGCGTCGCGCCGGAAACTCGTCAATCCATCATCCCAACAAACTCCATGAAATCTCTCGCCCTGTTCCTCACCGCCTTTGCCGCGCTTTCCATTCATGCGGCGGACAACGAGCTTTCCAAGGAGGAGAAAGCCGCCGGTTGGAAACTTCTTTTCAACGGCAAAAACCTCGATGGCTGGCGCGGTTACACGCTCAAAGGCCTGCCCGAATCCGGCTGGAAGGTCGAGGATGGCCTGCTCAAGACCGTCGCCAAGGCCAAGGGCAAGGAGCTGATCACGGAGCAGAAGTTCGACGACTTCGAGCTGGCGTGGGAATGGCGCGTCGAGCCGGGCGGCAACAATGGCATCAAGTATTTCGTCACCGAGGCGCGCCCGCAGGCACCCGGCCCGGAGTATCAGATGATTGACGACGAGAAGCATCCCGACGGCCAGCGCGGCGGCACGCACCAGACGGCGGCGTTTTACGACGTGCTTCCCCCGGCGGACGACAAACCGGTGAAGCCCGGCGGCGAGTGGAATTCCTCGAAGCTGGTGGTGAAGGGCAAACACGTCGAGCACTGGCTCAACGGGAAGAATGTCCTGACCTATGAACTCGGCAGCGCCGAAGTGAAGGCGGGCTTGGAGAAAAGCAAGTTCAAGAAATTTCCCGACTTCGGCGAAAAAATCACCGGCCACATCATGCTCACCTACCATCAGGACGAGTGCTGGTATCGGAGCATCAAGATTCGCGAGTTGAAGTGAGCGACCCGGCGAGGCTGATAATTCTGCATGAGCCAGTCCCCGTCCAACTTCACCCGGCGTTTCGTCCAGTCCGCCGACGTCACGCCGGAGACGAACCCGTGGACGGTCATCGAGTGGATGTGCCATCCGCGCCTCGTCGCCGCCGACAAGCTGCTGCTCGTGCGCGCCTACATGGAGCCGGGCCGCTGCCATCCGTTTCACAAGCATCCGAACCGCGAGGAAATCATCTACGTCATCGAGGGCCAGGCCGAGCAGTGGGTCGGCAGCGAGCATCGCATCCTCAAGGCCGGCGAGATGGCGCACATCCCGATGAACACGGCGCACGGCACCTATAACCCGCACCCGCACCGGCTCGTCTTCCTCGCCATCCTCTCGCCCGCCGACGCGCCCGGCCCCGACCCGGTGGACGTCTCGACCGAAGCCCCGTGGAACGCGGTTCGCAACGGCTTCCCGCCATGCACGTGAGCCGGCAGCCTCGTTCGCTGGGTGAAGTTGCTCCAACTTTTCCCCGCCGCTCCCTCGTCCTCGTTCTCGTCCTCGTTCTCCTCCTCGTCCTCGAATTCGTTTCGCCCGCGACCGCAGTAGAGTTTTCAGTCATCACTCGCACCAACGTCATGGTAGCCATGCGCGACGGCACCAAGCTGGCCACGGACATTTACTACCCGGTGTATGACGGTTCGCCGCTCGGCGTTAAGCTCCCCGTCATCCTCACCCGCACGCCTTACAACAAGTCCGGCGCGAAGACTCACGGCCAGTATTTCGCGAAGCACGGCTACGTGTTCGTCGCGCAGGACACGCGCGGTCGCTACGGCTCCGGGGGCGTGTGGCACTGGCTGACCGACGACGGCCCCGATGGCGCGGATTGCGCGGCGTGGATCGCCAAGCAGTCGTGGGCCAACGGCAAGATCGGCATGGTCGGCACGTCCTACGTGGGCGGCACGCAGCACGCGATGGCGATGGAGAAGGTGCCGCAACTCGTCACCGTCATCCCGGTGGACGCCGTCTCGAACATGGGCCGGCAAAGCATGAGAAACGCCGGCGCGTTCGAGATGCGCTTCTGGAACTGGATTATGCTCAATGCCGGCCGCGGTAGCCGCGCCTCGCAAGATCCGGCGACTGCCGCCGTGCTGAAAGAAATGGCGGATCATCGGCTCGATTATCTCCGCGAGCTTCCGCTGCGGCGCGGCACCACGCCGCTCAAGCTCGCGCCCGAGTTCGAGGACTGGCTCATCGAGGCGATGCGCCACGGCGCGAACGATTCCTTTTGGGAGCAGAACAACATTCTCGACCACCCGGAGCGTTACAAGGACATGCCCGTCTATCTCGTCGGCGGCTGGTATGACTCGTGGGGCGGGAACACGACGGCCAACTTCACCACGCTCACGCGCGCGCTCAAAAGCCCGGTCTATCTCATCATGGGCCCGTGGATTCACGGCCAGCAGGCCAAGTCCGCGCACGGCCAGGTGGACTTCGGCAAGGACGCCGCCATCGCCGATGAACTCGCGTGGCGCCGCGAGTGGTTCGACCACTGGCTCAAGGGCGCGGACAACTCCATCGGCAAGGCCGCGCCGTTCGCGACCAAGGTGCGCGTGTTCGTCATGGGCACGGGAGATGGGCGCAAAACGAAGGAGGGCCGGCTGAATCACGGCGGCTCATGGCGCGAAGAGAACGAGTGGCCGCTCGCGCGCACAAAGCCATCCGCCTTTTACCTCCAGCCCGGCGGCGCACTCGCCACGACCAAACCCACTGTGCGCAGCGCCAGCACCAGCTTCGTCTTCGACCCGCGCGATCCGGTGCCCACGCTCGGCGGGAACATCTCCTCCGGCGATGGCATCATGCAGCAGGGCGCGTGGGATCAGCGCGGCGGCACGAACTTCTGGAACTGGCCCAAGCCGCTCCCGCTCTCCGCGCGCAACGACATCCTCGTCTTCCAGTCCGAGCCGCTCGCCGCCGACACCGAGATCACCGGCGAGATCGAGGTGAGGCTCTGGGCGAGTTCCTCCGCCGTGGACACGGACTTCACCGCCAAGCTCCTCGACGTTTATCCGGCGAGCGCGGATTTTCCCGGCGGCTTCGACCTGAACCTCGCCGACGGCATCGTGCGGGCGCGGTTCCGTGATTCGCTCAAGCAGGAGAAGCTGATGAAGCCCGGCACGGTGTATCCGTTCACCATCAAGCTCTATCCCACCGCGAACGTCTTCAAGCAGGGCCACCGCATCCGCGTGGACATTTCGAGCAGCAACTTTCCGCGCTTCGACGTGAACCCCAACACCGGCGAGCCGCTCGCCGAAAACCGCCGCACCGTCACCGCGACCAACACCATCCTCCACGACCGCGAGCATCCCTCGCACATCGTCCTGCCGGTGATTCCGGCGAAGTGAGGCGGAGGTTCAAAAGCATCGGAAGCGGGCACAATTCGCACAAATTTTCCACGCGGTTTCCCGTCGAAACCTGATAGCATTCGCCCGCCCATGAAGCGCCTTGCGTTCATCTTCAAGCTGCTTGCCGTGGCCGTCACGGTGCCGGCGGATCGCTCCCTCGCGGCGGCGGCGAAGCCGGCGGTGGATTTTCAGCGCGACATCCGGCCGGTCATGTCGGACACGTGCTTCAAGTGCCACGGCTTCGACGCGAAGGCGCGCAAGGCCGGACTGCGGCTCGATGTGCGCGAGCAGGCGCTCAAACCCGCCAAGTCCGGTGCCGTGCCCATCGTGCCGGGCAAGCCGGAGCAAAGCGAAGTCGTCCGCCGCCTCTTCACGAAGGACGAGGACGACCGGATGCCGCCGAGAGATTCGCACCTCGTCGTCACGCAGCAGCAGCGCGAACTCTTCCGCCGCTGGATCGCCGAGGGCGCGTTATATCAGGAGCACTGGTCGTTCAAACCGATCGCCAGCCAGCCGGTGCCGAAGATCCGAAATCTGAAATCTGAAATCCGCAATCCGATCGATAACTTCGTCCTCGCGCGCATGGAGAAAGATAAACTCCCACCCGCGCCGCCTGCCGATCCACGCACCCTCATCCGCCGGCTTTCCCTCGACCTCACGGGTTTGCCGCCGACGCCGGAGGAAGTTGAATCGTTCGCGCGCGACTTCACCCAGCATCCTGAATCCAGCATCCAGAATCTCGCCACGCGCCTGCTCGACTCCCCTCGCTTTGGCGAGCGCATGGCGATGGACTGGCTCGATGCCGCGCGTTACTCCGACTCGAACGGCTACTTCCGCGACACCGCGCGTCAGGTGTGGCCTTGGCGCGACTGGGTCATCAACGCCTTCAATCGCAACCTGCCTTACGACCAGTTCACCATCGAGCAACTCGCGGGCGACCTCCTGCCGAACGCGACGCTGGAGCAAAAGATCGCCACCGGCTTCAACCGCAACCACATGGTCACGGGCGAGAGCGGGATCATTGACGAGGAGTATCGCGTCGAATACGTCGCCGACCGACTGGAGACGACCTCGACCGTGTGGCTCGGCCTGACCGTTGGCTGCTGCCGCTGTCACGACCACAAATACGACCCGATTACGCAGAAGGAGTATTATCAACTCTTCGCCTTCTTCAACAACGGCCCGGAGAAAGGCCTCGTCAGCGCCGACGACCCGCCGCCGACGCTCGACGTGGCGACGGCGGGGCAGCGCGCCGAGTTGGAGAAGCTGCGTGCGTCGCGAAAGGCCGCCGAGGAAAAGTTCGAGCAGATCGCGAAACCGCTCCGAGTCGCGATGGAGTCGTGGGAGAAGAATTCCGCCGCCGAACTCGCGCCGCCCACGGACAAGCTTGCCGCGCACGTCGAGTTCGAGCCGGACCTCGCCGGACCCGATGACGTGAAGTCGCGCGCGGTGGTGAAAGGCGGCAACCTCGTTCACGAGCCGGGCGTGCTCGGCCACGCCGCGCTGTTCGATGCGATGCAGCACATTGAACTTCCCGCCGACCTTCCACTCGAAGCGGATCGTCCATGGAGCATCGGCCTGTGGATCAAGCCCACCGGCTCGCTCAACTGCATCCTCTCCAAGATCGAGCCGACCGGCGAGCGGCGCGGCTTCGAGATCGTGTGGCAGAAGGGCCAGTTGCAGATCAACCTCGTGCACCGCTGGGTCGCCAGCGCCATCGAAGTCACCACCAAGGACGCGATGAAACGCGCGGACTGGCACCAGGTCATCGTCAGCTACGACGGCTCGCGCAAGGCCGCCGGCGTGCGCGTGTTCGTGGATGGCGTGAGCGCGCCGCTGAATGTCGCGCGCGACACGCTTGCCGGGCCGACGGGCAATTCGCAGCCGCTGCGCCTTGGCCGCCGCGACAACGGCCTCGGCTACTACGGCCACCTCGATGAGTTGCGCGTGTTCCGCCGCGCCATCGGCGGCGATGAGGCGAAGTCGTGGTAT
Source organism: Verrucomicrobiota bacterium (assembly GCA_016235585.1). Lineage (GTDB taxonomy): Bacteria > Verrucomicrobiota > Verrucomicrobiia > Limisphaerales > JACRJY01 > JACRJY01. The sequence continues at coordinate 49,219 of JACRJY010000136.1, read as the reverse complement.
TGGAGCGACCGCCTGCGCGGCATCCTTGCCGTCGCGCCGGAGAAACGCGACGCGAAGCAGAAAAAATTCCTGCTCGATCATTTCGTCGAGCGCCATGCCGGCCAAGTGGCGCGAGATTCCAATCTCGCCGCCACCGTCGCGCGCGAAGCCGAGGAAACGTTCCGCGCCGCGCTGCCCAAGACGCTCGTGATGCAGGAACTCGCCAAGCCGCGCACCGCGCACGTCCTCATGCGCGGCCAATACGACGCGCCGGGTGAGGTCGTCGAACCGAACACACCCGCCGCGCTCCCGCCCCTCCGCGTTCTGGGGAGCGCGGGCGTCCCGCCCGCGGTTCGGCGCGTCCGCGCGCCGAACTCCGGCGTCGGACACAAGGACGCCGAAGTGTTGACGGCGAGGACGTCGTCAACTGCGCCCGAGACGGGCGCGCTCCCCACGCGCCTCGACTTCGCGCGCTGGCTCGTGGACCCGTCGAACCCGCTCACCGCGCGCGTGCAGGTGAATCGTTTGTGGCAGCAATGCTTCGGCGAAGGACTGGTGCGCACCGTGAACGACTTCGGCTCACAAGGCGAACCGCCGACACATCCCGAGTTGCTCGACTGGCTCGCGAGCGAATTCATCCGCAGCGGTTGGGACGTGAAGCACATTCTCCGGCTCATCGTCACGAGCGCGACGTATCGGCAAAGCTCGGTCGCGCCAACTGCGTTGCTCCATCGCGACCCGGACAACCGCCTGCTCGCGCGCGGCCCGCGTTTCCGCCTCTCCGCCGAGATGATTCGCGACTCGGCGCTCTCCGTCTCCGACTTGCTCGTGGAAAAAATCGGCGGGCCGAGCGTGAAGCCATATCAGCCGCCCGGTTTGTGGGAGGCCGTGTCGTATGACGGCGAGCTCACGTATCAGGCCGACCGTGGCGACGGGCTGTGGCGCCGCAGCCTCTACACGTTTTGGAAACGCCAGGCACCGCCGCCCGCGATGCTCACCTTCGACGGCCCGACGCGCGAGACGTGCGTCGTCCGCCGCCCGCGCACCAACACGCCGCTGCAAGCACTCGCACTGCTCAATGACGAGACCTACGTCGAAGCCGGTCGCGCTCTTGCCGTCCTCGCGCTCGCGCAATCGGGCAAGGATGATGAACGGCTTCAGTTCGCGTTTCGCCGCGTGACCTCGCGCGAACCGGACAAGGGTGAACTCGATGTGCTGCGCAGACTCCTCGGTCAACAACGCGCACGCTTCGCCGCCGACGCGAAGGCTGCTCAAAGTCTCACCCGCGTCGGCGCGTCAGCGCGCGGACACGAACTCAATCCGGCCGAACTCGCCGCGTGGAGCATCACCGCGCACGCCCTTTTCAACCTCGATGAAACAGTCACCCGCCGCTGACCTGCTCGCCATCGCGACGCGGGCGTTCATTGTCTCGCTCGCCTTGGCCTGGACGCTGCACGCCGCTGACGCGCCCAGGCAACTCCGCGCCGGCGCAGCCGCCAGCAACATCACACCGCCGCTCGGCGCGGGCATCGTGGGCAGCGGCACGTCGGACCCGCCGTCGGTTCACATCCACGACGAGTTGTGGGCGCGCTGCCTCGTGCTCGACAACGGCGTCACGCGCCTCGCCATCGTCGTGTGCGACAACCTCCACGCGACGCGGCCGGTTTACGACCTAGCGAAGGAGTTCATCGCCAAGGAAACCGGCCTGCCCGCCGACCATGTGCTCATCTCCGCCACGCACACGCATTCGGGGCCGAGCGCGATGGGCAAATACGCCTTCACGTGGGGCACACCGCTCGAAGACTACCAGAAGTTCATGGCGCGGCGCATCGCGGACGGCGTTCGCCGCGCGCTCAACAACCTCGCACCCGCGCGCATCGGCTGGGGCGCGGGCAGCGTGCCGCAACACGTCTTCAACCGCCGCTGGCACATGAAGCCCGGCACGCCGCTGCCCAATCCCGTCGGCGGCCAGGACCGCGTGCTGATGAATCCCGGCGTCAACAACCCCAACCTCGTCGAGCCTGCCGGCCCGGTGGACCCGCAGGTGTCGTTCGTCTCCGTGCAGTCCACGAACGGCCGGCCCATCGCGCTGCTCGCGAACTACTCGCTCCACTACGTCGGCGGCGTTGGCCAGCTCCACATCTCGGCGGATTACTACGGGATGTTTTGCGACCGCATCCAGCAGTTGCTCGGCGCGGACCGGCTGGACCCGCCGTTCGTCGGCCTGATGTCCAACGGCACGAGCGGGGACGTGAACAACATCAACGTGCGTCCCGAAAAACCGGAGCGCCGCGCGCCCTACGAGCAGATGCGCCTCGTCGCGAACGACGTCGCCGCCGAGGTCGCGCGCGTTCACAAGACGGTTCAATTCCACGACTGGGTGCCGCTCGCCGCCGCAATGAGCGAACTCGAACTCGCCGTGCGCAAACCCACACCCGCGATGGTCGAGCGCGCCCGTGTGGTGCTCGCCGCGCCGGATAAGGTGAAACTCGTGCATCGGCGCGAGACGGATTACGCGGGCCGGCTCGTGGCGCTGGTGGACTGGCCGGAGAAAATCAGCGTGCCGTTGCAGGCGTTGCGCCTCGGCGACCTGGGCATCGCGACGAGTCCGTTCGAGACGTTTGCCGAGACGGGGCTGGAGATAAAGCAGCGCAGCCCGTTCAAAGCCACCTTCACCATCGAGCTGGCGAACGGCTGGATGAGTTATCTCGCCACGCCGCGCCAGCACGCGCTCGGCGGCTACGAGACGTGGCACGGCACCGGCCTCGTCGAGACCGACGCGTCGGTGAAGATGGTGGACGCGCTGATGAAATTGCTGAATCGCTTGAAATGAATCCGACGATCAGGCTTCACAACCTCCTGGGGAAGGTGTCTCATTACGCCCAATCCTTACAACGCATACTCCGACGCATGATCGTTTTGCCGTTCAAGTTTGCCTCGGCGGGACTCGCGCTGGCGCTTGTCGTGATCCCGCCGGTCGTGGCCGCCCCGGCCGCGACGAAGCTCAACGTCCTGTTCATCGCCATCGATGATCTCAACGACTGGATCGGCTGTCTCGGCGGGCATCCGCAGGCGAAGACGCCGAACATGGACCGACTCGCGCGCCGCGGCGTGCTCTTCAGCAACGCGCATTGCGCCGCGCCGCTGTGCAATCCCTCGCGCGCGGCGGTGTTCAGCGGACGGCAGCCGTTCGAGACCGGCGTGTTCGCCAACGACGACGCGAACATCCGCAGACTGCGGCCCGACCTCGTGCTCATTCCGCAGCACTTCAAGGCGGCGGGCTATCGCACGTTTGGTGCGGGCAAGCTGTTGCATCAGACGAGCCGGGGATTGTTCGACGAGGATTTTTTCCCCGAGACTCGCTGGAGTCCCTTCACGCCCGAGCAGGTGAAATACACGGCGGCGGAACAGCCCAGCAAGGGCACCACGAACCCGCGGCACGTCACCGGGTTGAAGGGCAAGACCATCGTGCTGCCGTTGAACCGCATGCCGAGCGATCGCGATCCGGATTCGCCCGGCGGCGAGTCGTTCGACTGGGGGCCGCTGGAGATTGATGACCTGGACATGGGCGATGGGCGGATCGCGGCGTGGACGGCGGAGAGACTGGGCCGCCAGCACGAGCAGCCGTTCTTCGCCGCCGTCGGTTTCTACCGTCCGCACATTCCGCTGTTCGCGCCGAAGGAATACTTCGACCTCTACGACGGCCTCGACCTCAAGCTGCCCGACGTGAAGGCCGATGACCTCGACGATCTCAGTCCGGGGGCAAAGGCGCGCGCGTTGTCAGCCGATTCCGCGGGCGCGCACGCCACCGTGTTGAAATACAACCAATGGCCCGCCGCGGTGAAATCCTACCTCGCCTGCATCTCGTTTGTTGACGCGCAGGTGGGCAAGCTGCTCGAAGCGCTCGATGCAGGTCCGAACGCGGGCAACACGGTCATCATGCTCTGGGGCGACCACGGCTGGCATCTCGGCGAGAAGCAGCATTGGGGCAAGTGGACCGGCTGGGAGCGCGCCACGCACGTGCCGCTCATCGTCGCTCCGGCCCGCGTCGCCGCGACCGTTCAGCGCGGCGCGAAGTGCGCCGAACCGGTGAGCCTGCTCGACCTTTATCCCACGCTCATCGAACTGTGCTCGCTACCGAGGCTCGACGGACTTGCCGGCCAGTCGCTCGTGCCGTTGCTGAAGAACCCCGCGCAGTCCGCTGGCCGCGTCGTGCTCACCACGTTTGACAAGGGCAATTACTCCGCGACCGGCGCGCGCTGGCACTACATCCGTTACGCCGACGGCAGCGAGGAACTCTACAACCGCGCCAACGACCCGCACGAGTGGACCAACCTCGCCGCGCGCTCCGAGCACGCCGCGCAGAAGGCCGCGCTCGCGAAATCCCTGCCCGACGACCGCGCCTATCCCGCTCCCGCCGCCGGCACCAGCGGCGTGAAGAAGAAACAGAAGAAATGAAGTTCAAAGCTCAAAGATCAAAGCTCAAGGGAAGCGCCAACAGCCAAGCCCCGACGGTCGCGCGCGGGCGCGGGATGGGTGCGCTTGGCTTCTGGCTCCCCCTTCTTTCATTGGGTTGGGGGCTTTGCGCTTCGAGCTTCGCCGCTGATGCCGACGCGACGCCGGTCAAGGGCCAGCGCGTGTTCACGGCCGGGCACAGCCTGCTGATGTATATGCCGCCAATTCTCAAGGAGGTCGCGGCGGCGGCCAAAGTCGAAGGCCATGTGCAGGCCGGCACCCAGGGCATCGGCGGTTCGCAGGTGATCCGGCATTGGGAACTGCCCGACGCGAAGAACACGTTGAAGCCCGCGCTTAAGTCCGGGAAGGTTGATGTGCTGATGCTCTCGCCGATCTATCTGCCGGACGACGGCATCGAGAAACTCGCGGCGCTGGGCTTCGAGCACAACCCCAGCCTCCGCGTGCTGGTGCAGGAGTTTTGGATTCCGTATGACGACCCCACGGTGCTGAAGGCCGGAGCCGGCCCGAAGGTCGTGGATCGCGAGTCGCGCACGATGGACGAATTGCGCGCGATGCACGCGGCGTATTTCAAAAGCATGGACGAGCACCTCCGCGCACTGAACACAAAGCTCGGACGACAAACCCTCTTCGTCGTTCCCGTCGGCCAGGCCACGATGGCCTTGCGCGGCAAAATCATCGAAGGCATCGCGCCGGGCCTCACGAAGCAGGGCGAGTTGTTCCGCGACGGCCTGGGCCACGCGCGCGGCGTGCTGCAAGCACTCGCCACCTACTGCCACTTCGCCGTCATCTATCGCCGCAGTCCCGTCGGTCTGCCGGTGCCCAAGATTCTCAGCGAACAAGCTGAAGCCGATAAACTCAACCGCCTGCTGCAACAACTCGCGTGGGAAGCGGTGACCGCGCATCCCCTGAGTGGGGTGAAAAGTTCCACATCCACCAGCCAACCCGTCAATTGAACCAATATGAAATCAATCTTCGTCCGCCTGCTTCTTCTCGGCCTGGGTGTGTTCTGCGCCCTTGTTTATCCGTCCTTCGCCGGCAGTGCGCCCGCCCGCCCGAACATAATTTACCTCATGGTGGATGACATGGGCTGGGGCGACGCCGGTTGCTACGGGCAGAAGCACATTCAGACGCCGAACATCGACCGGCTCGCGCGCGAGGGGACGCGCTTCACCGATGTCTATGCGGGCGCGTCGGTGTGCGCGCCGTCGCGCAGCGTGTTGATGACGGGGCAGCATCTGGGCCACACGCGCATTCGGGGCAACTCCGGCATGGTCGGCGGCGTGGGCCAGCAGCGGCGCATTCCGCTCGAACCCGGAGACGTGACGGTGGCGATGCTGCTCAAGCAGGCCGGCTACACGACCGGCATCACGGGCAAATGGGGTCTCGGCGAGCCGGACACAGCCGGCATCCCGAACAAAAAGGGCTTCGACGAATGGTTCGGCTACCTCAACCAGCAGCACGCGCACACTTACTACACGGATTATCTCTGGAAGAACACGGAGCGTTTCCCGCTCACCGGCAATCTCAACGGCCAGACGAATCTATACTCGCACGACCTCATTGCCGACTGGTCGCTCGACTTCGTGAAGCGGCACAAAGGCGAACCCTTTTTCCTCTATCTCGCGTGGACGTTGCCGCACGGGAAATACGTCGTGCCGAGCCTGGAGACTTACGGCGACAAGGACTGGCCGCATGATTTCAAGGTTCACGCCGCGATGGTCACCCGCCTCGACCGCGACCTCGGTCGGCTCATGGCGTTGCTCAAGGAACTCGGCCTCGACGAAAAAACCATTGTGTTCTTCTGCTCGGACAATGGCGGCGTCGCGCGGCGCGAAGGCGTGCTCGACAGCGTGGGGCCGTTTCGCGGCCAGAAAGCCGCGCAATACGAGGGCGGTCTGCGCGTGCCGATGATTGTGCGCTGGCCGGGCAAGGTCGCCGCCGGCCAGGTCAGCAGCGCGCCGTGGTATTTCGCCGACGTGCTGCCGACGTTGTGCGACCTCACCGGCGCGAAGGTCGCCGGCAAAGTGGACGGCGTGAGCGTGTTGCCGACGATTCTGGGCCGCGCGCAGCCGGAGCTCTCGACGCGTATGATGTATTGGGAACAATACAGCGGCGGCTTCCAACAGGCGGTCCGCTGGGGCAAATGGAAGGGGCATCAAGTCGCTGCCGACGGGAAGTTTGCACTTTATGACTTGAGCACGGACCAGATGGAGGCGCGCGACGTCGCCGCGCAGCATCCCGACGTGGTGAAGCGGCTGCGCGAGTTCATGACCGCCGCGCACGTGCCGTCGCCGAACTGGCTGGTGAAGGTGCCGGCGGCCAAGAAGGCGAAGAAGAAATGAGTGTCACCGCGCAAGGCCGGACCGGGAATTTTGGACAAACGAATTGGGACAACCGAATGAAGACCCCATGAAACTGTTCCCATCCCGCTTCTCATTCGCTTGTCCCAATTCGTTTGACAAAACTCTTCCTATGAAACGCAACCTGCTCTTACTCGCGTTCCTCCTCACCGCGCTCGCGCCGGCCCACGCCGCGACCAAGGCGAAGGCCAAAACGACCGAACCGAACGTCGAGCGCAACGTCGCCGTGCCGATGCGCGACGGCGTGGTGTTGCGCGCGGATGTCTATCGGCCGGACTCGCCCGGCCCGCACCCGGTGCTGGTGTTGCGCACGCCCTACAACAAGAACGGCGGCAAGAACGAGCCGTATGTGAAGGCCGGTTACATCGTCGTGCGGCAGGACGCGCGCGGGCGCTACGCGTCGGAAGGGAAGTGGGAGTCATTTTACCGCGCCGAGACGCACGACGCGACCGATGGCTACGACACGGTCGAGTGGGCGGCGAAGTTGCCCGGCTCCAATGGCAAGGTCGGAACATTCGGCGCGAGCTACAACGCCTTCCTGCAATGGAAGCTCGCGCCGCTGCGACCGCCATCGCTCGTGGCAATGTCGGCTAGTTCCATTCCGCCGCGCCTCACACAGGTCGAGGGGCCGGGCACCATCAAGCCGGGGCGCAGGTTGAACTGGTTCTACGGCGGCATGTCGCCGGACATGAGGTTGCGCTCGGGCACTCCCGGTCCGACGACGAAACCGGAGGCGGCGAAGCTCTGGAAGGAAGGCGAGGATCAGCGGCTGCTTCATTTCCTGCCGTGGCTCGATTTGCCGAGGATGGTCTTTGAAGATGAAGACGAGGCGGTGAAAAGCTGGCTGTGCGCGCCACATCGCGACCCATGGAAGCTGCTCGACGGCTGCCCGAACGTCACCGTGCCGAACCAGGACCTCGTCGGCTGGTTCGACCATTGCAACGACAGCATCGAACTGCATCAGGCGATGCGCCGCGTCGGAAAGACCGAAGTCGCGCGCAAAGGCCAGCGGCTCATCATCGGCCCGTGGAGTCACAGCGGCCGTGGCAATCGCAAACAGGGCGGCGTGGATTTCGGCCCGGCGGCGGCGCTCAGTCTCGAAGAAACGGAAATCCGTTACTTCGACCATTGGCTCAAAGGCAAGGCCAACGGCGTGGACAAGGATGCACCGGTGAAAATCTTCGTGATGGGTGCGAACCAGTGGCGCGACGAGCAGGAATGGCCGCCCGCGCGCGCGAAGTCGCACACGCTCTTCCTCAACAGCGCCGGCCACGCGAACACCCCCGCTGGCGACGGCAGACTGCTCGCCAAAGCCGCCGCATCCGCGCGCGACAGTTTCCGCTACGATCCGAACGACCCCGTGCCCACGCTCTGGAGCGCGGCGATGTTCACACTGCCCGCCGACCAGGCGCCGCTCACGACGCGCCACGACATCCTCGTCTATCAAGCTGAACCGCTCACCGCCGCGCTGGAAGTGACCGGTTATCCCGAAGTCATCCTGCACGCCGCATCGAGCGCGCCGGACACGGACTTTTTCGTGAAGCTCATTGATGTAGCGCCCGACGGCTCGAACCGCGACATCGCCTCCGGCATGGTGCGCGCGCGTTACCGCAACGGCCTCGACAAACCCAAGCTCCTCAAGCCCGGCGAGGTCATCGAGTATCGCCTCAAGCTGCGCCCGACCGCGAACGAGTTCCAGCCCGGCCACCGCATCCGCCTCGACATCACCAGCAGCGATTTCCCGAACTACGACCGCAACCACAACACCGCCGCCGACCAGAATGCCGACGCGCGGCTCGCCGTCGCCACGCAGACCATCCACCACGGCGGCAGGCTGGCGTCGCGGCTCATTCTGCCGGTGATTCCGAGTGCGAGAAAGTAGCTCCGCGCCATGAAGCCTCTCTGCACATTGCTGCTGTTCGCAGGCTTGTGCCTGCCGGCCGTTGCGGTCAACACGCGCCCGAACGTTGTCTTCGTCCTGCTCGACAACATCGGGCAGGAGTGGTTCGGCTGTTACGGGAGCGAGGAGAATTGCACGCCGAACATCGACCGGCTCGCGAAGCAAGGCGTGCGCTTCGAGCATTGCTACACGATGCCCATCTGCGGGCCGAGCCGCATGGTGCTCTTGAGCGGGCGGCAGCCGTATCGCACCGGGTTCACACTGCATCACGACGCTGCGCTCTATAGCGGCGGCGGGCTTGATCCCAAGCGCGAAGTGGTCTTTCCGCGGGTGTTCCGCGACGCGGGCTACGTCACCGGCATCGCGGGCAAGTGGCAGATCAACAATCTCTACGACGAACCCAACGCGCTCACGCGGCACGGCTTCATCGAGCAACTCGTCTGGCCCGGCAGCATTGACGCCGACCGCGTGCCGCCGCCGGAGATGGCGAAGTTTCGCGACGCCGTGCGGCGCGAGTCCGTGCCCGACACCGGCGCGTTCATGCCGATGATCGAGAGCCGCTACTGGAATCCTGTCTTCCTGCGAAATGGCAGGCGCGAGGTGCTTGCGGGCCAATTCGGCCCCGATGTGACACAGGAGTTCGCCGTGGATTTTCTGCGACGGAATCGCGACCGGCCGTTCCTCTTTTATTACCCGATGCACCTCGCACATGGGCAGAGCTTCAAGGAACCGGTCGTCCCCACGCCGCTCAACCGTGACGCGAGCCGCCCGCATCACGAGCTGTATGCCGGCATGGTGCGTTACGCCGACAAGCTCGTTGGCGATCTCATCCGCACGCTCGAAGAACTCAAGCTGCGCGACAATACGCTCGTTATCATCGCCAGCGACAACGGCACCGAGAGCAGCCTGACCGCGCGCCGCAACGGACGCGAGGTGAAGGGCGGCCTCTACACGCTTACCGAGGCCGGCGGCAGCGTCGCCTTGATCGCGAACAGTCCGAACCATTTCCCCGGCGGTCGCACTTTGCCGCTGGCGGATTTCAGCGACGTGTTCCCGACGCTCTGCGAACTCGCGGGCCTTCCGTTGCCAAAGGGCGTGGCGCTTGATGGCAAGTCCTTCGCCGCATCACTCCGTGACCCAAGCGCCAAGCCGCATCGCGATTGGATTTTCAACCAACTCCACACCCTGCGCGTCGTGCGCGACCAGCGGTTCAAGCTCTACTCCGATGGCCGCTTCTTCGACGCGAATGCCGATCCGGAGGAGCAGCGTCCGCTCTCAACCGGCCTTTCTCCGGAATCCGCGATCGCACGCCGGAACTTGCAGCGCGCGCTCGATTCCCTGTCACCTGATGCCGCACCACCGTTTCCGCTGCGCAGCCAGGCCGTGTTCAAGCTCCGCGACAGCGAGCGCCAGAAGTCCAAGTGAAGCCATGAACACCGATTCACCCCTCATCACGCGCCGCCGTTTCGTGCGCGACATGGCCACGGGTCTCGCCGTCGCGGGCGCGGCGCCCGCGCTCCTCACCGCCGCCGAGCCGGGGCCGGCCAAACAATTTCGCCTGTGGGCCATCGGCGACGCGCACGTTGGCACGGACATCCGGCGCAAGCGCGAGTCGCTCGCGGACGCGATCCGGCAGTCCGAGCAGGGCGGCAAGGACGGCGCGCCGCCGTTCGACTGGGACATCGCGTTGAACGTCGGCGATTTCTCTGGCAACCAGGGCGCGCCCGATGACGAGGAGGGATTGGAGGTCGTGAAGCAATACTCCGTGGCGAAGAAACACCGGCGCGAGGATTTCTACGACCTCGCAGGCAACCACGACGCGAGCGAGAAGCAGTGGTGGTTCCGCAAATACATTGACCCGACCGGCGAGAGCACCGCGCACTCCGGCGTGGATCCGAAGCGGCGACGCTTTCCCGTCCTCGGCACGTGGGAGCGCTACGAGTTCCGCGTCGGCAACCTGCTGTTCCTCATGATGAGCGACCGCAACGACCTGCCGCCGCCCGTCGGTCGCGGCAAACGCGGCGGTTATCCGGCAGGCGCAGTCACGGGCGAAACGGTGAAGTGGTGGCGCGAGCGCGTGGAGGCAAACCGCGACGCGGTCATCATCAGCGCGCATCATCATATGCTGCGCGAGACCACGGTCGGCTCCGGCGACTTCGAGGGCGGCACGCTGAACGCCGACGGCAGCTACACGAGCCGTTATCACGGCTACCAAAAGGACGGCGGCAGCCCGGAAGGCTCGTCGTATCTCTACTACGTCGATGCCCGGCCCAAGGCGATGGCCTTCGAGAAGTATCTGGAGGCGCATCCCGGCGCGATTGATCTCTGGTTCGGCGGTCACACGCACACGAACCCGGATGACAACTTCAACGGGCGCACGCACATCGAGCGCAAGTGGGGCGCGACCTTCATCAACTGCTGCTGCCTCACGCGTTTCCACGTCTCCGCAAACTCCCGCCCGTTGAGTCGGTTGCTGACGTTCACCGAGGGCAGCACCGAGGTGCGCGTGCAATGCTACCTCCACACCAACACCCACGCGCCGCAGGGCTGGCATCCGAAAGCCGAGCGCGTGATCAAGCTGGGGAAGCCGTTTCGCATGATGTGACGCATGAAGAACGAAGCTCAAAGCTCAAAGCTCAAGGGAAGTTCCAGAGGCCAAGCTGCAATTCGCCGGCTCGCGCGACGCGCCTTCATGTTCCTTGGGAACTTGGGCCTTCCCTTAAGCTTTGGCCTTTGCCCTTTAATCTTCGCCGCCGCGCCCGCCCCGCCGAACATCCTCATCATTCTCGTGGACGACATGCGGTGGGATGACCTGGGTTGCGCGGGGCATCCATTCTCGAAGACGCCGAACATGGACCGCATCGCGAAGGACGGCGCGCGGTTTCTCAATGCGTTCGCCGTCACGCCGCTATGCTCGCCAAGCCGCGCGACGTTGCTCACGGGACTTTACCCGCACACGCACGGCATCACGGACAACACCGAGCGCAGCGCGCAGAGCCACAAGCTCGTGACGTTCCCGCAGTCGTTGCAGCGCGCCGGTTATCGCACGGCGTTCGTCGGCAAGTGGCACATGGGCAACGACGACTCGCGCCGGCCCGGCTTCGACCACTGGGTCTGCCTCAAGGGGCAAGGCTCCTCCTTCGACTCCGAGTTGAACGTGAACGGCGCGTCGGTGAAAACCACCGGCCACGTCACTGATGCGTTGAGCGAGCAGGCGCTCGCGTTTCTCAAGCAGCCGCGCGCACAGCCCTTCCTGCTCTACCTTGCGCACAAGGCCGTGCATCCCGAGACCGCGCAGCGGGCCGATGGTTCGTTGTCGGACCCGAACGCCTCGACGTTCGTCCCGGCGAAACGGCACGAGCAACTTTATGCCGGAGTGAAAGTGCCGCGCCGCCCGAGCGCGCTTGTCGCGCCGCAAAACAAGCCCGCGCTGCAACGCGCCATCCCCGGCCTGCCGCCGCTCGGCCCGAAGACTGGCAGCAGCGATGAATCCATTCTCGGCCGTCTGCGGATGCTCGCGGGCGTGGATGAAAGCCTCGGCGCGTTGCTGCGGCAGTTGGAGCAGTCGGGCGAACTCGACCGCACGCTCGTCGTGGTGACGAGCGATCACGGATATTTTTACGGCGAGCATGGATTGAGCGTCGAGCGTCGCCTCGCGTATGAGGAAGGCATCCGCATCCCGCTGCTGATGCGCCTGCCCGGTGTCATCGCGCCGCGCAGCGAGCCGAAGGAAATGGCGCTCACGCTCGACCTCGCGCCGACGCTGCTGGAACTCGCCGGGGCCACGCCGCTGGCGAAAGCGGAAGGCCGCTCGCTGTTGCCCGTGTTGAAAGGCGCGGTCACGGACTGGCAGCGCGAGTTCCTCATCGAGCATTTCAGCGACAAGGTTTTTCCGCGCATGGCCAACATGGGCTACCAGGCCGTCCGCAACGAGCGCTGGAAACTCATCCACTACACCGAACTCCCCGGCATGGACGAACTCTACGATCTCGCGGCCGATCCGTTTGAGTTGAACAACCTCATCGCCGATCCGAAGGCGAAAGCGGCGCGCGAGCAAATGCAATCCAGCCTTGCCCGGCTCGTGAAGCAAACCGGCGCGCGTTGAGTCTGATGCAGACCGAATCCATCACCACCATGAAACGTCACCTCATTGCGGTTCTCGCCTTTTTCGTCCTCGCGTCCGCCACGCACGCCGCCGCGCCGCCGAACATCCTCTTCATCCTCACCGACGACCAGGGCTGGTGCATGATGTCGGAGCGGATGCACCCCGACATTCCGGAATCGCGCATCGCGGACCTGCGCACGCCCGCGATGGACCGGCTCGCGCGCGAGGGGATGCGCTTCACGAGCGGCTACTCGCCGGGGCCGCTCTGCACGCCGACGCGCCGCAGCATCGTCAACGGCATGACGCCGGCCCGCCAGCGCGGCACGGAGTTCAAAAGCACGTGGGTGCCCGCCGACCACCTGACGATTCCGCGCGCGCTCAAGCAGGTGAACCCCGCCTATGCCTGCGCGCACTTCGGCAAGTGGGGCGAGGACATGATTTCCACGCCGGAGCAATGCGGCTACGACGCGAGCGACGGCTTGACCGTAAACAACACCGGCAGTCCCGGCGGCCTCGGCGACACGCGTTTCACCGACGCGGTGCGCGAAGACCCGAAGCTCATCACCACGCTCACGAAGCGCGCGGTGGAGTTCATGGGCGCGCAGGTGAAGGCGCAGCGTCCGTTTTACCTGCAACTCAGCCATTACGCCGTGCATCGCCAGGTGCAGGCTTCACCGGCAACGAACGAGAAGTATGTCAAAGGCCCGAAACCCACACGGCAGTTCACGCCCACGTTCGCCGCGATGATGGAGGATTTGAACGCCGGCCTCACGCAGTTGCTCGACGAGGTGGACCGCCTCGGCATCGCGGGCAACACCTACATCGTCTTCACCGCCGACAACGGCGGCTATGCGACCTACGCGAACACCGACACGTCGCTGCCCTCGAACAACCATCCGCTGCGCGCGCAGAAGCAGTATCTCTACGAGGGCGGCATCCGAGTGCCGTTCATCGTGCGCGGCCCCGGCGTGAAGGCCGGCTCGGTGAGCCACGAGCCGGTCACGGGCTACGATTTGCTGCCGACTTTCTTCGACCTCGCGGGCGGCAAGGCCGCGCTGCCAAGCGACCTTGATGGCGGCAGCTTCCGCGCAGTGCTGGAGAATGCGGGCGCAGGGAAAGTGAAGCGCGCGTTGCCCGGCATCGTGCATCATCGCCCGAACTTCGCGGCGCTGCCCGTCTCCACGTTCCGCATGGGCGACCTCAAGCTCATGGTGAACAACAAGACCGGCGACCAGGAACTCTTCGACCTGGCGAAGGACATCGGCGAAACGAAGAACGTGGCTGCCACGATGCCGGAGAAAGTCACCGAGATGTCCGGCATCCTCGCGGGCTACCTCAAGTCCGTGAACGCGGAGACTTACAACGCCGCTCCGGCGGCGAAAAAGAAGAAGGCAAAGACCAAGAAGGCGGACGCCAAATGAACGGCGCACAATTCCAGGCAGTTCGTGGATGGATGAGTGCGGTGTTTGCCGCGGCGCTCCTTGGCGGCGTCGTGCTGGCTGCCGAGCCAACACCCGACGGTTTCACTTCACACTTCGACGGACGGACGTGGGCGAACTGGAACCACGAGGCGCACCTCGATGGCGTGTGGGAAATCACGAACGGTGTCATTCGCCTGCGCACCGACGAGCCGCCGCGCGTGAAAGGGAAGGACTACAATCTTTCCACCTCGCGGAAGTTCCGGGACTTCACGCTCATGATTGACTGGCGGCTCACGGGCGCGCCGCACGTGAAGCCGCACCAGTGGCTCACGGACGACGGGCAGTTTCACACCGACGCGGCGGGCAAGACGCTCATGAAGGATAACCTGACGTGGGGCGACAGCGGCGTGTATTTGCGCGGCGTGCGCGCGGCGCAAGTGAACATCTGGTGCCAGCCGTGCGGCAGCGGCGAGGTGGGCACAAAGTTCAAGGACACGGAGGCGACGAAGGAGGAGCGGTTGAAAACCATGCCGAGCGTCCGCGCTGACAAAGGGCCGGGCGAATGGAACCGCTTCATCATCACGCTGCGCGGCGACCGCGTGGACGTGTCGCTCAACGGCACAAAAGTCATCACGGGCGCGCGAGTGAAGGACATCCCGGGAGAAGGGCCGATCACATTGCAGAACCACAAGGACGCGGTGGAATTCCGCAATGTCTTCGTCAAGGAGCTGGACGGTTCAGGCGAACCGGCTGCCAAGGCACCGAAGGGGAAGAAATGAATCCATGATTTGCTGAATCCACTTTTTTCCCGTGCGCTGAATTTATGAAACACCTTCTCCTTATCTTCGCGTCCTTCGCGTGTTTCGCGGGCACCTCCGCCGACGCCGCGCCCAAGCCGAACATCCTCCTCATCTACGTGGACAACCTCGGCTACGGCGACCTCGGCTGTTACGGCAACCTCGGCATCCAGACGCCGCGCATGGACCGGCTCGCGGGCGAGGGCGTGCTGTGCAAAGACTTTTACGTCGTGGCGCCGACCTGCACGGTTTCGCGCGGGGCGATTCTGACGGGGCGGCACCCGCTGCGAAACGGCCTGACGCATCAGCTACGCACCGTCGAGAACTGGGATGGCATTGGCCTGCCGCATCGCGAGCGCATCCTGCCGCAGTATTTGAAGGCGGCGGGTTACGCGACGGCGTGCTTCGGCAAATGGAACATCGGCTTCGCGCCCGGCAGCCGGCCGACCGAGCGCGGCTTCGACGAGTTCCTCGGCTGCCGCTCGGGCAACATCAATTACTTCACGCACACCTACCACGGCGAATACGACATCTTCCAAGGCACCGAGCGGCACAAGGTCGAGGGTTACAGCACGGACATCTTCGCCGATGCGACGTGCGACTACATCCGGCGGCAGGCTGCGGCGAAGAAGCCGTTCTTCGTTTATCTCCCGTTCAACGCGCCGCACTACGTCAGCACGGTGAACACGGCGAAGGGAGAAAAACCCGAGTGGCAGGTGCCGGCAAAATACCTGGAGCGCTACGGCTGGAAGGCCGACGAAACGAATGAGAAGCGCCGTTACTTCGCCGTGCTCACCGCGCTCGACGATGCCATCGGCCGCGTGCTCGACACGCTCGACGCCACCGGCCTGCGCGAGAACACGCTCGTCATGTTCATCTCCGACATGGGCGCAATCCTGCGGCCGGAGCACGGCTTCGATGCCGCGTCGAACGCTCCGTTCCGCGGCGATGCGCCCTCGATGTATGAGGGCGGCATCCGCGTCCCGGCGTTCTTCCGCTGGCCGGGAAAAATCAAGCCCGGCACCGAGTCGAAGGAAATTCTCAGTCACCTCGATGTGCTGCCGCTCTGCCTGCGCGCCGCCGCACTGCCGCAGCCGAAGAACCGCGTGCTCGACGGTCACGACCCGCTGCCCACGCTGACGGGCGAGGCGAAGTCGCCATATCCGCATCTCGTCGCGCATCTGGGCGGAGCCGCCGCGTTGCGCGAAGGCCGGTGGAAAATCGTCCGGCCCGACGCGCAGGCTCCGTGGGAACTCTACGACCTCGTCACCAGCCCGACCGAGTCCATCAACCTCGCCGCCAAGAAGCCCGCCGACCTCCAGCGCCTCAGCGCGCTTTACGCCGCGTGGGAGGCCGACGTGAAGAAGGACGCCAGTGAGCCGGTGCCTTACAAGTCCACGGCGCAGGGCAAGGGCAAGTCCGCCAACGAATGAACGCCTTACTCGCCATCACCCGCCGCCAGTTATTCGCG
The DNA here is from genome assembly GCA_016235585.1 of Verrucomicrobiota bacterium. GTDB lineage: Bacteria > Verrucomicrobiota > Verrucomicrobiia > Limisphaerales > JACRJY01 > JACRJY01. The sequence continues at coordinate 32,710 of JACRJY010000136.1, read as the reverse complement.
CGCACCGCGACGGGCATCGGCGGCGTGGCGCTCGCGTCGTTGCTCAATCGCTCGCTGTTCGCTGCGGATTCAGGCGGCGTTGCCGGCGGCACACATTTTGCCCCGAAAGCGAAGCGCGTCATTTACCTTTTCCAACACGGCGGGCCGTCGCAGCTCGATTTGTTCGACCACAAGCCCGGCCTGCGCGCATTGCACGGAAAGGAATTGCCCGAGTCCGTGCGCGGCACGCAGCGGCTCACGGGCATGACGAGCGGGCAGAAGTCGCTGCCGGTCACGTCGTCCATTTTCAACTTCGCGCAGCACGGCAAGAGCGGCGCGTGGGTGAGCGAGTTGATGCCGCATACGGCGGACGTGGTGGACGACCTCTGCTTCATCCGCTCGATGCACACCGAGGCCATCAATCACGACCCGGCCGTCACGTTTCTCCAGACCGGCCATCAGCAACCGGGCCGGCCGAGCCTCGGCGCGTGGGCGAGCTACGGACTTGGCAGCGAGAACGCGAACCTGCCCGGCTTCGTCGTGCTCATTTCGCGCGGCAGCGCGGCGCGGCCCGCCGACCCGCTCTATGCGCGGTTGTGGGGCGCGGCTTTTCTCCCGTCGAATCATCAGGGCGTGAGCTTCCGCAGCAGCGGCGACCCGGTTTTGTATTTGTCGAATCCGCCCGGCCTCGATGCCGCCGCGCGCCGCGAGCAGCTCGACGCCATCGCCGCGTTGAACCGCAAACAGCTCGAACGCCAGCTCGACCCGGAAATCGAGACGCGCATCGCGCAATACGAGATGGCCTACCGGATGCAGACCTCCGTGCCGGAACTCACGAGCCTGCGCGACGAGAGCGCGGCGACGCTCGATGCCTACGGCCCGCAGGCGCGCGTGCCCGGGACATTCGCCGCGAACTGCCTGCTCGCGCGCCGGCTCGCGGAGCGCGGCACGCGGTTCATCCAGCTTTACCATCGCGGCTGGGACCAGCACTACAATCTGCCGAGCGACCTGCGCCTCCAAAGCCAGGACGTGGACCAGCCGTGCGCCGCGCTCATCCGCGACCTCAAGCAACGCGGCCTGCTCGACGACACGCTCGTCATCTGGGGCGGCGAATTCGGCCGCACGACCTACAGCCAGGGCAAGCTCGAAGCGACGAACTACGGCCGCGACCATCACGGCCGCTGCTTCACGATGTGGCTGGCCGGCGGCGGCGTCCGCGGCGGCACGCTTTACGGCGAGACCGACGACTTCTGTTACAACGTCGCTCGCAACCCCGTCCATGTGCACGACCTCAACGCCACGCTGCTGCATCTCATGGGCATTGACCACACGCGGCTCACCTTCAAATTCCAAGGCCGCTACTTCCGCCTGACCGACGTGCACGGCGAAGTGGTGAAGGGGATTTTGGCGTGAGACCGGCAGAAGGATTCCAACTCCGACGAACAGGAGGTGTGTGGCGCGCTCGATGAGCAGTAACCATGTCACCGTGAAAATACTTTCGCGCGCGGCGCGGGCTTCTGTGCGAACTTCAGCTTCGGATCAGGGCGGGGTTGAGTGCGCTCCCCCCGACTTGTAGCGGCGGTCTGTGACCGGCGGGCATTTGCGGGCTTGCCCAATGGCGTCCAACCGGGCGTAATCTCCCGGCCATTGCCGACATGAGTTGAATTATGAAAATGCGAACCTTCGTCTCCGCGCTCCGCAGTTTTTGCGTGCTCACCGTGCTGACGGCCTCCACCGCGCTGGCGGCGGACGCCACATCCATCACTTACGACGCCAAGCCCGGCCCCGGCGCGGGCAAGCACGTCGTCCTGCTCACGGGCGACGAGGAGTATCGCTCCGAGGAGGGGCTGCCGATGCTCGCGAAGATTTTGAGCCAGCGGCACGGGTTCAAATGCACCGTGCTGTTCTCGGTGAATGACGACGGCACCATCAACCCGAACAACGGCGCGAGCCTCTCGAATCCCGCCGCGCTCGATTCCGCCGACGCCCTCGTGCTGCTGCTGCGCTTCCGCCACTGGGATGACGCGACGACGAAGCGCTTCGATGCGGCGGTGAAGCGCGGCGTGCCCATCGTGGCGCTGCGGACGAGCACGCACGCCTTCAACGGCTATCCCAAAGGCAGCGAGTGGGAGAAATGGAATTACAACAAGGACGGCGGCTGGGGCGAAAAACACCTTGGCGAGACGTGGGTTTCCCATTGGGGCAAGCACAAGAGCGAGGCGACGCGCGGCGTCATCGAAGCGTCGGCGAAGAACGAGACGATTCTTCGCGGCGTGTCGGATGTGTTCGGCGACAGCGACGTGTATGAGACGTATCCGGCGGCGGACGCGAAGATTCTCCTGCGCGGCCACGTGCTCAAGGGGATGAAGCCCGGCGATGCGCCCGCCGACTACGTGAAGAAACGCGCGACGGACAAGCAGGAGCAGCCCGTCAACTCCCCGGCGATGGCCGTGGCGTGGACGCGCGAGGTGAAAAACGACGCGGGCAAGGTGAACAAAATCCTCTGCACCACGCTCGGCGCGGCGACGGATTTGCAGAACGACGGCCTGCGCCGCCTCGTGGTGAACGGCCTCTACTGGGGCCTCGGCCTCGACGTGCCGGAGAGCGCCAACGTGGATTTTGTCGATCCCTACCGTCCGCTCTTCTACGGCTTCAACGGCTATCGCGGCGGCCTCCGGGCGTCCGACCATGCGCTCGGCAAGGTGCTGCCGGACGGCACCCCGGTGGCCGCGCAGGACAAGAAAACTCCGGCCAAGGTGGAGAAAAAATTCTCTGACGAACCGACAGCCACGCCAAAACAAAACAAGAAAGCCGAACCGAAGGCGGGGAAGAAATCTTCCAGGAACGAGAAGAAGGACGCGAAGCCGGAGACGGAAGCTGACGCTGTCCCGACGGCGCCGCCGGTGAAGACTTCGCTGCCGTTGCAACTGAATCCCGGCGACCACGTCGCGCTCATCGGCAACAGTGTCGCCGACCGGATGCAGCACCACGGCTGGCTGGAGACGCTCACCACGGCGCGGTTTGCCAGGCACGACCTCGTCTTCCGCAACCTCGGTTTCTCCGGCGACGAGGTCGGCGGCTTCCTCAACAAGGTGGGCAAGGATGACAAGAGCGCCCGCAACTTCTCGAAGGTCGAGGCGGAGGCGGCGGCGGCGCGCGAGGCGAGCAAGCTGGACAAAAACCTCCGCAACCGCTCGGAGAATTTCGGCTCGAACGACGAATGGCTGGTGAAGGTGAAGGCCGACGTGGTGTTCGCGTTCTTCGGTTTCAACGAATCGTTCGCCGGCGACGCGGGCCTGCCAAGGTTCCGCAGCGACCTTGCGACGTTCATCCAGGAAACGCGGGTGAAAAACTACAGCGGCAAGGGTGCGGTGCGCCTCGTGCTTTTCGGCCCGCTCGCGGCGGAAAAAAGCCGCGACCCGAACCAGCCCGACGCGGACAAATTGAATGTGAACATCCGCAAATACTCCGCCGCGATGGCCGAGGTGGCGAAGGCGAGCGACGTGGCGTTTGTGGACTTGTTCAGCGTCAGCGAAAGCCAGCAGAAGCAGCAGGCGCAGAAAAATCAGCCGCTGACCTTCAACACCATTCACCTCACCGAGGCGGGCGACAAGGCGCTCGCGCCGGAGATTTTCCGCGCGCTCTTCGGCGAGACCGCGCCGACGGGCGACTTCGCGAAACTGCGTGCAGCCATCAACGAAAAGAATTGGGAATGGCATCAGCGCTACCGCACGGTGGACGGCTACAATGTCTACGGCGGGCGCTCGAAGCTGGAGTTTTCCGAGCCCATCAAGACTTCCAAGACCGAGCCGGAGGAGGCGACGGGCCGTTCCAAGCGCCCGCCCGCCGACCCGAATTCGCCGAAGATTTCCAACTACCAAGTGATGCAGGAGGAGATGAGCCAGCGCGACGTGCGGACCGCCAACCGCGACCGGCGCGTCTGGGCCGTCGCCAAGGGCGGCGACCTCAAGGTGACCGACGCGAACCTTCCGCCGGTCACGCCCGCGCCGGCCAACAAGCACGACGCGGAGCCGTATCTCGACGGACGCGAGGCCATCGCCAAGATGACCATCGCCAAGGGAACGAAGGTCACGCTTTTCGCCGACGAGAAGAAATTCCCCGAACTCATCAACCCCGTGCAGATGGCGTGGGACACGAAGGGCCGCCTGTGGGTCGCGGTGTGGCCGACGTATCCCGAACGCACGCCGTGGGACAAGAAGGGCGATTCGCTTTTGATTTTTGAGGACACCAACGGCGACGGCGTGGCCGACAAGTGCGTCACCTTCATGGACAATTTGAACTGCCCGACGGGATTCCAGTTCTACAAGGACGGCGTGCTGCTCGTGCAGGCGCCCGATCTCCTCTGGGTGCGCGACACGAACGGCGATGACAAACCCGACTCCGTCGAGCGCGTGCTCGGCGGCCTCGACTCCGCCGACTCGCATCACACGGCGAACGCCCTCTGCCTCGACCCCGGCGGCGCGACGTATTTGAGCGACGGCGTCTTCCACCGCGCGCAGACGGAGACGGCGGCGGGCGTGGTGCGGAACATCGACGGCGCGATTTTCCGCTACGAGCCGGTCACGCACAAATACGAGCGCTATGTCGCCTATGGCTTCGCGAACCCGCATGGGCGCGTCTTCGACTACTGGGGCAACGACATCATCACCGACGCCACCGGCAACGCGAACTACTTCGGCCCGGCGTTCAGCGGCTTCATTGATTTCCCGGCGAAGCACGCAAAGATGCAGGAATTCTGGAAGCGTCCGTCGCGCCCGTGCCCCGGCACTGGCATCGTGTCGAGCCGGCATTTCCCCGACGACTGGCAGGGCGATTTCCTCAACTTGAATGTCATCGGCTTCCGGGGAATTTTCCGCGTGGATGTCTCCGAGGAGGGTTCGGGCCTGAAAGGCGAGACGACCGAAGACCTCGTGAAATCCGAGGATCAGAACTTCCGCCCGTCGTCCATCAGCTGTGCGCCGGACGGCAGCATTTACTTCCTCGACTGGGCGCAGCAGCTCATCGGCCACATGCAGCATCACATCCGCGACCCGAACCGCGACCACGGCCACGGGCGCATCTACCGGATGACCTACGAGGGCCGCCCGCTGCTCAAGCCGGTGAAAATCCACGGCGAGTCCATCGAGAAACTTCTCGCCGCATTGAAGGAGCCGGAGAACGACGTCCGCACGCGCGCCAAAATCGAACTCGGCAAGCACGACTCCGCGAAGGTCATCGCCGCGACGAAGAAGTGGGCCGCGTCGCTCGACAAGGGCGACAAGGATTACCAGCACCACCTCGCCGAGGCGCTGTGGGTTCACCAGTGGCACAACGTCGTGGACGAGGCGCTGCTCAAGCAGCAGCTTCGTTCGCCCGATTACCGCGCCCGTGCCGCCGCCACGCGCGTGCTCTGCTACTGGCGCGACCGCGTGAAAAACTCGCTGGCCCTGCTCAAGACGCAGGCTGCCGACGAGCATCCGCGCGTGCGACTCGAAGCCATTCGCGCCGCGAGCTTTTTCCGCGATGCGGCCGCCACGGATGTCGCGGTGGCGGCGCTGAAGTTCCCCACGGATTACTACATTGACTACACGCTCAAGGAGACGACGAAGCAGTTGGAACCGCTGTGGCGCAAAGCTCTCGCCGAGGGCCAGCCGCTGGCGGCGAACAATCCCGCCGGGCTGGAATACCTCGTCAGCAGCCTAGGCAACGCCGAACTGCTGAAGCTGCCGCGCACCGAAGGCGTGCAGTTCGCGCTGCTCGCGCGCCCCGGCGTGCCGGATGTGACGCGCACCGAGGCGCTCGGCACGCTGGCCGAGAGCCGCAAGTCAACGCGCGCCGCCGTGCTGCTGGATGCGATTGCCGCCGCCGGCAACAAACCCGCCGCCGCGAGCCTCGCGCGGTTGCTCCCGGTGCAGGCCACGCCGGAATTGAAGGCCGAGGCCGGTCGTGTGGCGAAACTCACCAGCAGCGCTTCGCCGGATCTCCGCCAGCCCGCGTGGGCCGCGCTCACGGTGGCGGAAGGCTCGATTGATTCCGTGTGGAGCCGGGCAAGTTCCTCCGGCGCGCTCGCGGATTTCATCGCCAGCCTGCCGCTGATGCTCGACCAGGATTTGCGCGTAAAGGCCTACGACAGGGTGAAGCCGCTGCTCGACGGAAGCAGCGATGCCGCCGTGCGCCGCGCCGCAATTCGCGCCGCGGTGAGCATTCCGAAGAATCAGGCCGAAACGTTCGCCGCGCTCACGGTGATGATTCAAAAGAGGGAACTGGTCGCCGCCGCCGCGCAGGGCATTCGCGTGCTGCCGCGCGCCGCGTGGCCGAAGGAGCAGGCGGGCGTCGCCGCCACCGCGCTTGTCGCGTGGGCCAAGACCGTGCCCGCCAGCGCGCGCACTTCCGAGGACTACATCGAGACCGTCCAGACCGCGAGCGACCTGGCTGGCGCGCTCCCGGCGGACAAGGCGGATGCGCTGCGAAAGGAATTGAAGAAGCTGCGCGTCGCCGTCTTCGTCGTCCGCACCGTGCGCGAGCAGATGCGCTACGACACGCCGCGCATCGTCGTCGAGGCGGGCAAGCCGTTTGAAATCATCATCGAGAACACCGACTTCATGCCGCACAATCTCGTGGTCGTGACGCCTGGTTCGCGGGAGAAGGTCGGCAACCTCGCCAATGTGATGAGCCCGGAAACGCTCGATTCCAAGGGCCGCGCCTTCACGCCGAAGACCCCGGAGGTTCTCGACGGAACCAAGCTGATTGAGGCGGGTGAAAAGACCAGCCTCAAGCTCACCGCCCCGAACAAGGAGGGCGACTACGAATACGTCTGCACCTTCCCCGGCCACTGGCAGATGATGTGGGGCCAGCTCGTCGTGACGAAGGACGTGGACGCCTATCTCGCGAAGCATCCCGAAGCCGCCGTGCCGGCGGCGACAGGCGGCGAACACAAGCACGGGAAGTTTGAGTGAGACACAAGCAGAGACCATCGAAAGTGGAAATGAAAAACTCGCCCGCGCCTGCGCCGAATGAACCGGGCACGCCGCGTCCCGCCGCCGGGGCCAGCGCGCTCGAACTCGAATTCCCCGACTGGTCAGGCCAAGTGCGCCCGCCGTCCACCGCCACGGCGGACGAGATGCACCGCTTGAGCGAAGCGCTGCTGCCGCGCCTCGTGCAACAGCCTGATTTCGACGAGCGCCGGCTCAAGGCCAAGGTGTCGGCGGAGTTTTCACTGTGAGCATCTGCTTTGTATTTTTCTCGCGGGCAAGTCAGCAATCACAATGAAAGCCCTCCAACTCGAAAAGCCCCAAGCCTGGCGACGCATTGACATCGCCGAACCCGCCGCGCCCGCCGCCGGCGAAGTCCTCCTCCGCGTCCATCGCATCGGCATCTGCGGCACGGACATCTCCGGCTATCTCGGCAAGATGCCCTTCTTCAGCTACCCGCGCATCCCCGGCCACGAGCTGGGCGTCGAGGTGCTCGCCGTCGGCGCGGGCGTCACGAACGTCGCCCCCGGCGACCGCTGCTCCGTCGAGCCTTACATCAACTGCGGCCACTGCTACTCCTGCCGGCGCGGCCACACCAACTGCTGCGAGACCAACAAAACCCTCGGCGTCATGTGCGACGGCGGCATGACCGAGCGCATCCTTCTGCCCGCGCGGAAAATGCACCCGTCCAAGAAACTCTCCTTCGACCAACTCGCGCTCGTCGAGACGCTCGCCATCGGCTGCCACGCGGTGAATCGCGGCGAGCCGAAGCCCGGCGAGGCCGTCCTCGTCATCGGCGCGGGACCGATTGGCCTCTCCGTCGTCGAGTTTGCCAAGCTCTCCGGCGCGAAGACCATCGTCATGGACATGAACGAGCAACGCCTCGCCTTCGTGCGCGACACCATGGGCGTGCCCGACACCATCCTCACCAAGGGCGACGGCGAAGAACTGAAACGCCTCGCCGAGCTGACCAACGGCCAGCTCGCCGACGTGGTGGTGGACGCCACCGGCAGCAACAAATCCATGGGCCAGGCGTTGAGCTACTGCGCCTTCAAGGGCCGGCTCATCTACGTCGGCATCACGCAGTCGGAAATCAGCTTCCTCCAGGCCCCCGCGCTGCACCGGCGCGAACTGGACATCCGCGCCAGCCGCAACGCCCTGCCCGGCGACTTCACCCGCATCATCCGGCTCATCGAGGACGGCCAGATTGACACTCGCCCGTGGATCACGCACCAGGCCGCGTTCGAGGACATGATCGGCGTCTTTCCGAGCTGGACCCAGCCGGCGACCGGCGTGATCAAGGCGGTGGTGTCAGTTGATTGAATCCAGAAACGAGTCGGAACCACAGAAGACACGGAGCACACGGAAGGATAATTCTTTTCGGTGTAGTCCGTGTCTTCCGTGGTTGAACTCGATTGAAGTTGAATGAAGCGCCTCACCTCCGCCCGTCATACCAGATGGCGCACTCGTCGCGCTTCTTGAGCGCCGCGCCGCGCGAGAAGACCGCCCGCGCCATCAGCCGCAGATGTTCGCGCTTCGAGTAGAGCCGCACCTTGCGCGCCGAGGTGAGCAGCGGGTGCCGGTGCAAAATCACCACTTCGCGCCCGCGCGACTTCGCCAGGGCTTTCAACCGCTGGCTCAAGTCCAGTTCCTCGCCGGCAAACAGCTCCGCGCTGAAGCCGCCGAGTTCGCGGAACGCCGCCGCCTCGCAGAAGATGAACGAGCCCGCGAGCAGCCGTTGCGCCCGGCTCACGCAGTTCCAGAAGCCCACGACAAAGTCGGCGGCGAAGTGCCGTTCGTCGAGCTGCACGGTGCTGCCGCCCGCGAGGCATCTGCCGCGCTGAATCTCCGCCACCACGTCGGCGCACAGCTCGCGGCTGGGGCGCGAGTCCGCGTCCACGAACAGCAGCCAGTCGCCGGTGGCCGCCGCCGCGCCGGTGTTGCGGGCGCGGGCGATCTGGTTCACCGGCTCGAACACCACCGTCGCGCCCGCCGCGCGCGCCAGTTCCGCCGTGCGGTCAGTCGAGTTGTTGTCGCACACGATGATTTCCCGCGCCCAGCCCGCCGCCGTGAACGCCGCCGCCGCGGACTCGACGGCGCGCAGCGTCTCCGCGAGGAGCTTTTCCTCGTTGAACGCGGGGATGACGATGGAGATTTTCACAAGCCGGTCTTCAAATGCCCGAACCGGCCCGGACAGTAACGGCAAACGGGAGCAAACACAATTCACGCCGCAATGCCGGTCATCCAAGGCAGCCACGGAGGAAACACGGATTGAACCACGGAGACACGGGGAACTATTTTGAATCCCGACTTCTGAACTACCGCCACACAGATCGCAAAGAACTACAAAATCTTCTTCCTCTCCTCCTCGAATACGGAGGGGCCGGTGTGAGGAATCAATCTTGAAATCATCATTGCCCAGTCGGACAGATTGCTTCATTCTCTTGAAAAATATAGCGGCAAAAAATATAAAGGAATCGCCATGCTCGGAATCAAATTCATCAAAGCACTGCCAACCATTTACCTTTTACAATATCGGCGCGGCAGCGTCGCCCGTGAAGGTGCTGGGCTTTCGTTTTTTTACTACGCGCCGACGACATCGCTCGTAGCTGTGCCGATTGCCAGCACTGACGCGCCGTTTATTTTTGAGGAAAGCACGGCAGATTTTCAGTCCGTGACGGTTCAGGGTCAGGTGACTTATCGCGTAGCCGACCCCAAAAAACTTGCATCACTGATGAATTTTTCTCTTGATGCGCGTGGGCAGGGTTATGCTTCGGAAGATCCGCAAAAATTACCGCAACGGGTCATCAACGTCGTGAACGTGCTGGCAAGAGCGCAACTGCAATCACTCAAACTACGCGAAACTATCCGCGCTTCGGATGCCATCGTGCAAAAAGTCCGCGCTGCGCTCGCCGGGTCGGGCGAGATTGCACAGCTTGGGTTGGAGATTTTAGGTTTGAGCATTCTTGCCATCAAGCCAACGCCGGAGACCAGTCGCGCGCTAGAAGCAGAAACGCGCGAGGAATTGCTCAAGGAGGCAGATCAGGCGATCCATGCGCGTCGCAACGCGGCTGTCGAGCAGGAACGCGCCATCAAGGAAAACGAATTGAACACTGAAATCGCCGTCGAGAACAAGAAGCGCCAGATTCGCGAAGCGCAAATGGAAGCCGAGCGCTCTGTTCAAGAGAAGCAGCATCAACTGCAACAGGCGGAGATGGTGGCAAAAGTTTTGTTGGAAACGAAACGTAAAGAACACGTCGCTCTTGCCGCGCAAAACGCCAAGATCGAAGCTGACGCCCGCGCTTATGGCATTTCGACGACCATGCAGTCGTTGAGTTCGGTTGATGCGCGGGTGGTGCAAGCCCTGGCGAGCGTGGGCATGAAGCCCGAACAGTTGATTGCCGTAGCATTTCAGGAAATCGCTGCCAAGGCCGACAAGATCGGGCAACTTAATATTTCGCCGGATCTGTTGCGCGAGTTGTTGCAGAAGAAATAATCCGCTACAGCGAGGGAGTTTCGGATGCAACGTCTCACCGAAAACAAAATCATTCTCGTCACCCGTCCGACACGGCTCGCCGAATTGAAACGGCGGTTCAGCACACGGTCGCAGGCTAAGTTTTACATCAGCCACCTCGGTCAGGATTTTTCGGACTACGACCGTGAAGAGACTGAATACGGAAACTCGGTTCAACTGGCGCAGCAAACTCTAGCCGCACTCAGTCGAGTTCAAACGATTGACCGTTCCTTTCTTCCAAATTTCTCCTTTGGCCCGAAAGACATCATTGTAGTGCTTGGGCAAGATGGCTTGGTGGCAAACACCGTGAAATACTTGGACGGACAGCCCGTCATCGGTGTGAATCCCGACCCGGCGCGCTGGGACGGGCAGCTTCTGCCGTTTCAAGTTCACGACCTCGACAAAATTATCCGCGAGGTATTTCGCGGCGTGCGCGCAAAAAAATCCGTCACGATGGCAAAGGCAGAATTGAACACCGGCGAAGTGTTGTATGCCGTCAATGACATTTTCATCGGGCCGCAGACTCATGTTTCAGCACGCTACAACATCAGCATCGGTGGTCGTTCAGAAAATCATTCGTCAAGCGGAATCATTGTCTCAACTGGCATCGGCTCGACTGGCTGGCTGAAAAGCCTGTTGGCTGGAGCGTCCGGCATCGTCCAAAACGTCGGCACAAACGCCGCTAGACAAGTTCAACAAGAACTGCTGCCGAGTGGCAAACCGCCGCGCTTAAAGCAGCGAGTAAATCTGGCTCCGCGAAGCGAATTTCCGTGGGATGCCAACTATCTTTGCTTCACCGTTCGCGAACCGTTTCCAAGCAAAACAACTTCGGCTTCGATTGTATTTGGCCGCATTACACAACGCGAACCGCTGGTTATAGTTTCACAAATGCCGGAGCACGGCGTGATTTTCAGCGATGGAATCGAGAAGGACTTTCTCGAATTTCGTTCGGGCTCTCGCGCTACGATCACAATTGCAGAAAAGCACGGATGCATTGTTGTTTAATCGTGTATCATTCACGGCTAGTCTTCTGGCAAAAACTTGACTCCTCGCCTCACCATCCGTGTTTTGTCCGTGTTCCATCCGCGGCTTGAACCAAGGAGCCAGGATTCGGGGTTCAGAATTCAGGAGCAAGGCCGGAACCAAGGGCGCGGGGTGCAAGATTCGGGTTTCGGGACTGTCAAAAAACCGCCATCTTCAAGCGGTTTTGCCCGAGTGGCCTGAAAATCAGCGGGTTGAATGTTTTGTCCGGCCTGATTTTCGTGCTTTCACCCGCAGTTTTCCGTCTGCAACTCGCGATAAACATCCTGTCTGGCACAGTTTGCAGGAGGTTTGGCGCACAAAACATTCTGTCTGGCACACTTTTCAGAATGTTTGGCGCAGTTTTCCTTCTGTTTGGTGCGATAAACCTCCGGTTTGTCGCAGGAAACCTCCGGTGAGGAGCAACATTCCTCCGGTAACTTGCAATAAACCTCCGGTGAGGAGCGATTTTCCTCCAGTGAATCGCAGGAAACCTCCGGTTTGGTGTGGGAAACCTCCGGTGAAGAGCAGTTTTCCTCCGATCTGAAGCAATGTTCCGGCGATACGGAGCAGTTTTCCTCCGTTACAGAGCGATGTTCCGGCGGAACATTGCCGTGTTCTCCCGGTTCGGAGCGATGTTTCGGAAGTGCGGCGCGATGCTTTTCCTGAACATCGCCATGTCCGCCCTCGGTCTGGCCTTTGGGCTTCCTGCCGCCCGGCCCGAAGCAGCCAGTGGATTAGAGCGGTTTCAAAATGGCGTAGCCGCTATTCGGAGCGGTGGACGCCTCCTCTCCCCAGCCCTCTCCTCCACGCCGAGTGGAGGAGAGGGCTGGGGAGAGGAGGTGCTCGGTTGACGAACGGCCTTTCATCAGCGGTTACGACAATACTTAAACCGCTCTAAAGGTCGGCTAATTACACGTTCAGAATCGCGCCAGCCGTTCCAGATGCCGGACGCGCTCCTCGATATGGGCGCGGGCCACGCGCGTCGTGCGTTTCACGCCAAACCCCTCGCAGCAAAACGACGCCACCACGCTGCCGTAAATCAGCGCGCGCCGCAGGTTGGCCTCGATGGAGCCTTTGCGGCTGGCCAGATACCCAATCATCCCGCCGACGAACGAGTCGCCCGCGCCGGTCGGGTCGGTCACTTTGTGCAGCGGAAATGCCGGCGCGATGAACATCCCGCCCGGCCCGGAGAGAATCGCGCCATGCTCGCCCTTCTTGACGATGACGTAGCGCGGGCCGAGGCGGTGGATTTTCCGGATGGCCGCGATGACGTTGTCTGTGTCGGTCAACTGGTGCGCCTCGCTGTCGTTCAGCACAAAGGCGTCCACCCGCTTGAGCAGGCGCAGCAGGTCGGGCAGCGCGATGTTCAGCCACAGGTCCATGCTGTCGGCGATGACGAACCTGGGCCGGCGCATCTGGTCGAGGACGTGGTGCTGGAGCGACGGCGAGATGTTCGCCAGCAGCACGAACGGCGTGTCGCGGTAGGCCGGCGGCAGCGTGGGCGTGAAGTTCTCGATGACGCCCAGCTCGGTGTTGAGCGTCTGCCGCTTGTTCATGTTGACCTCGTATTCGCCCGCCCAGTGAAAGGTTTTGCCGGCGGCCTGCTGCAGGCCTTCGAGGCAGATGCCGTGCTTGCGGTAAAGCCGGAGGTAGCGCCGGGGAAAATCCTCGCCGACGATGCCGACGAGCCGCACGGGCGAAAAAAAACTCGCCGCCACCGCCGCGTGGCTGGCCGAGCCGCCGAGCAGGCGCGGGTTCTCCGCCTTCGGAGTTTTGATGGAATCCAACGCCGTGGTGCCGACTACAAGAACGCTCATCGTATTGTATGTTTCAGTAAAATGTCCGTCTCAACCGCGCGCGGAAACTAGGCGCTCCTTGAATCTCTGGCAAGCCCGGCCACATCGTTTGCGCCAGCAGTGTTGCGGGAAACCGCTCCCGCAAGCGCCGCGCTTCAGGACGGGCCGGAAATTTCCCCGACCGCCTCCACCACCGCCTCCGTCCCGCTGTGGCTGATGATTTTCACCCGCGCGCCCCTGGCGATCATCCCGCCGTCCGTGATGACATCGAGGATTTGTTCGCCGAACTGCGCCTTGCCGCCGGGCCGCAGCGGTGAGACGGCCACGCCGACGAGGCCGAGTTGCCCCGCCTGCTCCGCCGCTTTTTTCTCCCCGGACGCGACGCCGCTGGCGGTGCGCGGCACCAACCGCTCGAAATACGCCGAGCGCGGCAGCCAGATGCTCAAGGCCCACATCACCGCCGTCGAGCCGGCGGCGGCGATGAGCAGGTTCCGCAGCGGCAGTTGCAACTGCGGCAGCGTCGGCAGGCTCGGCGTGCCGGGATACCAGTCCACCGCCGCCATGAGCAGCGATGCCGCGATGAGCGCCGCGCCGATCAGGCCGGGAGCCATCGTGCCGGGGAAAATAAACAGTTCGACCGCGAGCAGCGCCACGCCGATGACGAACACCAGCAGCCATTCCATGCCGGACAACCCCGCGACGTAGCCGCCGAGGAAATAAATCACAAACGCGCCGATGCCGATGATGCCCGGCAGGCCGAAGCCCGGCGTCTTGAACTCGATGTAAAGCCCCGCCATGCCGATGATGAGCAGGATCGGGCTGATGGCGTTGATCCACGTGGCGAGCTTCTCCGCGCCCGTCGGCTCGATGCGCGTGATTTTCGCGTCCGCCGCGCCGAGCTTTTTCAGCAGCGCGTCGAGCGACTCGACGGTGCCGGCGGAGAGCAATGGCTTGGCGGGCTGGCCGTATTGCTTGGCGGCCTGCACATCGGTGAGCGTGAGAATCTGGCCCTTCTCGTTGAGCACTTCGCCGTCCATTTTCAACTCCCGCGTCTTGTCAATCATCGCCTCGATCACGGCGACGTTGTGGCCGTTCTTTTCCGCGCTGGCGCGCACCAGCGCGCGGACGCCGGAGGTCATCTTCGCCTCGACGGTGTCGGGAAGTTTCTCCGCGCCGGTGCCGCCGGGCGAGAGGATCATCGGCGCGGCGGCGCCGATGACGCTTTGGGGCGCCATGAAAATCGTCTGCGTCCCGACGGAGATGAACGCCCCGGCGGAAAACGCCTTGCGGTTCACGAACGTGACCGTGCGCCCCTTGAACTGGCCGACGATGCTGATGATTTCCTCCGTCACGTCCACGCGCCCGCCGTTCGTCTCCATGTCGAGCACGAGCAGGTCGGCCTGGGCCTCCATCGCGTCCTTCACGCCGCGGCGCACGAGATAGACCAGCGGCGGCATGATGTCCTCGCGGATGGGCACGACAAATATTTTCTTCGCCGGCGCGGGCAACTCGCCCGCGCCACTGGAAGATCTGATGCCGCCCATTCCGAAGACGGTCAGCAACAATGCGACTAGAATCCTTTTCATGCCGGCAGCCTAGCGCACCCGGCGGGCCGTCGCAAGCGGCGCATCCTGACTGCCCCGGAGCGCCGGACTCCGATCCGGCAGGGGTGGGAAAACTCCCGCCCCGCGCCGATTCGGAGATCGGCGTTCCGCCCGACCTGACGGAGCGGAGGCGGTGCCCGGAGGCACCCGTCGCAAGCCGCGCGCGGCGGACGTTCTTGCCCCGCGCCGGCGGCGTTGGCAGACTCGCGCGAATGCGCGAGACCATTCGAGCTTGGGCGGAAGCCGCTGAAACTTTCGGCCTGGAGGTCATTTTTCAGGAGCGGCCCGGCAAACGCGCTGCGCTCCTGCGATTCGTGCTGCTCTTGTGCTCGAAAATCTTCGCCCTCGCGGTCAAGGCGCGCCTCTTCCTCTACAATGTCCGCATCCTGCGCGACTCCACGCTCGGCGTGCAGGTCATCGCCGTCGGCAACATCACCGTCGGCGGCACGGGCAAGACGCCCGTCGTGGAAAAATTCGCGCGCGAACTCCAAAACCAGGGCCGCACCGTCGCCATCCTCTCTCGCGGCTACCGCTCCAAACCGCCGCCGTTGCGGAAACGCCTGCTCGACCGGCTGCTCTTCCGCCGGGAGCACACGCCGCCGCGCGTCGTGTCCGACGGCAAATCGCTGCTGCTCGATTCCGAAACCGCCGGTGACGAGCCGTATATGCTCGCGTCGAATCTCAAGGACGTGGTGGTGCTGGTGGACAAGGATCGCGTGAAGAGCGGGCGCTACGCGATTGAAAAATTCGGCTGCGACACGCTGCTGCTCGACGACGGCTACCAATACTGGAGGCTGCGCGGCCGCCGCCGCGACATCGTGCTGGTGGACTGCCAGCAGCCCTTCGGCAATGAGTTTCTGCTCCCGCGCGGCACATTGCGCGAACCGCCGCCGCACCTCGTCCGCGCCAGCACGATTTTCATCACCAAGAGCGACGGCGACACCACGCGGCTGCGCGCGCGCATTGCGAAGCACAACCCCACCGCCGGCATCATCGAGTGCGTGCACCATCCGCTCTACTTCGAGGACGTGTTCACCGGCGAACGGCACGGGCTGGAGTTTTTGCGCGGCAAGAAGGTCGCGTCGTTGAGCGGCATCGCGCAGCCGGAAAGTTTCGAGCGCAGCCTTGTGGCGCAGGGCGCGGAACTGGTCTACACGAAGCGCTTCGCCGACCATCACCGTTTCACGCAGCAGGAAATCCTCAACGTCATCAACCGCAGCAAAAAGCGGCAGGCCGGGCTGATCATCACCACGCAGAAGGACGCCGTGCGCTTTCCCAAGCTCGACCGCCGCGATTTGCCGGTTTTGTTCATGCGCGTGGAAATCAAAATTGTCGCCGGCGCGAAGGACTTCGAGGACTGCGTGCGGCAGATTTGCTTCCGCTGATGCCACCGAGGCTTCACACCGACGCGCCCGCGCCCGCCCCGCAGCGCATCCTCGTGCGCGGCGTCAACTGGCTCGGCGACGCCGTGATGACCACGCCCGCGCTGCTGCGCCTGCGCGCGGCGCAGCCCAGTGCGCACATCACGCTGCTCACGCCGGCCAAGCTCGCGGACTTGTGGCGCGGCCACTCGGCGGTGGACGCCGTGATGGCGATTGCGCCGGGCGAGAGCGCGTGGAGCGTTGGCCGCCGCCTGCGCGCGGAGAAATTTGAGGCCGCGCTGATTTTTCCGAACTCGATCCGCGCCGCGCTCGAAGTATGGCTCGGCGGCGTGCCGGAACGCATTGGCTACAAGGTTTCTTGGCGCGGCTGGCTGCTGACGCAAACCGTCGCGCGGCGCTCGAAGAAGAATTTCATGCGGAAGCGCTCTGCCGAGGAAATCCAGCGGCTCGTGCAATCGCCGGAGTTCCCCGAGCGCACCGATGTTCCCGCCACGGCGCACCACATTTTTCATTACCTGCATCTCGCCGCCGCGCTCGGCGCGAGTCCTGATCCGTTGCCGCCGCAAATCGCCGTCAGCGAAAATGAAGTCGGCGACTGCGCGGCGCGTTTCGGCCTGGGCGGCGGGCTGCTCTTCGGCCTGAATGCAGGCGCGGAATACGGCCCGGCCAAGCGCTGGCCGGAGGAGCGATTCGTGCAGGCGGCGGTGGAACTCCGCCGCCGCGTGAACTGCCGCTGGGTGATTTTTGGCGGCAAGGGCGATTGGGAACTCGCGGCGCGAATCACGGCGGAAATCCAGGCGGCGTTCCCGCTGGAGACGGATGTGGCCGCTGTGAACCTCGCCGGGCGCACTTCGCTGCGCGAGCTGTGCGCCGCGCTCAAGGCCTGCCGCGTGCTGCTCACGAACGACACGGGGCCGATGCACGTCGCGGCGGCGGTGGGCACGCCGGTCGTTGTGCCGTTCGGCAGCACCACGCCGGAACTGACGGGGCCGGGGCGGCCCGGCGATCCGCGCCACCGCCTGCTCGTGTCCGCCGCGCCGTGCGCGCCGTGCTTCCTGCGCGCGTGCCCGATTGATTTCCGCTGCATGAAGGGGATTGAAGTTCCACGCGTCGTCGCCGCCGTGCTGGACGCGGCGGGAGTCGCGGACGGAGGCCGGCTGCTTCCTCCGCCGACGCTGTAACCTCCCCGGCGCGCGGCCCGTCCAACCCGCCACAACATCAGCCCGGCCAGTCACCGCGTGGTGAGGACGCCGGGCGCAACAAAACAACACAGTCAAGTTATGAAGAAACTGATCCCCATCCTTCTCGGCCTCGCGCTCGCGGGCTTCGTCACCTCCGCGCAGGCGGCCAAGGGTGAAAAGAAGAACAAGCGCGGCGGCGAAGACACCTTCGCCAAGTATGACGCCAACAGCAACGGCAAGCTGGACACGGACGAAATCGAGACCTTGAAGAAGGATTTCGCCTCCGGCAAAGAGGCGTTGAAGAAACTCGATCTCAATGGCGACGGCAAGCTGGACGACGGCGAAGTGGCCGCCGTGAAGCCAGAGGCCAAGAAGAAGAAGAAAAAGAACGCCTAGTCCGAGTTCACCAGACCACTCGACTGCCGGGACGCGGTGAAAGCCGCCTCCCGGCGGTTTTGTTTTCAGCGGCTGCTTCTTCTCCCACGACTCACACGAACGCCGGCGGCAGGGTCTTGGGCGGGCCGACGCGCCGGCGGTAATCCATGATGACGTCAATGGCCTCCTGCACGTCGTCGGTGACGGTGAGCAGCTCCAGATCGCCGGGGCTGATGAGTCCGCCGCCTTCGAGCGAGGCTGCCATCCATTTCATCAGGCCGCTCCAGTATTTTTTCCCAAAGAGGATGAGCGGAAAGCGTGAGATGCGGTGGGTCTGCACAAGGGTGAGCACTTCGAAAAATTCATCGAGCGTGCCGAAGCCGCCGGGCATGAAGACGAAGCCCATGCTGTATTTCACGAAGCAGACCTTGCGCGAGAAAAAGTAGTGGAAGTTGATCGGCACGTTCACGTAGCGGTTGCCGGACTGCTCGAACGGCAGCTCGATGTTCAACCCCACAGAGCGGCCCTTGGCCTCCGCCGCACCCTTGTTCGCCGCCGCCATGATGCCGGGGCCGCCGCCGGTGATGACGGCGAGGTGATGCTTGGCCAGTCCGCGCGCGAGCTCCACGGACGCCTTGTAATACGGATCGGACGGCTTGGTGCGCGCGGAGCCGAAGACGGTGACGGCGGGGCCGACGTGGGACATCGTTTCAAACGAGTCCACAAACTCGGCCATGATGCGGAAGATGCGCCAGGGATCCTCCTGGACGAACTCGGGATGGGAGTGGGTCATGCGCGGAGAGTAGGCGAGGCGGGCGGCGGTGACAAGCGCGGGGAACGCGGCCCAGCTAATTCAGCCAAGGCGGATTCCTCGTCGTCCTCGTCCTCGTTCTCGTCCTCGATAGAAAGAGTGATTTCGAGGACGAGGACGAGAAGGACGACGAGAAGGAAATTATTTCTTCGGCACGTTGGTGGGCACGGGGAGAAACTCGCCGCCGGAATTTGCGGGCGGCTGGTAGATGCCTGGGCCGAGCTTGGAAAGCGGGTCGGTGTTTTTATGCCGACGCCAGGCGTTGTAGCCCCACACGGAGCCGGTCGTGACGAGCGCCAGCGCCAGCACGGGCAGCACCACGGGCCAGTGCAGCCGCGACACCTGCAGCATGATGAAATCCAGGATGCCCCGCCGGTGCGGATCGAGCCGCGGCGGCTCGGCGAAGCGCGCCGTGCGCGACAGCTCCGCATCCAGCAGCGCCATCACGCGCGGCACGTCCATCCGCAGCATGGAGGCGTAGCTGCGCACGAACCCGCGGATGTAGACCGGCGCGGTGAACGCGTCGTAGTTGCCCGCTTCCAGCGCGCGAATGTGATCGGTCTTGATCTTCGTCTGCTCGGCCATCGCAGGGATGTCGAGCTGGCGGGCTTCGCGCGCGGCGCGCAGTTGATTGCCGACTTCGGACATGACGGGCGCAATGGGTAGCCGGTTTGCAACCCACATTGCAACGAAGTCTTACTGACAGGCCTTTCCGAATAACTTGTGAATAGCGGCGAAGAACAAAAATAAGTTCCCAATGCAGCCCGCCGGATTTTTACCGAGACTCCGCCCCGATGATCGAACCCAGCCCGACGGAAACCAGCACCGCCACCGTGGATCTCCGCAAGCCGCGCCGCACCAAGGCCGCCGCCGA
The DNA here is from genome assembly GCA_016235585.1 of Verrucomicrobiota bacterium. Lineage (GTDB taxonomy): Bacteria > Verrucomicrobiota > Verrucomicrobiia > Limisphaerales > JACRJY01 > JACRJY01. The sequence continues at coordinate 13,200 of JACRJY010000136.1, read as the reverse complement.
TCCCGCGAAGATTGACCGCCTGCCGCCGCACAGCACCGAGGCCGAGCAGGGCGTGCTGGGCTGCGCGCTGCTCGCGCCCAACGACGCGCTGCCGACGTGCATCGAGAAATTCAAGCGCGGAGCCGAAGTTTTTTACGACCTGCGGCACCAGACGATTTACGATCTGCTCGTCGAGATGTTCGACCAGAAAAGTGCGATTGATCTGATCACCGTCCGCCAGCGGCTGAAGGATCGCGGGATGCTCGACGGCGTCGGCGGCTTCGAGTATCTCGCCGCGCTGCCGGACATGGTGCCGAGCGCGGCGAACCTGGAGTATTATTTGGAAATCGTCCGCGAGAAGCACGTCCTGCGGCGGATGATCCGCACCTGCACGGAGGTCATCGGGCGCGTCCATGAGAACGAGGGCGAAGTCGAGGCGCTGCTGGACGAGGTCGAGCGCGACATCCTCCGCATCTGCGAGGATCAGGAGGACAAGGGCGCGCCCACCATCAAGGAACTCGTCCACAAGGCCATCGGGCAAATTGAGGACATGCACACCCGTCAGGGCATGCTCTCCGGCCTGTCCACGGGCTTCCCGGACTTCGACAAGATGACCACCGGGCTGCACGGCGGCGAAATGATCGTCATCGCGGCACGGCCCTCAATGGGCAAAACCTCGCTGGCGATGAACATCGCCGAGCATGTGGCGGTGGAGACCGGCCAGCCCGTGGGGGTGTTCAGCCTGGAAATGTCCGCCGATTCGCTGGTGCTCCGCATGATCTGCTCGCGCGCGCGGGTGAACCTCCGCAACGTGCGCGAGGGGTTCCTCGCCGAGCGGGACTTCCCCAAGCTCACGGCGGCGGCGGGCCGGCTCTCGAAGGCCCCGCTGTTCATTGACGACACCAGCGGGCTTTCCATCCTGCAACTGCGCGCCAAGGCCCGCCGGATGCACGCCCAGCACGGGGTGAAGCTGTTCGTGATTGATTATCTCCAGCTTCTGCACACGACCAACCGCCGCGCCGAAAATCGCCAGCAGGAGATCGCCGACATCTCCAGCGGCGTGAAGGCGCTGGCAAAGGAACTCAATGTGCCGGTCATCGTCCTGGCCCAGCTGAACCGCGATGTCGAAAAGCGGCCCAAAGCCACCCCCATGCTCTCCGACCTGCGCGAGTCCGGCTCCATCGAGCAGGACGCCGACCTGGTCGCCCTGCTTTACAAGCCCAAGAGCAATGAAGAGGAAGAAGGCGGGCCGGTGGACGATCACGACGCCCTGCCGGTGAACCTGCTCATCGCCAAGCAGCGCAACGGCCCGACCGGCGACGTGAACCTCACGTTCTTAAAAGGCTTTACGCGCTTCGAGAGCGCGGCCAAAGTCAGCGGCGAAGATGTGCCCGTGGACTAGAACGACATGAAATCATTGCTCCGCCGTTACTGCATCCTGATTGCGCTGCTGGCCTTCTGGCTTCCCCAGGCCACGGCGCAGAACCTTCCCAAGATCCAAAAGGTCGAGATCCGCCACGTCGGCCCGCCCGCCGCGAGCGACGAGTTGATCCGCTCGAACATCCGCGTCAAGGAGGGCGACGCCTACACCCGCACCACCGTGGACGACGACGTGCGGAACCTTTACGGCACGGGTTATTTTTACAACATCCGCGTGGCCGAGGAGCCGATCTCCGGCGGCGTGAACCTCGTCTACATCGTCCAGGGCAAGCTTCGCATCACGGACATCCGCTTCGAGGGCAACAAGCAGATGAGCGTCTCCAAGCTGCGGAAGGACGTCGCCTCGAAAATCGGCGACCCGCTCGACGAGCGCAAGCTGTTCACCGACACGCAGGCCATCCTCAAGCACTACCAGAAGTCCGGCTACCAGAAGACCGAGGTCAAATACAGCGTCGAGCCGAACGACACCGCCGGCACCGGCAAGGTGACCTATGAGATCACCGAGGCGCCCAAGGTCAAAGTTTCCGAGGTCGTGTTCGACGGCGCGACGGCCTTTTCGCAGAAGCGGCTCGCCAAGGTTATCAAGACCCGCCGCCACTGGATGTTCTCCTGGCTCACCCGCAGCGACGTGCTCAAGGACGAGCAGTTCGAGGACGACAAGGAGCGGCTGGCCGAGTTTTACCGCAACGAGGGCTACATTGACTTCGAGATCAAGGACGTGAAGATCGAGCAGACCAGCCCGAAATACATCGTCATCCGCCTGCAGATCAGCGAGGGCCGACAATACAAGGTCGGCAGCGTCGCCCTCAAGGGCAACAAGCTCTTCCCCACCGAGGACATCACCAAGGGCCTCAAGATGGGGGCCAACGCGCTCTTCACCCCCAAGGGCCTGAACAAGGACGAGGAGCACATCCGCGACTACTACGGCGCGCGCGGCTACATTGACTCGCGCGTCGCGCCCGTCCGCAGCGCCAACACCGCGACCGGCAACATTGACCTCACCTACCAGGTGGACGAGAAGGACCAGGTCTTCATCGAGAAGGTGGACATCAAGGGCAACGTCAAGACCAAGGACAAGGTCATCCGCCGCGAACTGGCCGTCTCGCCCGGCGAAGTCTTCGACATGGTGCGCGTCCGGCGCAGCAAGGAGCGCCTCGAAGGCACGCAGTTCTTCAGCAAGGTCGAGGCCCAGCCGGAGGACACCGACGTGCCCAATCGCAAAAACCTCGTCGTCGCCGTCGAGGAGAAGAACACCGGCAACCTCCAGCTCGGCGCGGGCTTCAGCACGGTGGACAACATCGTGGGCTTCGTCGAGGTGTCGCAGGGCAACTTCGACCTCATCAAGCCGCCGCACTTCACCGGCGGCGGCCAGAAGTTCCGCCTCCGCGCCTCCGTCGGCACGGTGTCGCAGGACTACATCCTCTCCTTCGTCGAGCCGTGGTTCCTCGAGCGCAAGCTCGCCTTCGGCACGGACATTTATCATCGCAAGCAGAGCTATCAGAGCGCCCTTTACGACGAAGAGCAGACGGGCATCAGCTTGAGCCTCACCCGCGCGCTGGGCAGCGATTTCCTCATCGGCAAGGTGAGCTACACCATTGAAAACGTTGGGATTACCGGCGTGGATCCAACCGCCTCGCCCGAGCTCATCGCCGAAGCGGGCCACACGCTCGTCTCCAAAGTCGGCGCCACGCTCGCCTACGACACGCGCGGCGGCGGCCAGTTGCCCAACAAGGGCCAGCGCACCGAGCTGATCACCGAACTGGCGGGCGGCCCGCTGGGCGCGGACGCGGACTACTACAAGCTGGAACTGCGCTCCGCCTGGTATTTCAAGGGTTTCTGGGAAGGCCACGTCCTCGAAGCCAGCGCCCGCGCCGGCGTCATCGAAAGCTACGCGAACAGCACGCGCGTCCCCTTCTTCAACCGCTTCTTCCTCGGCGGCCCCAACACCCTGCGCGGCTTCCGCTACGCGCAGGTCGGCCCGCGCGACTCCCTGGGCGAGCCGAGCGGCGGCGAGACCTACTGGAGCGGCTCGCTTGAATACAGCCTGCCCATCATTGACCGCCTGCGCTTTGCGCTCTTCTACGACGTGGGCAACGCCTACAGCGACTCGTTCAGCTTCAACCCGAACCGCGCCGCCGGCGAGGTCATGTATAACGACAACGTCGGCCTCGGCTTCCGCCTGAACATCCCCCAACTCGGCCCGCTGCGCCTGGACTACGGCATCCCGCTGCATGCGGACAAATACAACGGCGGCGGCGGCAAGTTCAACTTCAGCGTCGGCTTCACCCGCGACTATTGATTTTTCCAAATGAATTCACTGAAACGCCTCCTTCTTTTCTCCGCCCTGTCGCTCGCCCTCGTGGCCGGCCTGAACGCCGCCCAGGCACAGACGGCCACCGTGGACCTCAAGAAACTCTTCGACAACTACTGGAAGACCAAGCAGGCCGACGCCGCCCTCAAGGAGCGCGGCGGCGAACTCGACAAGAAGCGCAAGGACATGATCGAGGACGCGCGCAAGCTTCAGGACGAATATAACAAGCTGCTGGAAACTTCCGGCGACCAGGCCGTCTCCAGCGACGAGCGCAAGAAACGCAAGGACGCCGCCGAAAAAAAGCTCCTCGACTTGAAGGAACTTGAGACCACCCTCGGCCAGTTTGACCGCTCGGCCCGCGCCCAGCTCGCCGAGGAGCAGCGCCGGATGCGCGACAAGATCATCGCCGAGCTGCGCGACGCCATCAACGCCAAGTCCAAGGCCGGCGGCTTCCAGATGGTGTTTGATTCCTCCGCCGAAACCGGCAACGGCACCCCCGCCCTGCTCTACACCGCCGGCCTGGCCGACCTCACCGACGACGTCCTCAAGCAGCTCAACTCCACCGAGCCGACCTTTCCGAAGGCCACTGACCCCAAGCCCGCCGCGCCCAACGGCAAGAAAGAGGACAGGAAATAGTCCGCCGCGCCACCGCTGCCGCCGGGGCTTCGGCTTCCAGTCAAATACTGCCGGTGGCTCACGCTTTTCCGAATTCCAGCGCATCCCCCTTCGCGGTGACTTTGATCTTGTCGCCCGGCTTGAACTCACCCGCCAGCAGCCGCGTCGCGAGCACGTTGAGCAAATGCTCCTGGATCGCCCGCTTGAGCGGACGCGCGCCGAACTGCGGGTCGTAGCCTTCCGTCGCGATGACTTTCTTCGCCGCGTCGTTCACGTCGAGCGTGTAGCCCTGCTCGGCCAGGCGCTTGGTCACGCGCGCGAGCTGGATGTCCACGATCTTCGCCAGCTCATCCTCGTCGAGGCTGTGGAAGATGATCGTGTCGTCCACGCGGTTGAGGAACTCGGGCCGGAAGTGGCGCTTCAACTCGGCCAGCACCTTGTCCTCCATCGCCGAGCGCGCGCCGGGCGTCGTCTTCCCGTCGAGAAAATATTCCTGGATGATCGGCGAGCCGATGTTCGAGGTCATGATGACGATGGTGTTCTTGAAATCCACCGTGCGCCCCTGCCCGTCCGTCAGGCGGCCATCGTCGAGCACCTGGAGCAGGACGTTGAAAACATCGTGGTGCGCCTTTTCGATTTCGTCGAAGAGCACCACGCAATAGGGCCGGCGGCGGACGGCTTCGCTCAACTGCCCGCCCTCCTCGTATCCCACGTAGCCCGGCGGCGCGCCGACGAGCCGCGACACGGCGTGCTTCTCCATGTATTCGCTCATGTCAATGCGCACCATCGCCTGTTCGTCGTCGAAGAGGAACTCGGCGAGCGCGCGGGCCAGCTCGGTTTTGCCGACACCGGTGGGGCCGAGAAAAATGAACGAGCCGATGGGGCGGTTCGGATCGCCAAGGCCGGAGCGCGCGCGGCGCACGGCGTTTGAAACGGCGGCGATGGATTCCTTCTGCCCGATGACGCGCGCGGCAAGGCGCTCCTCCATCTTCACGAGCTTCTCGCGCTCGCCTTCGAGCATCTTGGTGACGGGAATGCCGGTCCACGCCGCGACGACTTTGGCCACGTCCTCTTCAGTGACCTCCTGGCGGAGCAGCGCGGGCTGCTTGCCGGCATTGCTTTTGGCGGACTGCTTCTCGACGGCGGTAAGCTTCTTTTCCAGTTCGGGAATTTTGCCGTATTGGATTTCAGCGGAGAGCTGCAGGTTGTTCCGGCGGCGCGCCTGCTCCAGTTCCGTCTTTGCCTGTTCCAACTGCGCGCTGATGACGCTGACGGCATTGATCGCCGCCTTCTCGTTCTGCCACTGCGCGGTGAGCGCGGCGGATTGCTCCTTCAAGTTCGCGAGGTCGGCGTCGAGCTTCTTGAGCCGGGCCTTGCTGGCGTCGTCCTTTTCCTTCGCGAGCGAGGTGCGCTCGATTTCAAACTGCAAAATCTGGCGGTCGAGCTTGTCAATGTCCGTGGGCTTGGAATCGAGTTCCATCTTCAGCCGCGACGCCGCCTCGTCCACGAGATCCACCGCCTTGTCGGGAAGGAAACGGTCCGCGATGTAGCGGTGCGAGAGCGTCGCGGCGGCAACGAGCGCGGCATCCTGAATGCGCACGCCGTGGTGCGTCTCATAACGCTCCTTCAGCCCGCGCAAAATCGCGATGGTGCTCTCAACGCTCGGCTCGGCCACATACACGGGCTGGAAACGGCGTTCGAGCGCGGGGTCTTTCTCGACGTGCTTGCGATACTCGTCGAGCGTGGTCGCGCCGACGCAGCGAAGTTCGCCGCGCGCGAGCTGGGGCTTGAGCATGTTCGCGGCGTCGGCGGAACCCTCGGACTTGCCCGCGCCGACGATGGTGTGGAGCTCGTCAATGAAGAGAATGATGCGCCCCTCGGCGGAGGTGACTTCCTTGAGGAACGCCTTGAGCCGGTCCTCGAACTCGCCGCGATATTTCGCGCCGGCAATCATCGCCGCGAGATCCATCGCGATGACGCGCTTGTTCTTGAGCGACTCGGGAACGTCGCCGTCCACGATGCGCTTGGCGAGGCCCTCGACGATGGCGGTCTTGCCCACGCCCGGCTCGCCGATGAGCACGGGGTTGTTCTTCGTGCGGCGCGTGAGCACCTGCATCACGCGGCGGATTTCGTCGTCGCGCCCGATGACCGGGTCAATCTTCCCCTGCCGCGCGAGGGCGGTGAGATCCTTGCCGTATTTCTCCAGCGCCTGGAACTTGTCCTCGGGATTCTGGTCGGTCACGCGCTGGTTGCCGCGCAACTCGACGAGCGCCTTGAGCACGGCGTCGCGCTTGAGCAGGTGTTTGGCGAAAATTTTCTTAAGCGCCTCGCCGCCCTTGTCCAGCAGGCCGAGCAGCAGATGCTCGGTGGAAACAAAATCGTCCTTCAGCGACTTGGCCTCCTTCTGCGCGGCGGCGAGGGCGTTCTGGAAATCCTGCGCGGGATACACCTGCGCGGCACCGCTGACTTTGGCACGACGGCCGAGCTCGTTCTGAAGCTCACCGAGAAACGCGGGCAGCTTCACGCCGAGCTTCTGGAGCAGTTGCGGCGTGAGCGAATCGTCCTGCTGCGCGAGCGCGAGCGCGAGGTGCTCGCCGTCGAGCGCCTGATGCGACAGTTCCTGCGCGATCTCCTGCGACTTCGCGATGGCCTCCTGGGCCTTGAGTGTGAATTTTTCCATGTTCATCGTGGCTCATAAAGCGCAGCCGGAATGCCAGCCATTACCAGACAGACAGGCCGAGACCTCTGCAAACGTGCCGCAAGGCAGTGGGACAGGCATCTTGCCTGTCCCGCTACGTTTTGAAGAGATCTCAAGCCGTCAAAATTCCACCAAACCCCACTACGGAAGCCAGCCCTTGTGCCAGCCCGCCGTCACACTTGCGACGGGATGACGCGAAAGCAAACCGTCAGGCTTCGACCGTCTCGCCGGGCTGCGGCTGGATGATTTTCATGCGTGGATGGCGGGTGCGGATTTGCTCGGCAAACCACGCGCGCGCCAGGTCATCACCATGGCCAAGCACGACGGCGCGGGGCGAAACTTCACCGACAAAGTCGAGCAGCTCTCCGCGGTGCGCGTGTGCCGTGAGGTCAAATTCCTGCACGTCGCAGCGGTGCGTGACCTCGCCGATGCTGGGGCTGAAGATGAAGGTTTCGCCGGGCTTCGACTTCTTCAACCGCCCGCCCGGTGTGTCGGGATCGGCGTAACCGACGAAGAAAATGGAGTGCCGCTCGTCGCCAATCATCCGCGCGGCGAGGTCGTGCGCGGCGGTGTTCTCGCTCATCATCCCGGCGGTGACGACGAAGATGCGTCCGCCGGTGAGCTTCATTTTTTGGGCCTGGCCCTTTTCGAGCACGATGATGTTGAGAGCCTCGCGGAGCTGGAGGCCGCTGTGCTGCCGGTGCGTGCGGTGGGCCTCGATGTCGTAAATCTCCGTGAACACCCGGCCCAGTCCGCCAATGTAGATGGGCTGGTGCTTGAGCCGCCCGGCGCGCGTGAGCAGGGCGAGCACCGCCAGAATCTCCTGCGTGCGCCCCAGCGCGAAGGCGGGGATGAGCACGGAGCCTTTGCGCTTGAGCGCGGCGTCAATGGCGACGGCCAGCCGCTCCACTTCCGAGTCGCGTGTGAGGCCGGGCGGCGTGGCGTGGTTGCCGCGCGTGGTTTCCAGGATGAGCACGTCGGCCTTCACGTCCTCGAACCGCGCGCCTTTCAAAATTGTCTGGTCACGGAACGACACGTCGCCGGTGAAGAAGAGCGTTTCTTTGCCGCCGCGCACCATGACGCCCGCAGAGCCGAGCGTATGGCCGGCGTCATAGAATTCCAGCGTGGGCGAGACCGCCCCGGCGCGGGTTTTGTGAAACGCGGCCCACTCCACCTCGCGGTTGTAGTTGAAGCCCTGGAAGCGCGGCTCGATGTCGTCCACCTCGTCGTGGGTGAAGAGCGGGTATTCCTTGATGCCCAGCTCGGCGCGCTGCTTGGTCATGACGTTGACGGAATTGTGCAGCACGCGCTCGGCGATCAGGTAGCTCAAGCCGGTCATCAGCACGTGCGCCTTGGGGAACTGGCGCATCGCCACCGGCAGCGCGCCGATGTGGTCGTGGTGGCAGTGCGAAATGGCGATGGCGTCCACCTCCTCGTGCTTGATCTTGCCGAAGAGCGGCAGCGAATCGAGGCCCTCGCGCTTGGGGTGGACGCCGGCATCGAGCAGCAGGCGGTGGCCGTCGAGTTCGGCGAGCCAGGAGCTGGCACCAATGGCGGAGTCGGGATTCAGGTTGGTGATGCGCATAAAATCATCCTTGCGGACAAATAGTTTGAAATTTCTTTGAACCGTTTTTTAACCCGTGCCGTCAATACTTTCGCACAGTCAGTTTGGTTGTTTGGGTTGGATGGCGGGCGGTGCAATGCCGCTCGCCATCTTTTTTTCCCGCAACCGTTTTCCTACCGCTGCCGCCGCCACCAGACCAGCAGTCCGAACCCCAGCACCGCGCCCGGCACCGCGCCCAGCAGCAGCCAGCGCACCGTCCGCATCTGGCCGTCGGTCATCGTGAACGTGTTCACCCGGACGGGGCGAGGACCAATGTTGCCGATTAACACCGAGCGGTCGAGCAGCCAATTTACGGCCTGCCAGGCGAAGTCGCGGTTGGCGGCGAAGTCAATAAACTGGTTGTCCAGCATCAAAGAGTCACCCGTGACGACCAGCCGCGTGGAGCCACGGCCCAGATTGACCCCCTTGATGCTGCCCTTCTCGACGGCGGCCATCAGCGGAATCGCGCCCTGCCGGTTCGACGGACGTGGGCCTTTGACCGGGTCACTCACGGCCACGCCTTCGGGGGAAGTCGTCACGAGTTCGGCGACCTGCGGCGAGTCCGCGCTGGTGGCGCCGGTGCTCCGCGCGCTGACGGAACGCGGCACGAACATTTGCAGGGCCAGCCCGGCCTGGCTCAACGGCCTGACCACCGGATGACTGCCAAACGCGCCGACGACCACGGAGCTGTCGCTCTTGGAGTGCATCTTGTCCACGACCACGTTGTCGCCCAGTTCCACACCCCACGGCGCGAGCAGCGGGTTCAAGGCCGCGCGCGATTGATAGCGCATCAGCAGGAACATCCGCCCACCCTGCCGCAAGTAACGATCCAGCTTTTCAATCTCCGCGAGATCGAACGCGGTCTGCGGCCCCGCGATGACAAGCAGGCTGCAATCCGCCGGCACATCGTTCGTGCCGGTCAGGGCGAGGCCGCCCAGCTCCACGTTGTTGTCGCGGAGCACCTCGGCAAAGCGCCCGTAGCCGGTATCCTGCGTGCGCTCGGCGGGGCTGTGCTCGCCGTGGGCAAAGAGGAAATAGGCCTTCTGCTGGCGCGGATCGGTGACGGTGATGATGGCCGAAGTGACAAGCCGCTCGCCGAGGAACGCCTTCCGTTGGATTTCCTTGCCCTCGCCGCGCATGAGCTTGCCCAGATCGTATTCCGAAAGCTCGGACTGCTGGATGAGCCGCGCGCGCTTGTCGTGCTCGACGAGGATGAAGTCCTTCAAGTTCGGCGCGAGGCGATACTGCGCCTTGAACAGCTCGGCCTTGGCCGGCTCGCTGATGTAGTTGATCGTGTCCAGCACGATCTTCGGGCTGGCGAGCGAGTATTCCTTGAGCAGCGACATCACCGAGCCGTAATGCACCTCGTCGGGATCAAAATACACCGTGACCTTCACCTGATTCGTCAGCCCGCGCAGCACCTGATGCGTGAGCGGCGAGAGCTGAAACCCCGCGTCCGCGCCCCACGAAACGCGCTTCGCCCGGCGCGCGCCGAGATAGTTGGCCATGACGACCATCGCCAGCACGGCGACCACGGCAAGAAACACGTTCAACCGCGCGCCCCATTTGCGGCCACGGGAAAAACTCGGCGGACTGGACGCGGGGCGTTCCATGCTATTTCCACCTCCGGCTCTCGACGGACTTCAGCGTCAGGAAGAGAAAAAATACTGTCAGGCTGGCATAATAAACGACGTGCCGCGTGTCCACGATGCCGCGCGAGAAGTCCCTCATGTGCTCGATCATCGAGATGTGCGCGAAGAGTTTCGTCTGCCAGCCCGGCTGCGGCGCGAGCAGCGTGGAGAGGAAGCTCAACAGGAAAAATCCCATGCAGAGCGCGAAGGCGTTCATCGCCGCGATCATCTGGCTGCGCGTGAGCGACGACGCGAAGCAGCCGATGGACACGAACAGGCCGCCGACGAGAAAGACGCCGAGGAACGCGCTCGCCACGATGCCGCTTTCCACCTGCCCTAGGTCGAGCGAGTAGCGCCGCAGCACATACGGATACGCCAGCAGCGGCAGCCACGCGGCGACAAAGAAGAGCAGCGCGCCGAGGAACTTCGCCAGCACCACGGCCAGTTCGCCCACCGGCGCGGTCATCAGCGTCTCGTAGGTGCCGGAGAATTTTTCCTGCGCGAACACCCGCATCGTGATCAGCGGCACGGCCAGCAGCAGGATGATCCAGAAGAAGCCCGTCTCGTAAAACTTCTCCGTCACCGGCATGTCGAACGGCTGGCCGTTGAGCGCCTTGAGCAGAATCACGAAGCTCATGCCCGTGAGCAGTTGCACGCCGGCGATGATGACGTAGCCCGTGAGCGAGACGAAGTAGCCTCCCAGCTCCCGGCGGACAAGCGTCAAAAACTTTTGCATCAGGCGTTCTCCTCCTGGTCGCCCTTGGTGACGTGGACGAAAATATCCTCCAGCGAATGCCGGCTGCGGGTCAGCTCGCGCAGCTTCCAGCCGCGCGCGCGCACCAGATCAAACACCATCGCCCGCGCGTCCACGCCGGCGCGGGCCGTGAGCGCGCAGCGGAAATAATTCCCCGCGCCGGGCGAAACGTCGAAGTGCTCGATCTCGGCCATCTGCTCCCAGGCGAGTTTCAAATCCGGCAGCGGCGCGGCGATTTCCGCAATCACCTGCCGCCCGCCGCTCATTTTCCGCTGCAGTTCCTCGATGGTGCCGGTGGCCTGAATCGCGCCGTCCTTGATGATGATGATGCGGTTGCAGGTCAGTTCCACCTCGGAAAGGATGTGCGATGAGATGAACACCGTGCGGTTCTCACCAAGATTCTTGATGAGCTGGCGCACGACGCGGTTCTGGTGCGGATCGAGGCCGATGGTCGGCTCGTCGAGGATGATCAACTCCGGTTCATGCACCAGCGCGTCGGCCAGCCCGACGCGCTGGCGGTAGCCCTTCGACAGATGCCCGATGATCTTGCGGCTCACGTCGGTGAGTTCGCACTGTTCGATGACCGCATCCACCCGGTCACGGCTGGCGCGGATGCCGAGGCCCTTGAGCCGCGCGCGGAATTTCAAATACTCGCGCACCCTCATGTCGAGCGGCAGCGGGTTGTTCTCCGGCATGTAGCCGATGCGCCGCCGCACTTCGTCGGACTGCGTGAACACGTCGAAGCCCGCCACGCGCGCCACGCCAGAGGTGGCGGGAAGAAAGCAGGAAAGAATCCGCATCGTGGTGCTCTTGCCGGCACCGTTGCGGCCAAGGAAGCCGACAATCTCGCCGCGCCGCACGGTGAAGGCGAGGTTCTGCACCGCCACGCGGCCCGCGTAGTGTTTCGTGAGGTTCTGCACCTCGATCATGGCTTCGCCGTTCATCGCACGGGCAGCTCCACCGCCACCGCGCGGCGCTGGTAAAAATTTCCCTGCCGCGTCTGGATGATGACGTTCAGCCGCGCCTTGTCGCCCTTCTTTTTCGCGTAAAGCAGCTTCGCCGCCTCGGTCACGTTGGCGGGCACCTGGCCGTCAATCGCCTGCACCACGTGGCCGCGCTGCAACTGCGCCTCCGCCGCCGGGCTGTCCTTGTCCACGCTGGCGACCACGAAGCCGCCGCTGAAGTTCAGCCCGAACGCGCTCGCCAGCTCCGGCGTGAGCTCCTGAAGCGAAAGGCCGAGCTTGCGCTGGATCAGCTCCGCGTTGAAAAAATCCTTTTCCGGCACGAGGCGCACGGAGAGCTTCACCGGCTCGCCCTTGCGCTGGATTTGCAGCGGGACTTCCCGCTGGCCGCCCGCCGCCACCAGCGCGCGGTTGAAATCAATCAGGTTCGCCGCCGCCTTGCCGTCCACTTGCAGCACCGCGTCGCCCACGCGCAGCCCCGCGCGATCCGCCGGGCTGCCCTCCTGCACGTAGTTCACCCGCAGCGGCCGGGTGCCGGTCCGCACCCGTGCGCCAAACCAGAGCGGCTGGCCCTTGTTGAATTCGGGCGTGAAAAATTCCGAGAGCGCCTCGGACACGCGCTTGATCGGGATGGCGAAGCCGATGCCCTGCGCGGGCGTGGTGTCCTGCGTGTTGCGGTAGACGGCGACGTTGATGCCGATGAGATCGCCGTGCAGGTTGACAAGCGGGCCGCCGCTGTTGCCGGGATTGATGGGCGCGTCAATCTGCAGCCAGTTGGCCACGTCGAGCGGCTCGCCTTCGCGCGGCTGGCGGCGATCCTTGGAACTCAAGATGCCGCGCGCCACCGAGCCGCCGAGGCCGAAGGGATTGCCGAGCGCGAGCACGGTTTCGCCGAGGAGCAGGTCGTCGTCCGCCGCGAACTTCACGGCTTTGAACTTCTCGCCGTTCTTGGAAACGATTTTCAGCAGCGCCACGTCCTTCATCGTCGCGCCCACGAGCGGCTCGGCCTCGAACTCACGGCCGTCGGCGAGCTTGACCCAGACGCGGCTGGCGTTGCGGATGACGTGCAGGTTGGTCAGCACGTAGCCCTCCTCGTCAATGATCACGCCGGAGCCGACGCTGTAGGTCTTGGCGGGCTGGCGGCGGTAATAGGGGTTGAAAAAATTCCGGATCATCTCGCTGTAAGGATCGCGGCTCTCGACCATCG
>JACRJY010000138.1 GCA_016235585.1 Verrucomicrobiota bacterium | reverse complement strand
TGTAGCAACTTCACCGAACCACGCACACCGTAGGCGCCCATCATGTGCGCGATGAACGTCGCTTTCTGGTTGGCCTTTGCAGACATCCGCAGATCCGAAAGCGTCTCGCTCGCCTGCGAGCGGACATCCGCACCGCTCGGTTCACCGTGGCAACGCTGGCAGCCCGCCGCACCGGCGGAACGGCGCGCCGATGAGCGCTTCGTGGACCTTGAAATCCGCGACAGCGGCTGCGGCATCGCCGCCGAACTGCTGCCGCGCATCTTCGATCCCTTTTTCACCACCAAGGAAGTCGGCAAGGGCACCGGCCTCGGCCTCGCCACCGTCTATGGCATCGCCAAGCAGCACGACGGCTGGGTGGACGTGGAGAGCCTCGCGGGCGCGGGGACGACGTTCCGGGTGTTTTTCCCGGCGGTGGACTCCCCGGCGGCGGGCACGGCCCCGGTGGCCGCCGAGCACCCGCGCGGCGGCGGGGAAAGAATCCTGCTCGTCGAGGACGAGCCGATGCTGCGCTCGCTGGCCGAGCAGATCCTCCACCTCAACGGCTACACCGTCACCAGCGCGGCGGACGGGCCGGAGGCGCGGCAGTTCTGGCGCGAACGCGAAGATGACTTTCACCTGCTGGTCACGGACATGGTGATGCCGCGCGGCCTGACCGGCGGCGAACTGGCCGCCGAACTGCGGCGCGAGTGCGAGGGCTTGAAGGTGGTGCTGATGAGCGGCTACAGCCGTGAAGTCGTCGATCCCGACGCCCTCTTCGACGCCCGCACGCGCTTCCTGCAAAAGCCCTACCTCCCGGACGAACTGCTGCGCGCCGTCCGCGACGCGCTCGATGACGACGCGCGGTGAGCGGGCGGGGAGAAGTGTTTCAAGTCGCAGGTGGCAAGGTTGCAGGTTTGTTCCAATAGCGGGTTTGAAGACAACTTGAAACCTGCAACCTGAAGAACCGGCAACTCAAAGAAGGTTCGCCGCCAGTTCCGCCAGCTCGGAGCGCTCGCCCTTTTGCAGCTCGATGTGCGCGGCCAGCGCCTGGTCGCGGAACTTGCTCACGACGTAGTTGAAGCCGTTTGACGACGAGTCCACGTAGGGGTTGTCAATCTGCCAGGGGTCGCCGGTGAAGACGATTTTCGTGCCGTTGCCGACGCGGGTGACGATGGTCTTCACCTCCAGCGGCGTGAGGTTCTGCGCCTCGTCAATGATCATGAACTGGTTGGCGATGCTGCGCCCGCGAATGTAGCTCAACGCCTCGACGACGATGGTGCCGGAGCGCATCAGGTCGCCGCTGCGGCGGTGGTCGTGGCCCATGTTCAGGTCGCTCAAGAGTTCGAGCGCGTCGTGGATGGGCTGCATCCACGGCGCGAGTTTTTCCTCCAGCGAGCCGGGCAGGAAACCCAGCTCTTTGCCCATCGAAATGGTCGGGCGCGCGACGACGAGGCGGCGGAACTCGCGGTCCATCACCGTGCGCTTGAGGCCGGCGGCCATCGCCATGAGCGTCTTGCCGGTGCCGGCCTTGCCCATGAGGGTGACGAGCTTGATGCGGTCGTCGAGCAGCGCGTCGAAGGCGAAGTGCTGCTCCTTGTTGCGCGGCTTGATGCCCCACACGCCCTCGCGGCAGTCAATGACGGGCACGAGCCGGGTGCCGCCGGGGGCGACCTTGGTGAGAAGGCTGCGCTTGGGGTTCGCCTCGTCCACGAGCGTGCAATACTCGTTCACGGAATATTTTTTCCCCGCGTCCAGTTCCAGCTCGTCATTGGCGCGGAACTGCGCGAGCCGTTCGGCGGAGGTCGGGATTTCCCGCATCCCGGTGTAGAGATCCTTGAGCTGCACGCGGTCGGTCTCGTAATCCTCGGCCTCCAGTCCGAGCGCGTCGGCCTTGATGCGGAGGTTGATGTCCTTCGTGACGAGGATGGTCGGCGTCTTCGGCGCGGCCTGTTGGATCGCCAGCGCGTGGGCGACGATGCGGCTGTCCACGGTGTTGTTGCCGAAGACGGTGGTGCTGGAGCCGTTCTTGTCGTGGAAGACGATGCGCAGGCGCCCGCCGTTGGGGAGGGCCACGCCCGTGCTCAAATGCCCCTGGGCGCGCAGGCCGTCGAGCCGGCGGGAGACCGCGCGGGCGTTCTGGCCCAGTTCGCTGGACTCGCGCTTGAAGCGGTCAATCTCCTCGAGCACCTCGATGGGGATGAGGACGGTGTGTTCCTGGAAGCTGACGAGCGAGTTCGGGTCGTGGAGGAGGACGTTGGTGTCGAGGATGTAGTTTTTCACTGGGGTAGATCGGCGGGCTGGAAATTGTTTTTGACCCGGCGTGCCGGTCCGGCGCAGAGGTGCCGCCGCACAATGCAGAACAGGCTCCGGGGAAATGGCATCGGTTCAATCTTGCCCGCCCGCGCCGCGAGGCCGCGAAATCCGGGGGATAAGGCCACGCCCGCCTTACAGGTTGGCCTTGATGCGTTCGTAAATTTTCCGCGAATACGCCTCGTCGCCAAAGACGCCGACGCGGATGCGGATTTCGGTGATCTTCTCGCCCTTCTTCTCCAGGTCAATGCGGACGGTCTGATCCTTCGCGGTCTTGGCCTCCATCTTCGCGGTCACGGTGTCCTTCTGCTTGCCTTCGGGCGTCAGTTCCAAATCCTTGAGCGCCTTCTCGGAGGCCTTGAAGGCGTTGTCGAGCGTCACGGCCTCGGTGAAGACGAGCTTGCCGGTGGTGTAGGCGTAGCCGCCCGCGCCCGCCGCGCCCGCGACGAGCAGCGGCGCGACGCAGCCGGTGAACAGGGCCGCCGCGAGGGTGAGGGAACTGGCGAGGAGGAGGTGTTTGATTTTCATTGAATGCTGTTGTCGTGTTTGGTGACGCAAATTCTGCCCGGATTAACTAGCCGCAATCGCGCCGTCTTGCCAGACAATTTTACCGCCGACAATCGTGGCCAGCGCCCGGCCCTTGAGCGGCCAGCCGTAGAACGGGCTGTTCGCCGACTTGCTCGCGGTGTCAACGGGCTGAAAAACCCACTCGTGGCCGGGATCGAGCACCGTCACGTCCGCGTCCGCGCCGACGGCGAGCGTGCCTTTGTTCAACTTGAGCAGTTGCGCGGGCGCGGTGGTGTATTTCGCGATCACGTCGGCGAGGCCGAGGCGCTTCGTGTGGTAAAGCTGCATCAGCGAGAGCGCGAGTTCCGTCTCCAGCCCCGTGATGCCGAAGGGCGCGTAGTCGAACTCGACCTGCTTCTCGTAGTCGCAGTGCGGCGCGTGATCGCTGCACAGCACTTCAATGGTGCCGTCGGCGAGTCCGTCGAGAATCGCCTCGCGGTCGGCGGCGGAGCGCAGCGGCGGATTCATCTTGAAGTGCGTGTCGAACACGGGCCAGGACGGGCGCGCGCCTTTGGCCGCGCCGTTCAGATAAACTCCCGCGCCGTCCTTTTCCCAAAACGTCTCGCTGCCCGCGATGGCCGCGTCCGTCAGCACGAAATGGTGCGGGCACGCCTCGCCGGAAATCCGCACGCCCCGCTTCTTCGCCTCGCGCAGCAGGTGGACGCTGCGGGCCGAGCTTAAATGCTGGCAGTGAACATGGCAGCCGGTGTTCTCCGCCAGCAGGATGTTCCGCGCCACGATCATGTCCTCGCCCGCCGCCGGCCAGCCGCGCAGGCCGAGCGCCGTGCTCCAGTAGCCCTCGTGCATCACGCCGTCGGTCACGAGCGAGTAGTCCTGGCAATGATCCATCACCGGCAGGTCGAACATCTTGGCGTATTCGAGCGCGCGGCGCATGAGGTCGTTGTTCTGCACGCAATGCCCGTCGTCCGTGATGGCGACGACGCCCGCCGACTTCAACGAGCCGATGGGCGCAAGTTCCTCGCCCGCGATGCCCTTGGTGATCGCGCCGGTGACGAACACATTCACCACGCCTTCGCGCGCGGCCTTCTCGCGGATGAGCGCCACGGTGCCTGCGTTGTCAATCGCCGGGCTGGTGTTCGGCATGCACACGATGCTGGTGAACCCGCCGCGCGCCGCCGACTTCGTGCCCGTGGCCATCGTCTCCTTCGCCGACTGGCCCGGCTCGCGCAGATGCACGTGCAGGTCAATCAAGCCGGGGCAGACCACTTTTCCACTGGCATCGAGGCGAGTGGCGTCCGGCGGCGCTTGCGCGGAAAGATTTTTTCCGACGGCGGCGATTTTCCCGTCCTTGATCAAAACGTCGGCGACGGCGTCGAGGCCGCTGGCCGGATCCACGACGCGCCCGCCGGAAAGGAGGAGCGAATTCATGCGCCGCGAGCCTACACGGGCGCGAATTGACAATGCAAGCCCGCCCGGTAAAGTGCGGGCGGTTCGCGGGTGTAGCTCAATGGTAGAGTTCCAGTCTTCCAAACTGGCCACGCGGGTTCGATTCCCGTCACCCGCTCCACTTCCCCAACCTTCCGCCTCGCCGGCTAGGGCCGTTATTGAGCTTGAAAAATCGAGTTTGTTTCTTAATGTCAGCAGCGTTCCAGAAGTTGTTGGCCGCCTATGTGTTTGATTACGGGAAAAATTGCGGTGTGTCCTGTTGTAAATACCAGGGGGGTGCCACCGCTGGAATGATCAAAAACCGTGTTCCCTCACGGGAAGGAGTGAATGAAAACCAACTTTGATGCCGCCATGAAAAAACCCGGCGGGCTTTCGCCGCACGCCGCCGCCGGGTGTCCACCCTTCAGGGTATTCGGCGGGGACACGCTGAAGCGTGGACACCAAACGAATGCGCGCCGCGCCGCGTGGTGGCCCGCGCTGCTTTCCGTTTTCCTCTTCCTCCTCGCCGCGCGCGCGGACGCCGCCGATGGCCTGCCGCTCTGGACCAACCGCTACGACGGGCCGATCGGCAGCGGGGATGTCGCCACAGCCGTGGTGGTGGACAGCAGCGGCAATGTGTTTGTAACCGGCTGGTCGCGTGACACCGGCAGCAGCAATGACTTCGCGACGATCAAGTATTCGGGCGCGGGCGTGCCGTTGTGGACCAACCGTTACAACGGGACGGGAAACAGCAATGACCAGGCCAACGCCATCGCGGTGGACGGGAGCGGAAACGTGTTCGTCACCGGACATTCGCATGGTGGCAGCGGCTATTATGACTATGCGACGGTGGCGTATTCAGGCGCAGGTGTGCCGCTCTGGACCAACCGTTACAATGGGCCGGGAAACGACAATGACATCGCCTACGCCTTGGCAGTGGACGGGGGCGGAAACGTCTTCGTGACCGGCTATTCGTATAATGGCGCCAACGTTGACTACGCGACGGTGGCCTATTCGGGCGCGGGCACGCCGTTGTGGACCAACCGCTACAACGGGCCGGGAAATGCCAACGACCAGGCCAACGCCATTGCGCTGGACGCGAGCGGCAACGTGTTTGTGACCGGACAGTCGTCGGGCAGCGGCAGCAGTGATGACTACGCGACGATCAAGTATTCGGGCGCGGGCACGCCGCTCTGGACTAATCGCTACGACGGGCCGGGAAACAACGATGATCGCGCCCTCGCAGTGGCCGTGGACGCGGGCGGGAACGTGTTCGTGACTGGAAATTCGGATGGCGGCGGCAGCAGTTATGATTACGCGACGATCAAGTATTCGGGGGCGGGCGCGCCGCTCTGGACCAACCGCTACGACGGGCCGGGCAGCACCAATGACGTTGCCAACGCCGTCGCGGTGGACGGCGGCGGCAATGTATTCGTGACCGGCTATTCGCGTGGCAGCGGCACCGGTGATGACTACGCGACGATCAAGTATTCCAACGCGGGCGCGCCGTTGTGGACCAACCGTTACGACGGGCCGGGAAACAGCGATGACAACGCCCGATCCATTGCGGTGGACGCGAGCGGGAACGTGTTCGTGACTGGGGAATCCAAAAGCACGGTCAGTGCCGGTTCTGAAGATTTCGCGACGGTGGCGTATTCGGGTGCGGGCACGCCGTTGTGGACCAATCGCTATGACGGGCCGGGAAACAGCACTGACAACCCCCGAGCCATGACGGTGGACAAGAACGGCAACGTGTTCGTCACCGGCAATTCGGCGGGCAGCGGCACCGGCGACGACTACGCGACGATCAAATATTCTACCGCGCCACCCGTCATTACCTCCCTTTCCACCAACGCCGCCGCCATCGGCTCCAGCCTCACCATCACCGGCGCGAACTTTTCCACCACGCTCACGAACAACATCGTCTGGTTCGGCGCGGTGCGGGCCACGGTCACGGCGGGCAGCGGCACCAATCTCACCGTCACCGTGCCCACCGGCGCAACCTTCGCACCTGTTAGCGTGACGGTGAACGGGCTGACGGTGCAGTCCACTGCGCGCTTTACCCCCACTTTCACCAGCAGCCAGGTATTGGACAATTCATCCTTTACGAATGTTGGCAATCGAAGCGTATCCAGCACGCCGCAGACGGTGGAAATCGCGGACTTGGACGGCGATGGGAAGCCGGATTTGATCAGCTCTCTTTACACCGCGCAAAAGCTCGTGCTGTTCCGCAACACGAACACCACCGCCGCCCTCTCCGCGAACACCTTCGATGCTGGCGTGGAGTTGAGCGGCACTGGATCGGCTGTCACCTTCCTTGCCGTGGGCGACGTGGACGGTGATGGCAAACTCGACCTCGTGTCGCCCAGCACCGGCGATAATTTCATCCGCGTGTATCTCAACGCCGCCACCGCCGGCTCCCTGGCTGCCGGTGATTTTGCCACCGCCCAGAATTTTTCCACGCTTGCCGGCCCGTATCGCGTGGCCATCGGCGATCTGGACGGTGACGGCAAGCCGGAGATTGTCGTCGCCTACGTGACGACCGCTTTCATCTCTGTCTTTCGCAACACCGGCTCGGCTGGAAGCTTGTCCAGCGATTCATTCGCCACCCGTCAGGATTACCCGGTTGGTGCCAGCCCGCGCGGCGTCGCGTTGGCGGATGTGGATGGCGACGGGAAGCTCGACATCGTGGTCGCCAACTACACCGACTCCAGCGCGGGCGTGTTGCGCAACCAGAGTACGCCGGGGACGATTGACACCAATTCCTTCGCCGCGCACCAGGCCTTCGCCTTCGGCAGCAACCCGCATACGGTCGCCGTCGGCGACATTGATGGTGACGGCAAATTGGATCTGGTGCTGCCCAGTCGGAGTAATGACAAGGTGGCCGTGCTCCGCAACACCGCCACGCCGGGAACAATCAACTCCAACTCGTTCGCCGGTTACGTGGAGTTCGGTGTCAGTTCCATACCCGTAAGCGCGGTGCTGGCCGACTTGGACGGGGACGGCAAACTGGACATCGTCGCCAGCAGCGCGACTGGGCAGGCGGTTTCGGTGTTGAAGAACCAGGCCTCCAGCGGTTCGATCACCACCAGTTCTTTTGTGTCCGCTGTAATTCTGTCGGTGGGCGTGAATTTGGAATACGCCAACGCGGGCGATCTGGACGGCGATGGCCGGCCGGACATTGTGACGGCGACGTATTCCGCCGAGCGGTTGGATTTGTTCCGCAACACAGTCAACGTGGCACCTGTCATCACCGTCCAACCGCAAAGCCAGACGGTGCTCGCGGGAACAAACGTGAACTTCGGCGTCACAATCAGCGGCACCCCGCCGTTGTTCTACCAGTGGCGCAAGGGCGGGGTGAGCATTAGCGACGCAACGAACACAGCCTACAGCTTGAGCAACGTGTCGTCCACCGACGCCGCCAACTACGATGTGGTGATCACGAACTCGTATGGCTCGGTGACGAGCGCCGTGGCGGTGCTGACCGTTAATTCTCCTCCGAGCATCACCGCGCAGCCGCAAAGCCAGACCGTGCTCTGGGGAACAAATGTGAGTTTCAGCGTCACGGCGGGCGGCAGCGCGCCGCTGTCCTACCAATGGCGCAAGGGCGGCGTGGACATCGGCAGCGCGACGAACAGCGCCTACAGCCTGACGGGCGTGACCGCGAACGATGCCGGCAATTTCGCCGTGGTGGTGACGAATGCCTTTGGCTCGGTGACGAGCGCGGTGGCGGTGCTCACCGTCCTCATGCCCGACGGCACGCCGCTGTGGACGAACCGCTATGTCGGCCCGGGAAACCTTGATGACGAAGCCAACTCCGTTGCTGTGGACGGCGCGGGCAACGTGTTTGTCACGGGCTTTTCCTACAACAGCACGGATGCGGATTTTTCGACCATCAAATATTCGAACAATGGCACGCCCCTGTGGACCAACCGCTACAACGGGCCGGGCAATGGAAATGACCTCTTCAATTCCATGGTGCTGGACAACACAGGCAATGCCATAGTCACGGGGTCTTCTGGTGGTTCCGGCACGAGCGAAGACTACGCAACAATCAAGTATTCCAACTCCGGCACGCCGCTGTGGACCAACCGTTACGACGGGCCGGTCAGCGGTAGTGACTCCCCAAAATCTGTCGCGGTGGACAGCGCGGGCAATGTGTTCGTCACCGGGATGTCTTGGAACGGCGGGAACTATGATTACGCGACGATCAAGTATCTCTCCAATGGCACACCTGCCTGGACGAACCGCTACAACGGGCCAGCGACGAACGCCAACAACTGGGACGAGGCAAAATCCGTGGCAGTGGACGGCGCGGGCAATGTGTTCGTCACCGGCAAATCCCACAGCGGCGCAAACTACGATTATGCGACGATCAAATATCTGGCCAACGGCACGCCCGCCTGGACGAACCGCTACAACGGGGCTGGAAACAACCTGGACGAAGCCTGGGCGGTGGCGGTGGACAGTGCGGGCAATGTGTTCGTCACGGGAGCGTCAGTCTTCTCTGGATCAACCTCCGATTACGCGACCATCAAGTATCTCACCGATGGCACTCCCGTCTGGACGAATCGCTACAACGGGCCGGGGAACAATTTGGACAGCGCCCGAGCCGTGGTATTGGACAGCACGGGCAATGTGTATGTCAGCGGGCTTTCCATCGGATCCGGCACGAGCTACGACTACGCGACGATCAAGTATCTGGCCAATGGCACGCCCGTGTGGACGAACCGCTACAACGGAACGGGAAACGGCTTTGACGAAGTCAAAGCGATGACCATGGACAAAGCGGGCAACATCTTCGTCACGGGGAATAGCCCCAACGGCATCAACGACGACTACGTGACAATCAAGTATCTGGCTGCGGGCACGCCCGTGTGGACGAACCGCTACAACGGGCCGGACAATGGCCCCGACCGGGCCTTTTCCCTGGCGGCAGACGGTGCGGGCAATGTGTTTGTCACGGGACATTCCCAGTATTCCGCAAACACCAACTCCGATTACGTCACCATCAAATACGCCGGCAACAACGTCACGACCGTGGCGGACAGCGGCCCCGGCTCGCTGCGCGCGGCGGTGTCCAACGCCGCCCCCGGCGACACCATCACCTTCGACCTGACCCTCTCCGGCCAGACCATCACGCTCACCAGCGGCCAGATCACGCTGGACAAAAATCTGACCATTGACGCCTCGGCGCTGGCGGCGGGCATCGCCATCAACGGCAACAATGCCTCGCGGGCGTTCTATTTGGCATCGGGCGCAACCAATGTTCTGAACTCGTTGACGTTCACGAATTGCAGCAACGCCGGGGGAGGCGGCGCCATAGACGGGTATGGCGACAACATCGATCTCACGCTGAATGATTGTTCCTTCATCAACAATGCGTCACCGAGCGGGGCGGGTGGGGCGGTGTTGTTGGAAAGCATCAATGGCTTCAACCGCCTCACGGCCAATCGCTGCACCTTTTCTGGAAATACCGCTGGCACGTATGGCGGCGCGGTTGCCTCCGCCCGCTGCGAAATCACGCTCAACCAGTGCACCATCGCGGGCAATTACGGGGGCAACGTGGGCGGCGTCTATGGGTTCTTCACTTCCCTGTTGGTGAACCAGTCCACCGTGGTGGGCAACACTTGCGGGGGAGGCGGCGTCGGCGGTGTTTCCACCTACTACAACGCCAGCCTGACGCTCTTCAACTCCATCGTGGCGGGCAACGGCAATGGCAGCGAAGTCACCGTGGCGAACACCTTGCTCGGATTCAACCTCACCAACGGCACGCCGCAGCTCGCCCCGCTCGGCAATTACGGCGGGAAATTGAAGACCATGCCGCCGCTCTCCGGATCGCCCGCGCTGGACGCAGGCGATGATTCCGCCACGAATTCCTTCGCCACCGACCAGCGCGGTTTCACCCGCCTCACAGGCGCTCATGTGGACATCGGCGCGGTCGAGGCCACCCTCGTCACCACGCTGGCGGATGGCGGAGCCGGCTCGCTGCGCAGCACCATCTCGAACGCCGTTTCCAGCGACATCATCTTGTTTGCCACGAACCTCTCCGGCGGCGCCATCCTGCTGACCAACGGCCAGATCACTCTCACGAACAATTTCACCATTGACGCGTCGGGGCTGGCGGCGGGCATCGCCATCAACGGCAACAACGCGAGCCGCATTTTCAACGTGCCCAGCGGCGCGGGCCTCACGCTGATCGGCCTCACGCTCACCAACGCGAATGGCGGCGGCGGCAACAACGGCGGTGCGATCCGCAACCTGGGCACGACGCTGTTGCAGCGCTGCACGCTCGTGGGCAACACCACCGGCAACGCCGGAGGCGCCGCGCACAACGAGGGCGGCGGTTCGCTGACGCTGACGAACTGCACCATCACCGGCAACACCGCGCCCGGCGGCGGCGGCGGCCTTTCCAGTTGGAACTCCTCCCCGCTGGTGGTGACCCACTGCACCATCACGACCAATACCGGCAGTTACGGTGGCGGGGGCATCTACAACTTCATGGGGCCGATGACGGTCGCCAACAGCATCATCGCGGGCAACACGAGCAGCGGCAGCCCCGCCGGTGCGGACATTCGCAACGAGGGCAACACCACCGCGACGGTGACGCGCGTGGGGGCGAACCTCATCCAGAATTTCAACCACACGGCCACCGGCACCGACAGCGGCCAGGCGGCGATCAATGCCGCGCCGCTGCTCGCCGCGCTCGGCAGCTACGGCGGGCCGACGATGACGATGCCGCCGCGCGCCGGCTCGCCGGCGATTGACGCGGCGACGAACGGCATCGCCACCACCGACCAGCGCGGCGTCGCGCGCCCGCTGGACGGCACGGCCGACATCGGCGCGGTGGAGGCAAACTTCAGCCTGACCCTCACCAACCTCGCCGACAGCGGGGCCGGCTCGCTGCGGCAAATGATTTCCAACGCGATTCCCGGTTCGACCATCACCTTCGCCACGAACCTCTCCGGCGCGACCATCACGCTCACGAGCGGGCAGATTGTTTTGAACAAGAGCCTCACCATTGACGCCTCGGCGCTGCCCGTGAGTCCACACCTTAATGCCGACAACAGCGGGCGCGTTCTCTTCGTGGGCAGCGGCACAACCAACGTGCTGACCGCGCTCACCATCACGAATGGATACACGGGGGCCAACGGCGGCGGCATTTTGTCCTTTGGCGTCCTGACGATGAATGACTGCACGGTGTCGGGAAACACGGCGAACTTCGGCGGCGGCATTTTCTCCAGCAACACCTTTACGGCCAATCGCTGCACCTTCTCCGGCAACGCGGCGACCGGCCTTGGCGGCGGCCTGCGGGCCAACTACTACAGCAGCACCTTGAACCAGTGCACGTTTGCGGGCAACAGCGCGAGTTCCGGCGGCGGCATTTACTCCTATCGCAACAATTTCACCCTGAACCAGAGCACCATTTCGGCGAACACTTCGTCCAGCGATGGCGGCGGCGTGTGGGTGGATCAGCCCACGTCCACGACCATTTTCAATTCGCTCATCGTCGGCAACACCGGCTCCACCGAAATTTCCTTTTTTCAAGCGTTCACCCTCAACCTCAATGGCGTCAACCTCACCAACGGCACGCCGCTGCTCGCCCCGCTCGGCAACTACGGCGGGCCGACGAAGACCATGCCGCCCTTGCCCGGCTCGCCCGCGATTGATGCGGGCAGCGACACGGCCACGAACTCCTTCGCCACCGACCAGCGCGGCTTCACCCGCCTCTCCGGCACGCACGTGGACATCGGCGCGGTCGAGGCCAACCTCGTCACCACGCTGGCCGACGACGGGGCCGGCTCGCTGCGCGGTGCCATCTCGAATGCCCTTTCCGGCGACTACATCGTCTTCGCCACGAACCTCGCGGGCGGGACGATGGTGCTGACCAACGGCACCATCACTCTGTCGAAGAACCTCACGATTGACGGCTCGGGACTGGCGGCGGGCATCACCATCAACGGCAACAATGCGGGCCGCGCCTTCGTCGTGAACGCCGGAGTGACGAACACATTGAACCGTCTGACCATCACCAATTGCACGGCGGCGGGCGTGCCGGACAGCGGCTACGGGGCGGGCATTCACAACAGCGGCACATTGGCATTGGTGGACTGCACGATTGCCGGCTGCTCCGCCTTTGCCGGCGGGGCCATTTACAACGGCAATTCCGGGAGCGCCGTCCTCATGCTCAACAACTGCACCTTCTCCGGCAATGCCGCCTCGCACGGCGGTGGCATCCAGAACGAGGCCAACACTTACGCCACCAACTGCACGTTCTCCGGCAACGATGGCTCGGTGCGGGGCGGGGCCATCAGCGCGGGCTTTGGCCGCCCGGTGGTGTTGACCCATTGCACCCTGTCGGGCAACACCTCGGCGCAGGGCGGTGGCATTCACATTGGCTCCGGCGGCACCACGCTTCACAACACCATCGTCGCGGGCAACACCGCCACCACCGGCGCGGACATTGACGGCACGCCCACCCTGGCCGGCAACAACCTCACCAACGGCACGCCCCTGCTCGCCGCGCTCGGCAGCTACGGCGGGCCGACGATGACCATGCCGCCGCTGTTTGGCAGCGCCGCCATCAACGCCGCCACCGGCTCGACCCTCACCACCGACCAGCGCGGCTTCGCGCGGCCCAACGGCATTGCCTCCGACATCGGCGCGGTGGAGACGGTGCTGAACGCGCCGACGGACATCGCGTTGAGTGCCACCAACGTCTTCGAGAACCTCGCCATCGGCACCGCCGTCGGCACCTTCACCGCGACGGATGCGGACGGGGGCGACACGTTCACCTTCACGCTCGTGAGCGGCACGGGCGACGGCGACAACGCGGGCTTCAGCGTCGCCAATGGCACGAACCTCGTGACGGCGGCGGTCTTTGATTTCGAGACGAAGAACAGCTACGCCATCCGCGTCCGCGCGACAGACAGCACGGGCAACACATTTGAGAAACAATTCACCATCACCATTGCGAACGTGAACGATGCGCCGACGCTCACTATCGGCGATCTCGCCGGCACGACCTGGACGGCACGGGAGAGCGGTCGCGTCTGGCAGTCCGTGGCCAGTTCCTCGGACGGCACGAAACTGGTGGCGGTGGTGAATGGCGGCCAGCTTTACACTTCGACGGATTCGGGCGCGAACTGGACGGCGCGCGAAAGCAGCCGCAACTGGTTCTCCGTGGCCAGTTCGACAGACGGCACGAAGCTGGTGGCGGCCGTCTATGGCGGCCAGCTTTACACTTCGACGGATTCCGGCGCGACGTGGACGGCGCGGGACAGCAGCCGCCCGTGGTCTTCCGTGGCCAGTTCGGCGGACGGCACGAAAGTGGTGGCCGTGGCCGGAGCCTATTCGAGCGGCCAGATTTACACCTCGACGGATTCTGGGACGAACTGGACGGCCCGCGAGAGCAGCCGCCAATGGTATTCCGTGGCCAGTTCGGCGGACGGCACCAAGCTCGTGGTGGCGGAGGCGGGCGGCCCGCTTTACACCTCGACCGATTCGGGCGTGACGTGGACGCCCCACGCGAGCGTGGGCAATCGCAACTGGACTTACGTGGCGAGTTCCACGGACGGCACGAAGCTGGCGGCGACGGTGGGCGGCGGGCAGCTTTACACCTCGGCGGATTCCGGCGTGACGTGGACGGCGCGGGACAGCAGCCGCGACTGGTATGCCGTGGCCAGCTCGGCGGATGGCACCCGGCTGGTGGCGACCGATTATGGCTTCGGCAGCGGCGGGCGGATTTACACCTCGATGGATTCCGGCGTGACGTGGACGGCGCGGGAGAGCGTTCGCCTGTGGAAGCCCGTGGCGAGTTCATCCGACGGCACGAAGCTGGTGGCGGGCGTCGAGGGCGGCCAGCTTTACACGTCGGCAGCAACCGGCGTTTCATCGCTTTCCATCAACGAAGACGCCGGTGCACAAACCGTGAACCTCTCCGGCATCAGCGCGGGCGCGGGCGAGAGCCAGACGCTCACCGTCACCACCGCCTCCAGCAACACCGCGCTCATTCCCACGCCGGGCGTGACCTACACCAGCGCGAACACGACCGGGAGCATCAGCTTCACGCCCGTCGCCAATGCCAGCGGCACCGTCACCATCAGCGTCACCGTGAGTGACAACGGCGGCACGGCCAACGGCGGCGTGGACGCGGTGACGAGCACCTTCACCGTGGTGTTGAACGCGGTGAACGACGCACCGACGCTCACTGTCGGCGACCCCGCCGGCGCGACGTGGACCGCACGGGAAAGCAGCAGAGAGTGGCTTTGCGTCGCTTCTTCAGCGGATGGAACCAAACTGGTCGCGGGGGCACGCAATGGAGGCCAGCTTTACACCTCGACCGATTCGGGAGTGAGTTGGACGGCACGCGAGAGCAGCAGAACCTGGCAGGCAGTCGCTTCCTCGGACGATGGGAGCAAGCTGGTGGCGGTGGCCGGCGGCGGCCAGATTTACACCTCCACCGATTCAGGGACGAACTGGACGGCGCGCGAAAGCAACCGAGGCTGGCATAAGGTCGCTTCCTCGGCCGATGGGAGCAAACTGGTGGCGGCGGTCTCGCCCGGCCAGATTTACACCTCGACGGATTCCGGGGTGAGCTGGACGGCGCGCGAGAGCAGCCGATCCTGGTATGGCCTCGCTTCATCTGCGGATGGGAGCAAACTGGTCGCGACGGCCAATGGCGGCCAGATTTACACCTCGACGGATTCCGGGACGAACTGGACGGCGCGCGAAAGCAGCAGACTCTGGCACCCAGTCGCTTCCTCGGCCGATGGGATCAAACTGATCGCGGCGGAAAACCCCGGCCAGATTTACACCTCCACCGATTCAGGGGTCAATTGGACGGCGAGAGAGAGTAGCAGACCTTGGGGGGCGGTCGCTTCTTCAGCCGATGGGAGCGAACTGGTCGCGGTGCTGAACGGTGGCCAGATATACACTTCCACCGATTCCGGAGTGACCTGGACAGCACGCGAGAGCAGCCGAAGCTGGCAGGCAGTCGCTTCTTCCGCTGATGGGATCAAACTGGTTGCGGCAGTCCTCGGCGGCCAGATTTACACGTCGGCAGGATTTCCATCCTCCTTGGCGCTCAACGAAGACGTCGGCGCGCAGACGGTGAACTTGTCGGGCATCAGCGCGGGTCCGGGCGAGAGCCAGACGCTCACGGTCACCACCACCTCCAGCAACACCGCGCTCATCCCCACGCCGGGCGTGACCTACACGAGCGCGAACGCAACGGGGAGCATCAGCTTCACGCCCGCCGCGAACGCCAGCGGCACCGCCACCATCACCGTCATCGTGAGCGACGACGGCGGCACGGCCAGCGGCGGCGTGGACGCGGTGACGAACACCTTCACCGTGATGGTGAACGCGGTGAACGACGCGCCAACGCTGGCGGCGATCAGCAATCTCGCGGCGGACAGTTGGACGGTGACGCAAACCAACAGCGCGCCCGCCGCGCGCGGCGGGCACTCGGCAGTGTGGACGGGCAGCGAACTGATCGTCTGGGGCGGATTCACCGCCGGTTTGGGCAGCGATCTGAACACCGGCGCGCGCTACAATCCCGTCTCCAACACTTGGACGGCCATTTCCA
>JACRJY010000133.1 GCA_016235585.1 Verrucomicrobiota bacterium | reverse complement strand
GGTCTGGCTGCCGTTGCCGCCGTCGGAAATGCCCTCCAGCGTGACCACCCGCCCGGCGGCCCCGACAACGGTGACGACGTTCGTCGGGGTGTTCAGCGTGGGCGGAGCATTAAGTTTGCTAACGGTGACGTCACGGGTGATGGCCGCGCTGTTGGCCCCGTCCTTGTCCTGCACGACAAACGAGATGGTGCGGGTGGCCAGGCTGGTCGGATCCGGCCCCGTGTAAAACTGGACGCCGCGGAGGATGGTCTGCAGGGTGGCAATGCCCACGTTGTCGCCGCCGCTGATGGTCAGCACGCCGGTGCCGGAATCATAGCTGTTGGTGACGCCGTTGATGCTTGGGGCGGACAGGAAATCCTCGCCGGCGGAAAAATTCCCGGAGACGCTCACCGCCGCGCCGTTGAAAGAGAGGTGGTTCGCATCCCGGATGACGATGGTGTCATCCATCGTGGTCGGGTCGCCGGGATTCTGGTAGGCGGTGGTGCCGCCCTGCCCGGTCAGGGTGGGCGCAGCGTTCGTCCGTTCAAACATGGCCAACTGCGCGATGGACGCGCTGCGGGGAACCGAGGCGGAACTGGCACTGACGAATTGCCCGCCCGCAACGACGCGATCCGGGCTGCCCGCGACCGCGTTCACGATGTTGTTCATGTCCGGATTCCAAGAGAATCCCGAGTTGGTGACCACCCGGCCGTCGAGCGGGCTGATCTCCACGAGGCGGTTGCGGGCGACGGCCAGATTGGGAGTGTTCAAATTGATCGTGGTGAACTGGCCGCCTAGGATGATATTGGTCTGGCCCGCGCTGTTGGTAAAGACGGCCATGGCATTCACGTTGTTGTTCGCCACCGCCGTGAAGTTGACGCTGTGCGTGCCGTCGCCCGGCTTGAGGGCCATCAGGCGCGCGCGATTGGACACCGTGCCCCCGACCGTGTTGGTGGTCCGGATGAACTGGCCGCCGACATAAATGTTCGTCCGCACCACGGCCAAGGCAATCGGCGCGGCGTTGGTCTCGCCAGTGTGCATCTGCCAGGCCGCATCCCGGGAGCCGGTGTTGCGATCCAGCTTCACCAGGCCAAAAACGTTCGGCGTCGCATTGATGTTGGTGAATCCGCCAGCCACGTAAAGGCTGGTGGCGTCGTAGGCCAGCGCGGCCACGTTGGTGGTGGCACCGGTGCCTGATCCCTTGATGAAGTTGGCTGTGAAAGGATTGTTGGTGAGGCCGTTGGTCAAATTCACCGACACCAGCCCGAGCCGGGCCACGGCATTCGCGGTGGTGGAATTGTTGAACCAGGTGGTGAAATCGCCACCCACAAACAAGTTGGTCTCGGTGACGGCCAGGGCGCGAACCTGGTTTTGCCCGGCCCCGTTGATAAACGTGGTGTCCGTGGTGCCGTCGGTGTTCAACGACACGATGCGGTTGCGGGTGACCCCGTTAATCGTCGTGAACGCGCCGCCGACATAAATGCGGTTGAAGCCTTCATACTGGTGCTTGGCCATGGCGAAAACCGTGTTGTTCGCGTTCGGGTTCCACGTCGTCAACCCGCCCGTGGTCACATCCATGGCCGCGAGGCGGTTGCGGGTCTGGGCGTTGATGAAATACACGTTGCCACCGAAGAACACATTGGTCTGGTTGCCGGGGGCGATGGCAAAGATGTCGCTGCCCGCCCGCGGATTAAAGGTGCCATACGTGGCAGCCACTGACGTGTCCCGGCTCAAAATCGCCCCGCGAAGACGAACCGTGGTGGAGCCGCCCACAAAGTTTGTGACGCTGGTGAACTGGCCGCCGATGTAAAGGTTGTTCCCGGTGGTCACGTCATTGGTGTCCAGATACATGCCGAGCACCAAGCCGTTGACCTGCGGAGTCCATGTCGTGCTGATGACGCCGTTGGTGTTGATGGCGAGAATACGGTTGTTCAGGTTCGTGATTCGATTGACCAAGTCCGAATTAATCGCTCCGTTCGTAGTGGTCGTGAAATCGCCGCCCACGAAAATCGTGTCGCCATCCGCAATCATCGCGCGGACACGACCGGAAAGGTCGGCACGAAGGCCTCCCGCCGAAGTGTTGGTGAGCGAAGCGCCGGTCAGCCCATCCAGCTTGGCCAGACGCCAGTTGCTGTAGGTGATGCCGGCATTGGTCACCATCACGAAATCACCGCCGATGTAGACCGCGCCGTTGGTGTGGGAGACAATCGCCCGGGTCGTGGCCTGGTCCAAATCCGCCTGGAACGAAGTGGGCAGGCCGGTGGTCAGATCCAAGGCGGCCATGCGCAGCTTGTCGTTCGTGGCGATGTTCGAATAATTGCCACCCGGCGCGCCAGAACCCACCACGCCATCCGTCCAGAGCGAGTTCGTGATGCGGATAAACCCTCCGCCGACATAAATATTGTTGAGGTTGTTGTCCGCGCGGCCCACAGCAATCGCATTGACACCGCTGTCAAAGGAAGGCTCGCCGTTGGCCCCGCCAAAGCTGCGCGGCGAGCCGTTCGTTGGATTCAGCACCGCGAAGCGGAGACGGCTGTTGGTCGCGGTGTTGATGCCGCTGGAGTTCACGTTTGTGATGCGCGTGAAGTCGCCACCAACATACAGGTTGGTGCCCACGAGTTCCATCGCCAGAATGTTGTTGTCGGTGTTCGCCACGAAGTCCGGATCGAGCGTGTAGTCGCTCTTGATGCGCGCCAGCCGCAGCCGCGGCGTGCCGGAGACGTTGAAGAAACTGCCGCCCACATACCAGCCACCGCTGCCGTCGGGGACAATGGAGAGCACCTGGCCGTCAAACTTGAGAACGTTGTTGGGAAAGCCGCTGCCCGCCGTGTAGTAGGGGGCGCCATTGGTGTCCGTCATGATGGCGCGGCCGATGTTGGTGCCCACCTCGGTGAACGCGCCGCCGAAATAGATGATGTTGTTCATCTCCACGACGGCGTTGACCTGCCCGCCGGACACGATGGCGTCCAGGCGCGGCGCGTTGTTGGTGATTTGCGCGTGGAGCGCGGGCGCAATGCTCCATAGCAGCGCGCACAACGCCAGGGCCAACTGCGGCGCGAAGGCGCGCGGCGCGGACACGGCGGCGGTGGGCGGAACAACTTGATGACGCGTGGAGGTGGAGGTGGTCATAGCAGTGTGGAGGTTTTGACTGATCAAACGGACGGGGACAGCGGACAACGGAAAGTGAATGAAAAGGGCGGGCAAACGCGCGCCAAGAGACTGGCTCGGCACATTGCAAAAATTGAGAAAAGACCCGGATTGACCCGGTAATTTAACAGTTTCGTCACAATTTAGTCCACGTGTGTATTGGGTTGACGCAGGACAGTAATGATTTTTATGAAAATAACAAGAAAATTTTGAAAAAAATTTATCTTCGCATCATTTCTTCCCGATGCTTGAGTTTTTCTTCGCCGCTTTCTTCGCCGCCACGGATTCTTTTTTGTCCAGGTTCTTCGGCAAATCCACCTCGGCAAAACCCATCTTCGCCCCGCCCTCCGGCACCGGTCGGCCCGCCGCCCAGAGAATGCCGTTCACGACCAGCCGCCGCTGGCTCTCGTAGCCCCAGCTTTTGTGCAAATCCGCCCCGGTAAAACCAAACCCGCGCCCGCCGCCGGGCCGCTGCCACGCCCAGCCGATGATCTCCTCGCGTCCAGCGTGCTTTTTGGCATCAGCCGTGGTGCGGGATTTGTCGGGAACAAGCCCTGAAACCAGCGTCGTAAATCCTTTTCCATCAACAAAATGAAGGTTGTAAAGCCAGCCGTCCGCCGGTGCGCTGAAGGCCTGCACTCCGGCCAAAGTGGTATGCTTCCCGGCGGGCTTCAAATCCATGTCCCAATGCCCCCGGCAGCCGATGTCGCCGTGAAACACCCCGCCCAGCCAGCCCTTGATTTTCTCGCTGTCCGACCCCGGCGGGAAATCCACCGCCTGATGCAGCAGCACCAGTCCGCAGCCCGAATCCATCAGTTTGCTGAACGTCGCCCAGCGCGCCGGCTCGACGAAGGGCTGTTTGCCGCCGCCATCGCCGAAATAAACAATGGCCTTCGCGCCCTTGAACACGGCTTCATTCTTCGGCCAGTCGCGCGCCATCACCGGCCAGACGCCGGGCTGCTGCTTGAGCCAGTCCATGAGCAGCGCGCAGCCAGCGAAATACTCGTGCGCCATCGGCTTGCTGCTCGGCCCGCCGGCGAGGAGGATGATTTTGGCAAGTTTCGGGTCGGGAGAATCCACCTCCAGCGGCACGCCGGATTGATCGTGGGGATCGGCGGCGGCGAAAACCGTGAAATTCGCCGCTAAAGACAACAATACCGCTATGAAATAGGCGCGCACAGCCATGTGATTCGGCGGAGAGTGCGAAACCGAAGAACGTGCCGCAAGGGAAATTTACGGAAAGATATTCACCGTCACCGCGCCTCCGGCTTCACGTCCAGCTGGCCCGCGCGCTCCAGCCGGATCATCTCCGACGTGTAGCCCTGCCGAAAAGTCGGGTGCTTGAACTGGTAGCCCAGCTCCATTTTGAGGCGGCGGTTCTGCACTTTTTTGTTGGTGCGGGCGCGCTTGCGGTCGCCCAGCTGGTCTTCGGCGGCGGATTCCGGCATCCACTTGCCGAGCGCCTCGGAGAGCCAGCGGAAAAAATTCAACTGCGTCACCGGCTCGTCATCCACCGCGTTGTAAATCTCGCCGGGCCGCCCGCTCTTGAGCGCGGCGAGGAGGACGCCGACGAGGTCGTCCACATGAATCATGTTGATATGGCGCTCGCCCTTGCCCTCCAGCCGCGCCTCGTCGCGCAGGTATTGCTGGAAAAGATGCCCGCGCTCCGGCCCGTAAATGCCCGCCACGCGCAGAATCACCGCCGGAAATTTTTTCTGCTGCGCGGCGGCGAGCAGAAGTTTTTCCGCCTCGACCAGCACCTTGCCCGTCTCGCTCGCGGGGTTCGTCGAGGCCGTCTCCTTCACCGGCAGGCCATCCGTCTGCCCGTAAACACTGGTGCTGCTCGTGAAAACAAACTTCTTCGGCGGCGTGGCGGCGAGCCACTCGATGAGGTTTCGGGTGCCGTTGAGAAACACCGTGCGAAACTCCTCCGGCCCGCCCCGCGACGAGGAGGCGCAGTTCACCACCCAGTCGAACGGCCCCGGCAATTTCGCGAGGTCGCCCGGCTGCGTGATGTCCGCCACGAGCGGGTGGATGCCCGCCGCCGTGAGCGCCGCGTCGGCGTCCGCCGAGCGGCGCACGCCAAAAACCTCGTGCCCCTGCCGCACCAGCTCCGCCCCGAGCGGAATGCCCACGTATCCACAGCCAAAAATCAAAACGCGCATGGGCCGCAGCGTAGATCACGAGGGCGCGTCAACGCCAAGACTTTTCCACGCCGCGCGATCCGCCGGAGATTATTGATTGTTGTCTTACGGCCTTGGTGGTTAACTTCCCCGTTTGCAAATGACCGCGCCAGCC
>JACRJY010000135.1 GCA_016235585.1 Verrucomicrobiota bacterium | reverse complement strand
GCACTGCCGCCGTCTGGTGCGTGACCACGAACAGACCGCCGCTTCGGCCGCCGGCTGGATTTACCTCGCCATGACCCGCCTCATGCTCCGCCGACTCGCATAAACATTGGCTCCTTTTGATTTCTCAGACAGGCTCTTAAACGCGCGGCATTCACGCTGCTTTTCCCGGAGCGCAGCCGTGGTCGAGGATTCAGCCGCCACGCGCCCGCGCGCCGTGAAATTTCCGCATCCACGGCGCGCCCCCCCTTCCACCCGCCGCGGCTGGTGCCGGACACGCAACACAGTCGCGCTCCCAGATCACCTCTGCCGAACCAAGCCCGGAGAAATCAATGACAAGAAAGGTCGAGTTTTTTCGCGTGAAATTACGCACCCGGAAAGGGATAAATATGTGCGATTTCAGCACCGGGGATGCGGTCATCCCGGTGCCAGTAATCCGGGCGGGCGCGGCCTGGTTCAACGCGGAACTCCCGCATCCGAACCTCCGCTGGGATGCCCGGCAAACCCGGCAATGATTTATGCATGATGATTCGACTTCAGCCTCCGATGCGCGCCCGGCGGACAAAACCGCCTGGAAGGAGGCGGCCGCGCAATACCAGCAGCCCTCGGTGGGGCGCTCGGCCTGGCAGATGGTCAACACGCTCGGCCCCTACGCCCTGCTCTGGTATCTGATGCACCGCAGCCTCGCGGTGTCGTGGTGGCTGACCGTGCCGCTGGCGGTGCTCGCCGGGGCGTTCCTGGTGCGCGTCTTCATCATCTTCCATGACTGCGGGCATGGCGCGTTTTTCAAATCGCGCCGGGCAAACGACACCGTGGGGTTCATCACCGGGCTGCTGACGTTCACGCCGTATTTTCACTGGCGGTGGGAGCACGCCATCCATCATGCGACGGCGGGCGACCTGGACCGGCGCAACGTGGGCGACATCTGGACGATGACGGTGCAGGAATACCTGGAGGCGTCTCCCTGGAAAAAATTCCAGTATCGCCTGGCACGCAATCCGGTGCTGCTCTTCGTCGTCGCGCCGCTGCTGCTGTTCCTCGTCTGGCAGCGCATCCCCTCGCCCAAGGCCAACGCCCGGGAGCGCCGTTCCGTGCATTGGATGAACCTGGCCATCGTGGGAATGGCCGCCGCGATGAGCTGGGCGTTCGGCTTCAAGAATTATGTGCTGCTCCAGCTGATCGTCATGCTGGTCGCCGGCGGTGGCGGGGTGTGGATGTTCTACGTGCAGCACCAGTTCGAGGACGTGTATTGGGAGCGCGGCAAGGACTGGGATTACACGGCGGCGGCGCTGCGGGGCAGCTCCTTTTACAAGCTGCCCCGGGTGCTGCAGTGGTTTTCGGGCAACATCGGCTTCCACCACATTCACCACCTCAACCCGCGCATCCCGAATTACAACCTGGAGAAATGCCACCAGTCGCATCCGGTGTTTCAGGACGTCCGGCCGCTGACCATTCTTTCGAGTTTGAAATCATTCAACCTCCGTCTCTGGGATGAAAAATTGAAGCGGCTGGTCGGCTACCGCCACTTGAAGGAACTGAACAAACCGGAGCACCCCTCCGCTTGAAGCCGGCGCGGAACCAATGAATGCCCGCCTACGGAGCGAGCCATTGGCCCAGTTTCGGTTCCACCTTGCGTAACTCGCCAACGATGAGCCGGGCCATCGCCTCGCCACCCTTGGCGGAGAGGTGCGTGTGGTCGGGCTGGCCGTCCTTGGTCGGCGGATCGAACACGGCGGAACCTTCGGGGCCGAGTTTTTCGAGCAGCGCGATGCTCCGCGCGAACAAGTCCACGAGCGGCACTTGTTTTTCCGCCGCCACCTTCTTCACCGCGTCAGCCCACGGGGCGAGTTCACCGCGAATCTTCCCGTTCTGAAATGTCCGCCGCGCCATCGAAGTGACGAGGATGGGCGTGGCCCCGATGGCGCGCGCCTCGTCCACATAGCGAATCATGTTTTCGCGGTAGGTGGTGTTCGGATCGGTCTCGCGGGCCGGGCCTTTGCCGGGCATATCGTTGTGACCAAATTGAATGAGGACGTAGTCAGGCTTCGCCGCGATCACCTTGGCCCACTGGCCTTCGTCGCGGAAACTTTTTGAACTCCGTCCGCCGAGCGCGAAATTGGTGCAGACCGCGCCGGGGCCGAGCAGTTTTGCAAACGCCGGCCCCCAGCCGGACTTCTCCGCGACCGTGGAATCACCGACGAGCGCGACGCGGACTTTTGGCTTGGCGTCCGCCGCGAGTCCGGCGTGAAACGCGGACGCGCAGACGATTCCCGTGACCGCCCATCGGGCAATCATTCTCATGGCCGGGACAGTGCGAAGCAGATTCATGCCCGCCAGCATAGCCGGGCAATGCGGTTTGGCACGCCGATTTCAGCAAGAATTCTTGCCCGGCCCCGGCCCGCCGCCTAGACTCCGCCCATGACGTCCCAACTGCTCGGCCTGCTCGGCATTCTCGTGTTCATCGCCGCCGCGTGGGCGCTTTCGCTGGATCGGAAGCGGTTCCCGTGGCGCATCGTGGCGGCGGGCCTGACGCTCCAGTTCGTGTTCGGCTTCCTCATCCTCAAGACGCCGCCGGGACGCGCGTTCTTCCAGTTCTTCAACGACGCGGTCACGACCTTCATCGGCTTTGCCGAGAAGGGCACGGGCATGGTGTTCGGCCCGTTGGCGTCCGGCGCGGTGATGGAAAAAAGCTTTGGGCAGGGCAACTCCGTCGTGTTCGCCATCCTCGTCGCGGGCACGATCATCCTCGTCTCGGCGGTGTCCACGCTGCTCTATCACTACGGCATCTTGCAGCTCGTGGTGCGCGGCGTGGCGTGGGTGATGCAGAAAATCATGCGCACCAGCGGCAGCGAGAGCCTCTCCGCCGCCGCGAACATCTTCATGGGCCAGACCGAGGCGCCGCTGGTCATCAAGCCCTATCTCGCGCGCATGACGCGCAGCGAAATCCTCGCCATGATGATCGGCGGCATGGCGACCATCGCCGGCGGCGTGCTCGCGGTGTATGTGAAGTTCGGCGTCAGCGCCGGCGACCTGCTCACCGCCTCCGTGATGAACGCCCCCGCCGGCCTGATGATGGCGAAAATCCTCCTGCCCGAATCCGAAAAAAGCGAGACCGCCTCCGGCGCGTCCGCCAAGATTCCGCGCGAGACGGTCAACGGCCTCGACGCGCTCTGCGTCGGCGCGGGCGAGGGGATGAAGCTTGCCATCAACGTCTGCGCGATGCTCATCGCGTTCGTCGCCATCGTGCATTTCCTGAACTACCTCTTCGCGATGCCGCAGACGTGGTTCGGCGCGGCCCAGCCGGTCACGCTGCAAAACCTCCTCGGCTGGATCAACGCGCCGTTCGCGTGGCTCATGGGCGTCCCGACGAAGGATTGCGTGCTGGTCGGGCAGGTGTTTGGCGAACGCATCGTCATCAACGAGTTCGTCGGGTATTTGAGCCTCAACAGCGACGCGGTAAAGTCCCACCTCGACCCGCGCAGCTTCACGATTGCCGCCTACGCCATCTGCGGCTTCGCGAACTTCTCCAGCATCGCCATCCAGATCGGCGGCATCGGCTCGCTCGCGCCGGAGCGCCGGGGCGACCTCGCCAAGCTCGGCCTGCGCGCGATGGCGGGCGGGCTGCTGGCCTGCTACACCACGGCGGCAATTGCCGGAATTCTACTGGGCTGAACAGTTGAAACCGGCTTCGTGGTGGACACGGCGGCGGTTTCCTTGTTACCTCTCTGCCGCACCTCAACCAACGAAAGCCAAAAACCATGTCCACCTTCCTCGCTGAACTCATCGGAACCGCGATGCTCGTCCTCCTCGGAGACGGTGTCGTCGCCAACGTCCTCCTCACCAAGTCCAAGGGCCAGAATGCCGGCTGGATCGTCATCACCACCGGCTGGGCGCTGGCCGTCACGTTCGCCGTGTATGCGGTCGGCAGCGTCAGCGGCGCGCATCTGAACCCCGCCGTCACCATCGGGCTGGCGGCGATTGGGAAATTTTCCTGGAGCCTGGTTCCGGCCTACCTCATCGCGCAAATGGTGGGCGCGGTCATCGGCGCGATTCTCGTCTGGCTCGCGTATCTGCCGCACTGGGCGGTGACCGAGGACAAGGGCGCAAAGCTCGGCGTCTTCTGCACCGCGCCGGCCATCCGCAACACCACGGCCAATCTCATCACGGAAATCATCGGCACAGCGGTGCTGATGTTCGGGGTGCTGGCGGTTGCTTCCTCGGTCAGCCTCGACGCGAAATTCGGCTGGGATAAAAGCTTCGGCCCGTGTCTCGTCGGCGTGATTGTGTGGGCCATCGGCCTCTCGCTCGGCGGCTCGACCGGCTACGCCATCAACCCCGCGCGCGACCTCGGCCCGCGCATTGCCCACGCCGTGCTGCCCATCGCGGGCAAGGGCGGCTCCGACTGGGGCTACGCGTGGATTCCCGTCGTCGGGCCGATTATTGGTGGTGTGGTGGGGGCGGCGATTTACAAGCTGATTCAGTGAACATGAAGTTAAGAAGCGATGGCCTTTGGCTTCACAAGGCCGGTTATGCCCGTTCCTGCGCTCAATGACGACGGTTTCCTGCCGCCCGGAATCTGGGATTGCAAGCTGGCGGAACTGCGGGAGCGTTTCGGAATTTTTTCCGGGAGCGACCAGCGCCCGCGTTTGTTTGCCCGGTTGGACGACCTGTTTCAAACCCTGCAACGCAGCGGACTTTTTGAGACGCTGCTCGTGGATGGCAGTTTCGTGACGGCCAAGCCTGCGCCCAACGACATTGACCTCGTGGCCGTGCTGTTGCCGGGGCATGATTTCGAGCGCGACCTGCCCATGTCTGAATACGCGCTGGTTTCCCGCGCCATGCTGCGGCGACGTTATGGATTCGACGTGGTGATTGCCGAAAAGGACAGCCCGCTCTGCAAAACATACGTTGAATTTTTCAGCCGGGTGCGGGATAATCCCGGTGCCAGCAAAGGGCTGTTGCGCTTGAGCCTATGAAAACCGAACTGATTCTCACGCAAACGATGGAGCAACTGGAGCGCATGAACGAGGCGCTCGCCGCGTTGCGCCGCGAACTGCTGCCCGGCCAGCCCAAAAAATTTGCCATCCTGGCCGAAAGCCCGCTGGAGGAAATGCGCCGGCTTCAAGCCGAGGCGGAACGTCTCACCGCTCAAATTGCCACCGCCGCGCCGGTGGCCGCATAAAACCGCGCCATTCAGATATGCTGACCATTGAAGGCACCTACAAAGACGGCAAAGTGGAACTTGCCGAGAAACCCGCGCAGGTGAACCAGTCGCGGGTGCTGGTGACCTTCCTTGAGTCCGGTGGCGTTGACCTGCGGGCGCGCGGCATTGACGGGACACAGGCCGCCGAACTGCGCGCACGGCTGAAAACTTTCGCGGAAGATTGGGAACGTCCGGAAGCCGACATCTATGATCAAGACCCGGCGCGGTGATGTCGTCTTGGTGCTGTTTCCCAACTCCGATTTGCGCACGGCCAAGCGCCGCCCCGCCTTGGTGATTCAGCGTGACGACAAATGACGCCAGAAGAAATCGAACAACTGCTTAATAAAAGCGAGAATCCCTGCCTCGATTTCAAACGGCAGGAGTATGTCTTTTTTGATCCTGCGTCCGATGACGACAAATCAGAACTTCTCAAAGATATTTTGAAACCTCTGCGAAACTCTTTTTGACTGCTCTGCGTCTTCGTGAGGCATGCATACCAAACCCAACGCGCAACTCGGACTGATGGACAGCCTCGTAACGATTCCCGCCAATGATTTTCTGGATCGGCTGGAGCCGTTGGTGG
>JACRJY010000134.1 GCA_016235585.1 Verrucomicrobiota bacterium | reverse complement strand
GTTCGCCGCCCGGGTGCGGACGCAGCACCCCACCCTGGGGGTGGAAGTCGTCCAACGACTGGCCGACGTGCCCGGCTTCCATGTGTTGCCCAAACGCCGGGTGGTCGAACGCACCTTCGGCTGGCTCATGCACTGCCGCCGCCTCGTGCGCGATCACGAACAGACCGCCGCTTCCGCCGCCGGCTGGATTTACCTCGCCATGACCCGCCTCATGCTCCGCCGACTTGCATAAACATTGGCTCCTTTTGATTTCTCAGACAGGCTCTCAGGTCGCCAATCTCCGCCACCAGACCCTGCGCGCGACGGCGCAGTTGAGCATACGCCGTGTCGCGCGCCTTCAATGCGTCCGCCCGCGCTGCCGCCGAGCGGTTCAACGCCGCCCGCGCCGCCCGGATGGATTCATGCTGGGCCTGCGCCGCCGCCGTCGTCACCCCGAGCACGGCCACTTCCGCTGCCGGATTGTCGGCAAAGTATTTCTGCAAGGCCTGGCAGAGCTGGAACCGTTCGGGCTGCGTCTCCGGCACGGCGGTGGACTGGCCGGGAAACCCCGTGGCCTCCCAGCCCGCGCCCCAGCGCTCGCCGAGGCGGGTCGTGAGCACCTTGCGGGCGGTCAGGAGGAACGCGCGCGCCGTGGCATCCGCCGACTTGAGCGCCTTCCGTGCATCCGCCCAGTCCTTGCGCGACTGGCCGAAGGCCATCTCCGCATCGCGCAGCGTCTTCGCCGCCGCCGCCATGCGCGCCTCGGTGTTTTGCTTCACGCCGAGGGAGGTTTCGTGTCCGCGCAGGCCGCCCACCATGCTCTGCACGAGGATGAGAAGGTCATCTTGGTTCTTGGGAATGATGTTCGAGGCCATAAACGTGCTCCGTAACGGGTTTTGCGGATAATTTGCGCAAGGAAACGGTGTGGTCAACCTCAAAAATATAATCTTTTAATGAGTGGCTACACTTTGGCAATGACCAACCAGAATGCTTGAGTGATGTCAACGTGTGGAAATCCATCGAATGAAAGTCTTTTGATGCCTAGCTACATCATTGAAGCGGTCGGAAACGATGTTTGAGCGCATTCATGATGCAGACATCCATCGTCCGATAATCTTTTGAAGCATGACCACACTATGACACTGGTCGTGGATTGTTCTGGAGCGCTTCAGCAATATAGCCATCCATCGCCAGAAAATATTTTGATTGGTGTCCACACGTTTCCCGCCGGAAAAAACCGTCCTTTTGCGCTGAAGGGAATCAAAACCTGCCCGAAACACGCTGATGAACCGGGGCTGACACCGGCGACCGGCTAAAAACATCATTTTTCACCGGGCCGGAGTCGCTCCCCCGGTGACGTGAACCGTCGCGGGGCGGGAGCAGGAAGGCTGTCGCACCCGTGTTGGTTCGGAGAGAAAAAGTGAAGGGAAAGTCACCAACTTCCGCCCTTGTGAAACGATTCGACTTGCACTTGCAGTTCGTCGGTGCGCTTTTTGCCGGCGGCGATTTGCTGTTGCGACATCTTTTTCTCCAACGCTTCCCGGGCCTTTGCAGCCGGTTGGTAAAATTTGGCGGCTAAAGAATACCACGCATACGCTTGAGAGTAATTCTCCTCAACATTTTTACTTTTTTCAATGTGAGCTCCCGTTGCATAGTCTTGTTCAGCAGCCTTGCGAAACCACTTCGCGGCTTCCGAGTCGTCTTTCTCTACGCCCTTACCACTGGCATAACAGACGCCTAGGTTATTTTGAGCCCGAGAATGGCCTTGCTCGGCGGCTTTGCGATACCACTTCACTGCCTCTAGGTAATCCTTCTCTACGCCTCGGCCAATATCGTAGCAGACGCCCAGACTATATTGAGCCCAGGAAATCCCTTGCTTGGCAGCCATGCGCCACCAATGGACAGCTTCTTCGTCATCTTTCCCCACGCCCCGGCCCACAGCATAGCAAGAGCCTAAATTGAGTTGAGCTGCGGCGTAACCTTGCTCAGCAGCCTTGCGATACCATTTCACTGCTTCCACATAATCCTTCGTTACGCCTTCGCCAAAATAGTAGTTGCCCCCCAGATAGCATTGAGCCTTGGCATCATTCTGCTCGGCAGCCTTACGATACCATTTCACCGCTTCCACATAATTCTTCTCCACACCGTTGCCATTGTGATAGCTGTAACCCAGACTGAATTGAGCCTTGGCATAATTCTGCTCGGCAGCCTTACGATACCATTTCATGGCTTCTACATAATTCGTCTCCACACCGTGGCCATTGTGATAGCAAAGGCCCAGATTGAGTTGAGCCTTTGGGTAATTTTGCTCGGCGGCTATGCGAAACCACTTCACCGCCTCTGAATAATTCTTCTCTACGCCTTGCCCCATTTCGTAGAAAAAACCGACATTGGATTGAGCATCGGCGTCACCCGCTTCGGCCTTGGCCTTGTATTCGAGGAATTGCTTCTTGAGTGCGTCGTCCTGCTGGGCGCGGGCACAGGGGAAAACCAAGCCAGCGGCACAGAGCAGTGCGGCAAACAGTGCGGTTCTCATGGCTTGGCACGCTACACCCCGCCCGGCGGCGCGCGCAAGCCGGAAACCCGTCACAACCGCGCGGTGATTTTCTCCACGTCAAACACGCAGCCGCCCCAGGTGCCGCCGCTGGCGTTTTGCAGCGCGGCCCACAGGCGCGTGTCGTCCGGCAGTTGCGGGTGCGGGGCGAGGTCGTCGCGGGTTTTTCGCTGCGCGAGAATCTTCGCGCCTTCCCCGGCGGAAAAGGTTTTGCCGTCTTCGCCGATGAAATCAACCGTTCCCTCGCCCCGGTGGCGGTCAATCACGATGCGGATGACATCGGCGTCACGCAGCTTGCCCACCGGCCCGCCCGCCAGCGCCTCCGGCCCGATGTGGCCGATGCACGCGCCGGGTTGCCTCGCCCTTCCCTGGGATCACATCCGCAGAATTGCTTTCTCCGCCGTCCACTTCATACTTCGCCCATGAAACACACGTCGCTTGATTTTCTCCAGCAGCTCGTCAACACCCCCAGCCCGTCCGGCCACGAGGCACGCGGCCAGCGGGTGTGGCTCGATTACGTCTCGCCGTTCGCCGACGAGACGTTTTCCGACGCCTACGGCAACACCGTCGCCGTGCTGAACAAGGGCGGTTCACCCCGCGTGATGCTCGCCGCGCACGCGGACGAAATCGCGATGACGGTGAACTTCGTGGACAAGGAAGGCTTCGTCTATGTCCGCAAGGTCGGCGGGGTGGACGCCGCGATCACCAAGGCGCAGCGCGTGACGATTCACGCGCGCAAGGGGCCGGTGAAGGGCGTCGTCGGCAACGTCGCGCCGCACCTGATGCGGCTCGAAACCAAGGAGCGGAAACCGCCGGAGATGCACGACCTGTTCATTGACATCGGCGCGGACAGCCGCAAGGAGGCGCTCAAGCGCGTGAACATCGGCGACCCGATCACGTTGAGCGACGAGTTCGAGCTGCTGCACGGCGACCTCGCGGTGGCGCGGGCGTTTGACAACCGCATCGGCACGTTCGCCGTGGCCGAGGCGTGCCGGCTGTTGAGCGAGGAGAAAACGCAGTTGAAAGCCGAGGTCTGCGCCGTCTCGAACATCATGGAGGAGGTCGGCCTGTTCGGCGCGCGGCAGATCGCCTACAGCCTCAAGCCCGACGTGGCGCTCGTGGTGGACGTGACGCACGCGACGGACTACCCGACGGTGAGCCAGATTCAGCACGGCGACGTGAAGCTCGGCAAAGGCCCGGCCATCACGCACGGCGGCTGCAATCATCCCGCCGTGGTCGCGCGCATCGAGGCGGTGGCGAAAAATCTGAAGATCAAGCTCCAGCACGAGGCGATGTCCGCCACAAGCGGCACGGACACGGATGCGATATTCTGGACGCGCGGCGGCATTCCGAGCGCGCTCATCAGTCTGCCGAACCGCTACATGCACTCGCCGGTCGAGGTGATCAACTTGAAGGATCTGGAGAAAATCCCCGAACTGCTGGCGGGCTTCGCGCGCTCGCTCAAGAGCGGCGAGGAGTTCAAGGTGAAGATTTAACCGAATCCATTCGGTTGAATGGGGAGCACGACCGTCCCGGTCGCCCCGTCGGCGTCCCGCCGCCGGGTTTGGGGGTGAATCTCCAGCCCGCTCAACGATGCCTCGGTTCTACGCCGGGAAGTTTTCGGCGAGACGCCGAAAACAGCGGGCGAGACGCCACGCGCTCCCCATTCAACCGCAATGTTCCGGTTTAGTTCGTGCCGGTGGACAATGCGGAAGTTTTTTCACCGCCGCTTCGCCACCGCCTGGA
Source organism: Verrucomicrobiota bacterium (assembly GCA_016235585.1). Taxonomy (GTDB): domain Bacteria; phylum Verrucomicrobiota; class Verrucomicrobiia; order Limisphaerales; family JACRJY01; genus JACRJY01. The sequence goes on along the minus strand of JACRJY010000134.1, from coordinate 12,258 downwards.
GCGCGTCCATCAGCGTGTGCATCTCGAAGGGTTTCCAGAGCATCATCCCGCGCACGCGGCGGATGAACTCGTCAATCTTCGCGTCGCCCCGGTGGCCCGTCATGAAGATGAAGCGCTTGCACAGGTGCGGCTTGGTGCGCTCGACGGCGAGATAAAACATGTCGCCCGGCAGGTTCGGCATCATCATGTCGCACAGGATCGCGTCGAAGTCCGCCGCCATGACGTGCTTGAGGCCCTCGACGCCGTTTTTGACCGCCGTCACCTGGTAGCCGCTGGACACGAGATAATCCTTGAGCACCTGGGTCAGCTCGCCGTCGTCCTCGAGCAGGAGGAGCTTTTTCTGGTCGGGGGGAATCTCGTCGTCCGGCACTTCGTGGACTTTATCCGGCGGCTTGTTGAAAAATTTGCTCAAGAAACTCACGGCGATGATTCTTTCTCGGTTGTGAACCTCGGCGAGGGCGCGAAGCTCGGATTGATGCGGTGAGTGTTTAGGCCGTCGCCGCCCGGCGCGCCCGCGTCAACGCGCGGTGAGGATAAATGACCCCGAAGGGCTGGGGTTGCGGGGTGAAAAAAGGCGCTCCCTCCCTCCGCACGGAGGAAACACGCACGAAACACAAATCGGAACCATTGACGCCCGGGCCGGAAACGATCCGGTGGCGGACGGGTTTGGTCGCGCGGGCTTTTGAGTGAAGGCGTGGCGGTTGTTCAGGCGCGGCGGCACACGAACACCCCCTCCTCCGCGCGGGCGGTGATCCATTCAGCCATCATTTCCAAGCCCGCCGCCGCCAGCATGGCCTTCACCTGCCCCGGCGTGTAACGGCAGGAGAAAAAAATCCGGATGGATTCGCCGGGCGCGAAGCGGAACTCCTCTCCTTCCACCCGGATCGTTCGCTCGCGGGACAGTTCAAAATGGGCGGTGATGCGGAAACTTTCCGGCTGCCCTGGAACCGGCTCGACGCGGAACACGAGTTTCCCATCGTCCGGATCGAACCCCAGATCGTGCAGAAACGTCAGGAGCCATTCGCGGGTCGGCGGATTGTCGTATTGCGGCAGCACCGCGCGGGTGCCCGATTCGCAGTCGCGGCCCGGGGCAAGGTTGGCGCTCAACGCCAGGAATTCGCCGGGCCGCAAGGCCGCCGCCAGTCGCGGCAGGACGAGATGCGGCTCGAAGTTGGGCAGCATTCCGAAAAAAGCCAGCACGCGCGCCGCCTCGTCGCCCGCCACCGAGGAAATGACACCGGGCAAATCTTCCGTGAGCGCGAAATCCAGGACAACCGGATGGCAGTCTCGCCGCGCCAGCACCGCGCCGGCGGCCTGGGCGGCCACCAGCACCATGGCCGGGCTGACATCCACGGGCAGATAAACCGCCGGTTTCCCGGCGGACAGGAGGCGGCGCAGGATTTGCACGTCCTTGTGCCCGCCACCGCAGCCGATGCTGGCCAGCACCACGCGCGGCGCGGAAATTTTTTCGGCCAGCCACGCGGACGCCTCGGCGTAGATGCGGGTGCAATCCGCATCGCGGCGGGCGGGCGACCACGCCTCGTGCAGCGCCAGCCACCGGGCCGTCTGCTTCACGCTGTCGTAATGGAACTTGTGGTTGACCCGGCGCGTCTGGAGGCTGCGCCGGAGTTCCTGGCGGACGCCCTCGGGAAACTGGCTCGCGTGAAACAGCACCGGCATGAGCGTCGGCGTGGTCGCGTCGGCGGGGGCCGGGATGGTTGCGTCAGTTGGCATGGAGATGGGTAGTGCCCCGTTCGGCCCTTGTCGGAAGCTTATCGGCCCTCTTTGGTGACTTTGATGAGTTTGCCGCTTGCAACATCCATCTGGTAAGTCGCTCCCATCGCTGCATTGACAAAAAAATCGCCACCTTTGAAAGATGGGTCACGCCACCAAAGTATTTGAATTCCCTCGACGGAAAACCATTTCCGCAATTTGCCGTTCATCTCATGCAGCGACCAACCTTTCGTAGTCAGACAGACGATGCCGTTTCCGGGGAAAATAAAAACTGATTGAGCAAGGTCATCATATGGCCCGGATCGGAATGGCGGAGCCAGTTCTTGTGGCAGTTTGATGTTGATCGGTTTGCTTTCTGGGAGGAAAAGATTCAGTTGCTTTTCAGAAAGCTTGTAGCAGCCGCCCAGTAGCTTTTCCTTTGCATCTGCCACTGGCACACCATGCCATTCCTGCGCGGCTTTGGTCAGTGCAACGCGGTGATAACGGTCGGGGTATTCTTGTGCTCTTACGCCTCTTCTTCCGAGCTCTCCGAGTTCTTCTTCTTTCCTGACGTCCACTGTCAGGACATAGACTAAACCGGGAACCTTGGTGAAACGAACCAACTTGGCGCGAGCCAGATAAGTCGGCGTGAAATTATCCACCTCGGAAAAGGCTTCGTCTTTGGTGGCGTAATAAGAGACGGCGGCGTTCGACCTGACCACCAACAGCGTTTGCATGGTCGGGTAATACGCCGCCCCGAAGATGGCACCACTGTCAGGAACGGGAGGCAACAGCTTCTCTCCGTGCGAAAGCTGACCTGCTGCTGTCAGCTTCAGTCCGCTTGATAACGGCAGTTCAAAGCCCCCTAATTCTATCCTGCTGAACCAAGCTGGGGTGGAGATTTGCGGTGCCGTCGCTCCAATTGCGGCAGGCAAAAGAACGGAAAGAAGACAAACGACAAAAAGGTGCAGGGCTTTCATGGCACTATGAAAGCAGGGCTGCGAATTTCTGTGAAGGATTATCCCCTCGCAGTTTCGCCACATACGCCCCATCCACGCCGTCCGCGAACGGCGTCAGGGCGCGGTCGTGTTCGAGCGTGAAGCCGCTGTGCTCCGCGAGAAATTGTTTCATCACGCCGGTGTTTTCCTCCGGCTCCAGGCTGCACGTGCTGTAAATCAGCATGCCGCCGGGCTTGAGCAGCGGGGCGGCGCGACGGAGCAGTTCCAGTTGCGTGGCGGCGAGGCGCGCGATTTCCTCCGCGCGGATGCGCCAGCGCAAATCCACGCGGCGGCGCAGCACGCCGGTGTTCGAGCAGGGAGCGTCCACGAGGATTTTATCAAAGGTTGAAGGTTGAAGGTTGAAGGATGAAAGTTCTCCGGTCTCCACGCACGTCACGCCGAGGCGGGCGCAGTTTTCTTGAACCAGCTTGAGACGTTCTGCCGAAGTGTCGGTGGCGACGAGGCGGCCGGTGTTGTTCATGCGCTGGGCGATGAGCGTCGTCTTGCCGCCGGGCGCGGCGCACAGGTCGAGGATGGTTTCGCCGGGCTGCGGGTCGAGGGCGACCACGGCGAGCAGCGTGCTGGGGTCTTGCACGTAAAACCAGCCGTCGCGGAAGCTGGGCAGCGCGGCGAGCGGCGGGTGCGACTTCAACTCGAAGGCGAGATTCTCCTCCAGCCAGTCGCGCCGGACGAAGTCGTATTCCACATTTTCCGCGCGCCAGCGGGTGAGCAGGTCGCCGGTGTTGTTCATGGCAGGGCGCGTCACTCCGTGCGCGCCGCACCCCTCACCCCAGCCCTCTCCCCTCGGAGGGGAGAGGGTGCCCGGAGGGCGGGTGAGGGGTGTTACGGCGGCGGGCAGAGGACTGCCCGCCCTACCACTGTCGGTTTCAACAAACTTCAGCGTGTTGACGCGGGCGAAGGTTCTCGGCGGCGTGTTGTTCCATTCGAGCAGGCGCACGGTGTTGTCCGCGCCGACATTCTTCTGCCAGCGTTCCACGAGCCACGCGGGATGCGAGAAGCCGAGCGCGGGCTGGGAGGTTTTCAACTCTTCCAGCAGTTTCTTCGTCGCATCGCGTTCGCGGTCGTAGCCGCGCAGGAGGGCGTTGAGGAAGCCCGTCTGCGGCCCGAAGCCGGCGTGCCGGGCCTGCTCGACGGTCTCATGGACGGCGGCGTGCGGCGGAATGCGGTCGAGCCAGAAGAGCTGGTAGAGGCCGAGGCGCAGGAAATTTTGGAGCGCGGGCTTCTGCGGGCGGCCGTCGGTCTTGCGGGCGATGAGCCAGTCGAGCGCGGCCTGCCAGCGCACGACACCGCAGACGAGTTCGTGGCAGAGGCCGCGGTCGGCGGGGGAGAGGCGGGCGCGGGCCAGCTCGTCCTCGAGGAGCCGTTCGAGGTATTCGCCGCCGGCGTCGTGGCGGGCAAGCACATGGGCGGCAATTTGTCTTGGTTTTTCCAAACGCACCCGGCAATAATGGCCGACAGTCGCAATGGCGCGAGATTTTTAAGACGCATTATGAAAGAAGAGTTCGAAAAACTGGTCGCTGCGGGAAAGATCAACCGCAATCACGTGGAACCGCTGGTGCAGCTCGCCAAGGGCGGGTATTGCACGCACCGGAGCTGGGGCTTCGGCAAGATCACCACGGTGGACACGGTGTTCGGGCGCTTCGTGATTGATTTTCACGCCAAGACGGGCCACTCGATGGATCTGGCGTTCGCCGCCGAGTCGCTCAAGGCCATTCCCGGCGATCACATTCTCGCGCGCAAGGCGGCGGATATCGGCGCGCTGCGGCAGATGGCCGCGCTGCACCACCTCGACCTGATCAAGCTCGTGCTCGAAAGTTTCGGCGGCCGGGCCACGCCGGATCAAATCCAGTCGGTGCTCGTGCCGGATGTCATCACTTCGGATTACAAGAAATGGTGGGAGGCGGCGAAGAAGGAGATGAAGAAGGACGGCCACTTCATCGTGCCGCTCAAGAAAACCGAGCCGGTCATCTACCAGGCCCAGGAAGTGTCGCTCACCGCGCGGCTGCTCAAGGAGTTTCGCGCCGCCAAGGGCCTCAAGGCGCGGCTGCTCGTCGTCGGCGAACTGCAAAAGAGCCTCGCCGACGTGGACGACAAGGCCACCGTCGCCACCGAGGTGATCAACGGTTTGAACACCGACATCAACGCCCATCAGCGCCCGCAGCCCGCGCTCGCGCTGGAGGCGATTTTCGCCCGCGATGAACTGCGCGAAGCCGCCGGCCTGCCGGCGGCGGAAGGCGACGTCACCGCACCGGCCATCTGGGCGCAGAACCCCAAGCCCGGCCCGCTGCTCGATCTCATGCCCGCCGCCAAGCACCGCCGGGCGCTGCTGTCATTCAAGGAGTCCACGCCCGTCCTCTGGCACGAGGCGCTGCTCACGCTGATCAACTACGTCCCCGCCAAGCTTGCCGGAGAGTGCGCGCAGATGCTCATGCAGAACGGCAAGCTCGACCAGATGAAGGAGACGCTCGCCCGCCTCATCAGCCAGCACCAGGCCAGCAGCGAACTGCTCCTCTGGCTCGGCAAGGAGCGCTCCGACACGTTCGCCGACATCCTCGGCCCGGAAGTTTTCCGCGCCATGGTCACGGCCATCGAGCGCGACCAGTTCAACGAGCGGAAGTCCAACCGCCTGCGCGACTTCATCCTGGCGGATCAGGCATTGATCGTGGAACTCATCGGTTCCGCCGACCTCGAAGTCATCAAGGATTTGACCCGCGCACTCCAGCTCTCGCCGAGCTTCGACGACATGGACAAGCGCTCGCTGCTTGCGCGTATTGTGAAGCAGTATCCCGTCGTCCAGTCGCTCATCACCGGCGAGCAGACGGCGAAGCAGGACACCGCGCTCATCGTCTCGTGGGACAGCCTGGAGAAGCGCAAGAACGAATACACCGATCTGGTGCAGAAGAAAATCCCCGCCAACTCCAAGGACATCGCCCTGGCCCGCAGCTACGGCGACCTGCGCGAGAACCACGAATACAAGGCGGCCAAGGAAACGCAGAAAGTCCTCATGCGCCGCAAATCCGAGCTGGAAGTGCAGCTGGGACGCGCGCGCGGCACCGACTATGCGAATCCGAAGACCGACCTCGTGAGCATCGGCACCGTGGTGCGCGTGACCGACTTGGGCACCCAGCAATCAGAAACCTTCACTGTCGTCGGTGCATGGGATGGTGAGCCGGAGCAGGGCATCATCAGCTACCTTACTCCCATCGGCCAGGCGCTGCTTAACCAGCCCGTCGGCAAGGAAGTCGAGCTTGACTCCGACGGCGGCAAGAAACGCTACCGCGTCGAGTCCATCGAGGCGTGGAAGACGGCGGCAGCCGCGGCGTGACGCCAGTTCGCCGTTGGACACGGACGACAGCGGCAATTACTTGCTGATCCCTCGCTCGCTGCTGCGGACGAACTGGGCGAGGTGGAGAATCTCCGGCAGCGGCGGCAGCTCGGCCTCGATTTTTACCAGCGCGTTGGAGACCGTCAGCCCGTCGCGGAACAGGATTTTGTAGGCCGACTTCAGCGCGGCCTGCGCTTCTTCTGAAATTCCATTCCGCTCCAAACCAACTTTGTTGAGCGTGCGCGTCTCGGCGGGATTGCCGTCGGCCAGCATGAACGGCGGCACGTCCTGCACCACCTTTGAGCAGCCGCCGATGATCGCCATTTTGCCGATGCGGCAGAACTGGTGCACCGCCGCCAGCCCGCCGACGATGGCGTGATCCTCGACGGTCACGTGGCCCGCGAGCGTGCCGACGTTCGACATGATGACGTGGCTGCCCACGCGGCAGTCATGCGCGATGTGGCAGTAGGCAAGGATGGTGTTGTGCGAGCCGACGACCGTCGCCTCGCCGTCATTCGTCGCGCGGTGGATGGTGACGTATTCACGGAAGGTGTTACGGTCGCCAACTCGCAGCCATGTCGTGCCGCCCTTCCATTTCAAGTCCTGCGTCTTCTGGCCGAGGCAGGCGAAGGGGAAAATTTCGTTTTCACGTCCCAGCACCGTGTGGCCGCCGATGACGACGTGGCTCCGCAATTTGCAGCCCGCGCCGAGCACCGCGTGTTCCTCGACGACACAGTAAGGGCCAATTTCGCAGCCTTCGCCGATCTGCGCGGTGGAGTGAATGACGGCGGTCGAGTGAATCATGGGAATTTCAAATGATGAATTTCGAATGGCGTTGTCATTCGGTGTCACGTTGGCGCAGGGATGAATTTGTCCGCAACGTTTTCTTGGAGGAAACCATGATGGCCGTGAGTTCACTCGCCTCTTTTTCGAGCCGCTGGCGCTCGGCGTTGTCCAAGCCGATGGCTTGGAGGCACTCCAGCCAGAAGGCCGATTCGTCGGCCTCTTCCTCCACCACTGTGAGTTTGTTCAGCATATCCGCCGTGGACTTGGCCCGGCACACCGCCCGGTAGTTTGCGCCAACGGACGACCCGGAGCGCATGAGTTGATGCCGCATCATCTGATGTTCCGCCTGGCTGGGCAGCTTCGCGCAAAACCGCAGCACATCCACCGCAAACTGTTTGGTTCTTTGCTTGAGGTCATTCATCCCGCCAAGGCCCGCCTAAATTCATCGGGCAACGCCATTCAAAATTCTCGATTCGAAATTCTACTTGTCCATCAGCATGAAGGTCACGCTCGCCTCGCTGACGACATCGCCGTCCACGAGACAGGTGCCCTTGGCCTTGCCGATCTTGCCGCGCGACTTGGTGAGTTCAACCTCGATGACCAGCACGTCGCCGGGACGGACGGGCTTGCGCCACTTGACCTCCTCGGCGGACATGAAGTAGGCGAGCTTCCCCGCGTTCTCCGCCTGCCGCATCATCAGGATGCCGGCGACCTGCGCCATCGCCTCGAGCTGTAGCACGCCGGGCATGATGGGATGGCCGGGGAAGTGGCCTTCAAAAAACGGCTCGCCCATCGTCACGTTTTTTTGCGCGGTGATTTTGTTCCCGGCAATTTTTGTCACGCGATCCACCATCAGGAACGGCGGGCGGTGCGGCAGAATCTTCATCACTTGCATCACGTCGAGCGTTGCGCCGTCGCGCACGGGAGTTTCTTCGGGCATGGCATCCTTGGGTGGCGGGGGCGAAAAAGTCTGCACGGCCTGCGCGGGTTTGCTCATCTGCGCGAGGACGCGCCGCGCCAGCTCGCAGTTCGCCGCGTGACTCGGTTTGACGGCGACGATGTGGCCGGTGACGGGCCGGCCCACCAGCGCGAGGTCGCCGAGGATGTCCAGCATCTTGTGCCGCACAAACTCTTCGCGGTAGCGCAGCGGCTCGGCGGTGAGAATCGCGTCGTCGCGGATGACGACGGCGTTTTCGAGGCTGCCGCCCTTGATGAGTCCGTTTTTGAAGAGAAACTCAATCTCCTCGTAGAAACAAAACGTGCGCGCGTGGGAAAGCTCCTTCTCCCAGCTCTCCGGCGTGACTTCGAGGCTGAAGAACTGCGTGAAGCGCCCCTGCTTGTCCGCGCTCGTGCAGGTGATCTTGAGCCGGTCGTGCGGGAAGACGGACATCGTCGTCTCGCCCGACTCGAACTCGACGGGCGCGGTGACGGCGTAAGGCTCGCGCTTCTCGGCCTGCGCGACAACGCCCGCCTCGCGCACCATCTTGCAGTATTGGCGCGAGCTGCCGTCGGCGATGGGCGGCTCGTTGGCGTCGAGTTCCACGATGGCGTTGTCAATGCCGCAGCCGCTGAAGGTCGCGAGCACGTGCTCGACGGTGTGGATTTTCACGCTGCCCTTGGCAAGCGTGGTCGAGCGGTTGGTGTCGCCGACGTTCTCGACGCGCGCCTCGATCTCCGGCTTGCCGTCAAGATCCGTGCGGCGGAAGCGGAGGCCGGTGTTCGGCGGGGCGGGCAGGAACGTCATGCTCACCCGGTTGCCGCTGTGCAGGCCGGTGCCGGCGAAGGAGACCGCTTTTTGCAGTGTTTGCTGGTGCAGCACGCCTGCGAGTTAAACAACCGCCTCCCGCCTTGGCAAGCGGGCAAATCCACGCCCGCGCGACAACCCCGGTGGAATCAATGGCGGGCCTGTTGATTGTTTCGGAATTTAATCAGTTGCTTCGGATGCGAAACAGTTGTTTGCTCCGGTCATGCCCGTCACCGCAAAAGAACGTCTCCCGGCCGTCGCCAGGCGGCTCCACGATCTGCCATTTTGTCTGGCGGCGCTCTACCACGGCTTTCGCTGCCTAGTGGATCGGCTGCACCTCGATTCGGGCCTGCATCTCGAGTCGGTCAAACCCGGCATGGGCACCATCTTCCTTGCACTCTGCGACGAGGACGACTGCAACGTGAAGCACCTCGTCCGGCGTCTGTGCATTCCCAACGCCACGCTCACCGGCCTGCTCGACCGCATGGAGAAGTCCGGCGTCATTGAACGATGCCCGTGCCCCGACGACGGCCGGGCGTTTCGCGTGCGGTTGACGCCGTTCGGTCGCTCACTTGAACCCGGGATGCGCAGGCGTCACCAGCACGCGATGGAGATTCTTCAAGCCGGACTTAATGAATCGGATGCGAGTGAACTCGATCGGCTGCTGGGCCGTGTCTTGACAAACCTCCGCACCGACGAGGAGCGCTGGCGTGTGGAACTCAAGCAGGAACGGGCAAAGGCGCGGGCCAAAAAATTCTCCCGGCAGCGAAACCGCCGGCGCGATTAATCTGCCCCTCAATTCGGACAACAAAATCAACCTCCATGAAAACCCCAACCGCACTCTCAATCCTCCTCGCAACCGCGATGCTGGCCGCGCCGCAGGGTCTGGCGCAGCAGGCTTCCAAGAAGGGCACCGTGCCACCCGGGCGCGTGCCGGAAGGCACCAAGGCGCATCGCGACCTCGCCTATGTCGCCAACGGCCACGAGCGTCACAAGCTCGATCTCTTTGTGCCCGAGAAGGCGGAAGGCCCGCTGCCATTGATCATCTGGGTGCATGGCGGCGGCTGGCAGAATGGGAGCAAGGATGGCTGCCCGCCGTTGCGCAACGGCTACACCGAGCGCGGCTACGCCGTGGCGAGCATCAATTACCGCTTGAGCGGCCACGCGATTTTCCCCGCGCAGATTGAGGACTGCAAGGCCGCCCTCCGCTGGCTGCGCGCGCACGCGAGGGAATACAACCTCGACCCGCAGCGCTTCGGCGTGTGGGGCAGTTCGGCGGGCGGGCATCTCGTGGCGCTGCTCGGCACCAGTGGCGACCTGAAGGAATACGACGTCGGCGCGAATCTGAACCAGTCGAGCCGCGTGCAGGCGGTGTGCGATTACTACGGGCCGACGGACTTCACGGTGTTCGTCACCACGCCGGGTTACGAGAGCCACGCGAGCGCCACTTCGCCCGAAGCCAAACTCATCGGCGGCGCGGTGATGGAAAACAAGGACAAGGCCGCGCGCGTGAATCCCATCACCTTCGTGAGCCGCGACGATCCACCTTTTCTCATCGTGCATGGCGACGAGGACAAAACCGTGCCGATCAACCAGAGCCAGTTGCTTTTCGCCGCGCTGAAAAAGGTCGGCGTGAGCGCGCGCTTCCACACCATCAAGGGCGCAGGACACGGTCAGGGCTTCGGCGGGCCGGAGATTGAGCCGATGGTGAGCGCGTTTTTTGACAAGCAACTGAAGTCCAAAACGCCGCCTGCCAATCTCGGCGAGGCGAAGACTTCCGAAAGTGCCGCGTCATCGGTGGGAACTGCGCCGCCGGGGAAAGCGGGAGCCGCCACGCCGCCCGGACGGCCCGGAATGTCATGGGAACAGGTTCGCACGCGCGAGGGCGTTGCCGAGGATGGGCGAGTGCCGCGCGACAAGTTCAAAGGCCCGGCACCGCTCTTCGACCGGCTCGACCGCAACCGCGACGGCGTGCTGACGAAGGCGGACTTTGAGAGTTCAACGCCGCCCACCAATGCGCCGAAATCCAAACCTTGATTCTCCCGCCATGAACCTTTTCCGCCTTGTCCTCGCGTTGATTGTCGCCGGAGCGACGGCGAAGGCTGCGGCACCCACGGGCCTGCTCTATTTCGCCTCGTATCCGCAGCGTGACAATCCCGCGCCCGCCGCCAATCCGCACCTCGTCGGTGCGCTGTTCACAATTTACTGGAGCGACATCGAGCCGCGTGAGGGCACGTTCGACTGGAGCGCGTTCGACCAGCGTGCCGCCGTGTGGACGGCGGCGGGAAAGAAAATCGCCGTGCGCATCATGTGGTCATCGAGCGGCAACTGGCCGGAGCCGGCGGCGAAGCATCCCACGCCGAAGTTCGTGCTCGATGCCGGCGCGGTCACGGTGCACTCGGTGTCGTCGAAGACGGACATCCCGCTGTTTTGGGATCCGATTTACCGCAAGCACGCCAACCGCTTCCTTGCGGAAGTCGCGCGGAAGTTCGATGGCGACCCGAACATTCTCTTCGTGGACGTGACGCCCGGCGCGGAGACGAACCCGTATCGCTTCCGCCGCATCAACGTGAACGAGCCGGAGTTCAAGGCGCGTTTCACGGAGAAGGCCGCGAGCGATGGCCGCAAATACTCGCACGAACTCTGGCTGGAAACCGTGAAACAGGCCGTGGACGACGCGAAGGCCGCGTTCAAGAAAACCCCGCTGCTCGTCACTCTCAACGTCGGCAGCCTCGACGGGCCGGAGCAGTTTCAGGCAATGGGCGCGCACGCGGTGAGGCGCGGCTGCTACGTCGGCCAGAACGGGCTGAACGCGCGCAGTTACGCGGACGACAGCCCGCGCAAGACGGCGTTCGCCGGGTGGAGCGCGAAGACGAAGTTTTACTTCGAGATGGTGGACGCCTCCGGCGGCAACACCGGTTCGCTCTTGGACGTTATGAAAGCCGCCGAGCGCGTGGGCTGCAATTATCTCGGCGTGTATGCCGTGGACGTGCTGCGAGGGACGAAAGGCCAGCCGAATTACGACCCGGAGTTCGAGGCCGCGCTCGCCTACGGCGCAAAGGTGATGGGGCAAACGCCCGCGCCCGCGCCCGCAGTTCCACGGACGCCCGCGCCCGCCCGGCCTCAAGTCGTCGCGCAAGCCGCCGCGCCGAAGAAAGGCGCCGCCCCCGGTGGCCGCGCGCGGGACACGGAGCCGAGCTGGCTGATGCCGCCCGTCGAAGGCGCGAACCTCCATTACAAAACTTTCGACAGCAAAACGGTGGGCGAGAAAGTCAGTTACCTCCTGTATCTGCCGCCCGGTTACGAGGAGGCGAAGGAGCGGCGTTATCCCGTGGTCTATTGGCTGCACGGCATCGGCGGCTCGCAACAGGGCGTGCCCGGAATCACGGCGCGGGTCACGAGCGCCATCGAGGCGGGCAAGACGCCGCCGTTCATCATGGTGTTCGTCAACGGCATGATTCGCAGCAGCTACGTGGATTCCGCCGACGGGAAAATCCCGGTCGAGACCGTGACCATCAAAGAATTGATCCCGCACGTGGACGCCACGTATCGCACCATCGCCACGCGCGCGGGGCGGATGATCGAGGGCTTCTCGATGGGCGGCGGCGGCGCGGCCAAATGGGGTTTCAAGCACCCCGACCTGTTCGGCTCGAGCTCCATCGGGGACGGCG
>JACRJY010000021.1 GCA_016235585.1 Verrucomicrobiota bacterium | reverse complement strand
GGCGGTGAACTACGCCAAGGTGCCGAAGAAGCGCCCCCGTCTTTGCGCCAAGAGCATCCGCGCGCGCGACGGCAACCGCTGCCAATACACCGGCGCGTTGCTGCGCCCGGACGAAGGCAGCCTCGACCACGTGCTGCCCCGTTCGCGCGGCGGCGCAGACTCGTGGGAAAACCTCGTCTGGGCCGCGAAGGACGTGAACCAGCGCAAGGCCGATCGTCTCCCGCATGAGGCCGGCCTCAAGCTGCTCAACGTCCCGCGTGCGCCAAAGGAACTCCCGGTGACGGCGCTCCTCCGCAACGCCCACGGCGTTGCGGACTGGAAGCTATTCGTAAAGTGATGAGAGCACGGAAGGGCGAGGATGCGGACGAGCCGTGACAAATTTCGCTCGCGAGTAGCGCTCGCCCTCCCGATGGATGAAATGTAAGTTGAAAAAGCAAATACGATGAACACCAAAGATTTTCTCCGTCTCGGCGTGCCGCTGGGTGAAGCCACGCGTCGCGCGACGGACTTTGTCTGCAAATACATCCTCGCCGGCGGCGACAAGTTGCGGTTGCAGGAGGAAGTTGAAGCCATCGTTCGCCATCCGTCGGCGTTCGTGGACGACGCGTTACGCGGGGAGTTTGCGAACGCGCTGCTCAAAGCGCCGCCGCTGCCGCGCGCCGAGCCGGTGAAATACCGACAGTGGGGCGAAGGGATCGAACACGACGCGGTGATGCAGATGGAGAAGGCATGTCTGTTGCCGGTGTCCGTGGCAGGCGCGCTCATGCCGGACGCGCACGTCGGCTACGGCCTGCCCATCGGCGGCGTGCTGGCCACAGACAACGTGGTGATTCCCTACGCCGTCGGCGTGGACATCGCCTGCCGTATGAAGATGACGGTGCTGGACATTCCGTTGCGCGACTTGGAGCAAAAGCAGGATCGCCTCACACGCGCCATCGAGGCGGAGACGCGCTTTGGCGTCGGCGCGAATTTCAAGGATCGCCGGGCGCATGACGTGTTGGATGCGGATTGGTCGGTCAGTCCGGTCACGAAACAGAACAAGGACCGCGCGTGGTCGCAACTCGGCACGAGCGGGAGCGGAAATCATTTCGTGGAGTTCGGTCTGTTCACGGCGCACTCGAAGATCAACGATCTTGAAGCCGGCACTTACGTGGCGTTGCTCTCGCACAGCGGGAGTCGCGACACGGGCGCGGCGGTGTGCAATCATTACAGCAAGATCGCGTTCGGCCAGTTTCCGGATTTGCCGAGCGAACTGAAACGCCTCGCGTGGCTGTCGCTCGATTCGCCGGAGGGCCAGGAATACTGGAACGCGATGGAGTTGATGGGCCAATACGCGGCGGCGAATCACGCGTGCATTCATCGTCACATCGCGGAAAATCTCGGCGCGACAGTGCTGCTTGATTTGGAGAACCACCACAACTTCGCGTGGAAGGAGCGGCACGTCATTGATGGCGTGGAGCGCGAAGTCATCGTCCATCGCAAAGGCGCGACGCCAGCGGGCGCAGGCGTGCTCGGAATCATTCCCGGCTCAATGGCGACGCCCGGATTCGTCGTGAGCGGCAAGGGCAACGCGGAGTCGTTGAACTCCGCATCGCACGGCGCAGGCCGCACCATGAGCCGCAAGTCCGCGAATGAGAAATTTAATTGGAAAGACGTGAACCGTTTTCTCCGCGAGCGCGGCGTGACGTTGATTTCCGCCGGGCTCGACGAAGTGCCGATGGCCTACAAGAACATCCTCGACGTGATGGAAGCGCAGCGTGATCTGGTCACGGTGCTGGGCGAGTTCATGCCGAAGCTCGTGAAGATGGCGCCCAGCGGCGAGCGACCTGAGGATTGAGCCGAAGTTGACCTCGGTCCAACGGTCGGGTTTGAAAACAGATTGTAGCTGACGTGACTCGACGGGGCGTGGACTGCCACCACCTTCGTTGACAATCCCCGCCCGTCACGACAGTTTCATCTCGTGCATCTTGAACGAAAGCCTTCCTTTTCCTCACGTCTCGTGCTGGCTATTAACCACCTGGCATTTCACGTAGCAGCGCTCGCGCTTTTGGTCGCCGCCGGATCTGTTGTCGCCGCGGAGAGCTGGCCCGATTTTCGCGGGCCGCATGGTGATGGCCACGTGGCAGCCGCTGACGATAAGTCCATCGGGATTCCACTTCACTGGAGTGAATCGAAGAACATCAAATGGAAGACTGAAATTCCCCTGCTCGGATTGTCCTCGCCCGTGGTGATGGACGGTCAGGTATGGTTGACGACGGCGACCGAAGAAGGGCAGGACTACTTCGTTCTCGGCGTGGACGCTGCGACCGGCAAGATGCTCGCCAACGAAAAGCTGTTTCATCGGACCGATCCCGAGCCGCTCGGCAACGGCTCCCGCGACAATAGCTACGCGACGCCTTCCGCCGTGGCCGAGCCGGGACGCGTTTATGTCCACTTTGGGAGTCCGGGCACGGCCTGCCTCGACACCGCCACGAAAAAGGTGATCTGGAAGCGCGATGATCTGAAGTGCCGGCATTACCGAGGCGCGTCGTCCTCGCCGATTCTTTTCGGTGATCTCCTGATCCTGACCTTCGATGGCGTGGATTTGCAGTATCATGTCGCACTGGACAAGCGCACCGGCAAGACGGTCTGGCAGATGAACCGTTCGGTGAAGTGGAACGACGAACACATCGACAAGCAACTGGTCAAGGACGGTGACTGGCGCAAGGCGCACAGCACGCCGTTGATCGTGAATTGGAAGGGGCAGCCGCTCATGTTCAGCGCGGGAGCCAAGGCCGCCTACGGTTATGACCCCGGGACGGGTGCCGAGCTTTGGCGGGTTGAGCACGAATCCTATTCGACTGCCCCCCGGCCGGTGTTTCGCGATGGCCATTTCTTCTTCGTTACCGGTTTCAGCAGCGGCGCCCAGATGTGGTCGGTGAAGGCCGGCGGCAAGGGCGTGGTGACCGACACCCACGTGGACTGGAGACTCGACACGCCGATTCCCAAGTATTCGTCCCCCATCGTGGTGGACGACCTCCTCTACCTGTCCATGGACGATGCCTTCCTCGCCTGCGTCGAAGCGGAGACGGGCAATCCGGTCTGGAAGGAGCGGGTCGGCGGGCGATTTCGCGCGTGTCCGATTTACGCGGATGGGCGGTTGTATTTCTTCAGCCTCGAAGGCGTGACAACCGTGATCCGGCCCGGTCGCACATTCGAAGTCTTGGCCACGAACACACTCGCGGACAATGCACCGAATGACGATCCCCGGCGCGGACCCGGTTTCATGGCTTCACCCGCCGTGATCGGGAAGGCGCTGATTGTGCGGATCCGGCATCACCTTTACCGGATCGAAAACGATTGATTTGCTGAACGGGTTCATCCTGCTTGTCCACTCATTCAGAACAACTGGTAACGCTGCGCCAGCGGCAGAGTTTTTGCCGGCGCACACAGGAGCGCCTCGCCGTCGGCAGTCACGGGGTAGGTTTCCGGGTCCACGGTGATCTGATTTAAGCCGAAAGTGATGGTGTCACTTCGCGCCATTCCGCTTCCAGACCGCGCCGTTGAATCCATTCGTTGAGAGCCACTCGATCCAGTTGTTCGCCAGAAACGGCCAGCATGGCGCGAATGTCGCGCAAATGTTTTTCCGCATGGCCTTCCCGATAGTATTCCAGTTTCCGGACGATGACATATTCCGGCGGCGCGAGCGTGACATTTTCGCCCTCGAATTCGACGGCGCGCTTGCCGCGGAACGCCCACGCGTTCAATTCGTCGCGTCCCGTCGGATACAAGTCCGCCTTGAAGCCGGTGTCGTGGTGGATGAGGTTGAAGTGTCCGTGATGTTCGCGCGCCATTTCCGCCAGCATGGCTTCTTTCGGCGGCAAATAGAATTCCTTCGCGGGAAACACCTCGATCAATCGTTGCAGGTCGTTGGAATTGAGGAAGACGACAAAATCCACATCATGCGTGAGGCGCGGTTCCCCGTAGAAAATCGCGGCCACGCTGCCGCTCACCACGTAGCGGATGCCCGCCCGATTCAGCGGGCGCACGAACAGCAAGAACAATTCAGGTTCGGGCATGGCTGAAAATCCGGCGCACCTCGTCGCTCAAACGCTGCTCCGGCCAGTCAGGATGCTGATTGCGCAATCCCGCCGCCTTCATCTTGCGCGCCGACCAGTAAAGCCGCTCGGCCAGACGCAACCGCCGCGCGCCAGTCATCGCGCGCAATGCGTTGATCTGTTCAGGACTGGTTTGCTCATCCGTAAGCATGAACCCATCATGCGTCAAAAGCAGACGCTCTGCAACAGTCTATCTGGAATTAACCACATCAACGCCACATCTTTGAATGGATCGAAGTCTTTTACAACCGGGAGCGACTCCGCAGCGCCCTTGGCTTCAACTCACCTGTGGACTTTGAAACCAACCTCAACTAAAAAGATCCATGCCTCATGCACTCACAATGAGACCTCTGCAATAACCTTGTAGCGGCGGTCTGTGACCGCCGAAACCATCCGAATTATCGAGAGAATACGGCGGTCACAGACCGCCGCTACAGCACAGGGCAGAGTTTTGCAGAGGTCTCGGTCTATGCCAACGAGTTCGAGCTTGAGCTGCTCGTCGCGACTGCCGTGCGCGCGAAGCACGCCCCGCAAGGGCCGGCCACGCGCCCGCAGCTCATCCACCAGATCGTTGACGCCTACGGTGAAGTGCTGCCGAACCTGCGCCGTCACGCGAGCGGCTGGCCGGCGGTCGAAGACTTGCGGGCGAAAATTGTTTCAGGCAACCCCCGCTACGGTCGCAAGCAAGTTGGCGACGGTCACGATTCGCCGGGGTCGCGCGCTTTGATCGAGCGGATTGACGCGGGTTCGCCGGAGCCTCCGCTCAGCATCGCCGTATGGGGCGGGCAGACCGACCTGGCGCAGGCCCTCTGGTGTGTGAAGCGCGACCGTGGCGCGGCGGGCTTCCGTGAGTTCGCCAGGAAATTCCGCGTTTATGACATCAACGATCAGGACGGCATCGCCGACTGGATGCGCGCGGAGTTTCCGGGGATGTTCTACATTCTCACCAAGGCGCCGCCGGGGCGCGACAAGACGGAGGGGACTTATCGGGGCGTGTATTTGACGGGCGACGAGTCGCTCACCAGCCGCGCGTGGGTGGACGAACACGTGCGCCGCTGCGGCCCGTTGGGCGCGCTCTATCCGGTGAAAACCTCGACGCAGCCGAATCCGCACGGCTGTCTCAAGGAGGGTGATGCGCCGTCGTGGTTCTTTTTTCTGCCGCTGGGCGGCAACGATCCCGCCGACCCCGCCAAGCCCGGCTGGGGCGGCCAGTATCAGCGCCAGTCCGACGGCTGGCATGGCGACTTCCCGCCGCAGCCCGGCTTCGATCCGCGCCACAGCGTCAGCAAATGGCGGCCGGATTTTCAGCACGACTTCGCCCGGCGGATGCAGTGGTGCCTGCCGGATTCCGACACACTCCCAACGGCCGAAAAGAAGTCCTGACCTCAGGAATACTCACGCACTTCGAGCAAGAGTTGGCGTGCTAAAAGCCCACATTGCTTTGTAGAAACCATTTGGTTTGTGGTGCGTCTGTGACTGGATGCAACTGACACGCAAAGGCAAGACGACGGTGGAACGGGTGGCCGAACTGGCGCTGAAGCTGGGTGGCAAGCATCTGGCCGACTACGGATC
>JACRJY010000132.1 GCA_016235585.1 Verrucomicrobiota bacterium | reverse complement strand
CTCGACGGTGAGCGTGAACTCCGCCAGCCGCCCCGTCTCGGCGGCGACGGCGGCGACCGTCTCCGGCACGCCGATGCCGAGGTTCACGATGTCGCCGCGCCGGATTTCCATGAGCGCGCGGCGACCGATGATTTTGCGCTCGGAAAATGGCAATGGAGCGAAACCCCTCACCCGGCCTTCGGCCACCCTCTCCCCATCGGATGGGGAGAGGGCCGGGGTGAGGGGGCGGTTTTCCGCTAATGACGCGGTGCCACAATTCGCACCGGCGCAGTAGGCTTCGTTGAACTGCTCGCCAAAGGTCTGCGCGTGCTGCGCCGGCCCGGCAATGACGATGAAATCCACCAGCGTGCCCGGCACGCGCACGGCCTTCGGGTCGGCGACGCGCTCGACGACTCGCTCAACCTGCGCAATGACAATGCCGCCGTGGTTCCGTGCGGCCTGCGCGATGGGCAGCACCTCGCCAATGAGCCCCTCGCGCTCCATCGTGAGATTGCCACGCGTGTCCGCGCTCGTGGCGCGGATGAGGCCGACCGTGACCGGAAACACGCGGTAGCGGAGCCACTCCTCGCCGTCCAGCGTGACGCGCTCGACCAGCGGTTCCGTGGTGCGGGCGTTCATCCGCCCGCCGCTATGCTGCGGGTCAATGAACGTGTTCAGCCCGACTTTCGTGAAGACGCCGGGGCGCTTGGCCGCAATCTCGCGCAGCAGCGCGCAGACGACGCCTTGCGGCAGGTTGTAAGCCTCGATTTCGTTCGCGAGCGCGAGCTGGCCCAGCTTGGGCGCGAGGCCCCAGTGCCCGCCGATGACGCGCTTCACGAGGCCGGTGTGCGCGAGGTGATTGAGGCCACGTTCAGCACGATCCCCCTGCCCTGCCGCATAAACCAGCGTGAGATCGCGCGGCGTCTGGGTTTGGCGAAAGCGCTGCTCCAACGCGACCGTCAGCGCCTCGGGATGCCCGGCCCCGACAAAGCCGCCAACGGCCACGGTCGCGCCGCTCGGAATTGCCGCCACGGCCTCGGCAGCAGCAACGATGCGGGCCGCAGCTCTCATGGTTGGAGGGAAGGCAATTTTAGCCACCGATGAAACACCGATGAAACACCGATGGGAGAGGCGAGCTTCAACGTGCCCACGATCCAAAGCGTGCTTGGCCGATTTTCACCCGCGCCCGTTCCCGCCCTGTCTTCATCTGTGTTTAATCCGTGTTTCATCTGTGGTTAAAAATCACCCGCGCCAGCCGCCGTTGACTTCAATCGTCTGCCCGCTGACGTAGGCCGCCAGCGGCGAGCACAGGAACAGGGCGACGCTCGCCACCTCCTCCGGCGAGCCGAGGCGCGCGAGCGGGACGTTCTTGAGCATCTCGGCCCGGGCCTTTTCCGGAATCGTCGCGGCCATCGCCGTGTCAATCACGCCGGGCGCGATGGCGTTGGCGCGGATGCCACGCCGCGCGGCCTCGCGGGCCAGCACGCGCATCATCGCCTGCACGCCGGCCTTGGCGGCGGCGTAGTTGGCCTGGCCGAAGAAGCCCTGAATCGCCGCGATGCTGCCGAGGCTCACGATGGCCCCGCCGTCGCGCATGACTTCGAGGCCGAACTTGCAGCAGTGAAAGACGCCCGTGAGGTTCACGTCCACGACCGACTGCCATTCTTCGGATGACATCTTCGCGATGGTGCGGTCGCGGATGATGGCCGCGTTGTTGACGAGAAAATCAATTCCGCCGAACCGCTGCTTGACCTCCTGCATCATGCGCTGCACGGCCTCCGCGTCCGCCACATTCGCCACGCACACGACGGCGCTGCCGGGCCGCGCGGCGTTGAGTTCCGCCGCGAGTTTCTCCGCGTCCGCGCCCGTGCTGCCGAGGCCGGGATGGTTGATGACCACCGTCGCGCCGGCGCGGTGAAACGTCCGCGCCATCTGCGCGCCGATGCCCTGGGACGAGCCGGTGATGAGCGCGACCTTGCCGGAGAGATTGATTTCGATGCTCATAGCGCGGCGGAATTCACGCGGTGAGGAAACCAAAGCGACGGACGCAAGTCGAGCCGCAGTTGCAAGGAGGGGCGACACTTTGTCGCTCTCGTTCCTCATTATGAAAATAGAGTGACGACGACGACAAGAGTGTCGCCGCTCCTTCATGTGAAGCTCATTTCGCCGGCGGAATTTGTTTCAACAGCGTCTTCATCTCCGCCACCGTCTTCGCGTGCGCGGGATCGTTGGCAAGGTTCTTCATCTCGTGCGGATCGTTGTCGTGGTCGAAGAGCATCGCGCCGTCGCTGAACTCCGCGTAGCGCCAGCGCTCGGTGCGGACGGATTTGCCGACGCCCGCGCCGGTCTTGCAGACGGTGTAGGCCGGATGATTCCACGCGGCTTGCGGATTCTTCAGCAGCGCCGCGAAGCTGTGGCCCTGTAACTCACTTTGCTTCGGCAGGCCGCAGAGTTCAGCAAGCGTGGGATAAACATCGAGGAACTCCACCGTGCGCCCGCAGACCTTGCCGTTGCCCGCCGCGCCGGGCAAGCGGACGATGAGCGGCACGCGCGCGCCGACCTCGTAAATTGAACCATGTTTCGACCACTTGCCCTTTTCGCCGAGGTGATAGCCGTGGTCGCCGAAGAAGACGACGATGGTCTTGTCCGCGAGCTTGAGCCGATCCAGCGCGTCGAGCACGCGGCCCACGTTCCAGTCCGTCCACGAGGCGGAGGCGCGGTAGGCTTGAATCATTTTGCGCGCGTCGTCGGGCGAGGCGTCGCGGTTGATGAAGAGGTCGCCGCTGCGCGCGGGAATGCTCGACGGCGGGAAGCCCGGCGGCGCGGCGGGGCGCGCGGCGAAGTCCGGCGGCAGCTCGATCTTCGCCGGGTCGTAGAGGTCGAAGAACCTCTTCGGCGCGGTCGGCGCGCTGTGCGGCTTGAGGAAGCCGACGGCGATGAAGAACGGCTTGTCCTTGTTCTTTTCGAGCAGTTCGATGCCGTTGAGTGCGGTGTAGTAGTCCGCGTGATCCTCGCCGTCGCCGGTCATCACCACGATGCGGTCGGACTGCGCGGGGTCTTGCTTGCCCTTCTGACGCTTCTCCTTCGGAAACGAGCTGGGCACCGGCTTGATGCCGCGCCCGGCCGGGACTTTGGCGTCGGCGATTTCGGTCCAGGATTTTTTGTCCTCCAGACTGCCGTGGAAAATCTTGCCGGTCTTCGCCACGTGGTAGCCGTGGTTCTTGAAATGCCCCGGCAACGTCACCCAGTCGGGGCGCGCATCGCGGAAGTGGAGGGTGTTGTCGAGCACGCCGGTGGTGGTCGGGTAGAGGCCCGTGAGCATCGAGGTGCGCGAGGGGTTGCAGAGCGGGAACTGGCAGTAGGCGCGATCAAAACGCACCGCGCCCGCAGCGAACTTGTCCACCACCGGCGTCTTCATCCCCGGCGCGCCGTAGCAGCCGATTTCGGGACGCCAGTCGTCGGTGGCGATGAACAGGACGTTGAGCTTCGGCGCGGCGGCGGCGTAACCGCCAAGGACGCAGAGGAACGCCAAGAGGGACAGGCGCGGAAGAATTTTCAATCGTGACATGGCGGCGAAACTACCGCCCCGCCCGGCGACTGCCAACTTTGATTTTTAGCCACGGATGAAACACGGATGAAAGCTTGATTCTGGAGGAATCCGCCCCGGAATGGCAGGCAGGCCGTCCGGTCAGCGGCCGGTTTTACTTGAACCGCCGGGAGCGACGCTACGAAGGGGAAGCACCCCGAAGCCGGGAAAAACTCACGCCGACATCATCCCGCTCTGGCGGGCGTAGTTGAAGAGGCCGCCGGCGTCCACCACGGGGCGCACGTCGCCGAGCGGCTTGAAGGAGAAAATTTTGCCGGTGGCTTCCACCTTCACCGTGGCGGCGTCGAGATCCACCGTCACCACGTCGCCGGTCTTGAGCGTGTCGCAGAGGCGCCCGGTCATTTCGCAGGGATACAGCTCGCCGGTGGCGACGCTGTTGCGGAAGAAGATGCGCGCGAAGCTCTCGGCCAGCACCACGCGGCAGCCAGCGGAGCCGAGCGCGATGGGCGCGTGCTCGCGCGAGCTGCCGCAGCCGAAATTCTTCCCGGCGACGATGATGGGATATTCGCTGTCAAGCTGGCCCGCCTTCACGAAGCGCGCGGGATACTGGGCGTCCGGCAGGCCGATGAGCGCGAAGCTGCCGAGCTTCTCGTATTCCGCCGCGATGGTTGGCACGAGCGTCAGATACTGCGCGGGGATGATCTGGTCGGTGTCAATGTTGTCGCGCACCACATAGACCGGCCCGGTAAAAACGGATTTCATGCGGCGGGAATGTGGCGGAGGGGCGGCGGGTTTTCAAATGGAAAAGAATTCAATGGAAAAGAATTCACCGGCGAACCTGGCCGTTTTTATGATTTTCCTTGTATTCCTACTTCATTCGAGTGTGTCATCGGAAGAGGTAAGAGAGTGAAGATTGCCTATGAGTGCTTTACGCCTGTGTTTAGTCGTATTTCTTCTGCTAGTTACGTCCACCCCTTCGCAGGCCGAACTCCTGCTGGGAGTGGAGTGGGATGCCTCGGATTCTAAAGTATATCGTATCGACTCTGATACCGGTGAGACCAGTTTTCTCGGCAACAGCGGATTTCCGGCACTCAACTCCTTGACGAGGGTTGGAAATAGGTTCTTGAGCGTTAGCCAGATCGGAATCGGGCCACTACCCAGATTGGTTGAGATTAATCCTCAAACTGGCGTCGGAACTCTGGTCGGAACCATCAATGGATTTCCCCACTATGTTTCTGCTCTGGCATGGTCGGAGTCAACCGGGTTGCTGGGCAAAACCGATTTGGGTGTCTACCGGATCGACATGGAGGCGATTGGGGGATTCGTCAGTGCCACCCAGTTGTCCAGTCAGTCGGCATCCATTTTCGCAATGGAATTTGACGCTGCCGGCACGTTGTATGTGGGACTCGTCGCCGGTGGGACTGCGGGTTCGGTGAATTCGTTGGCGATCGGCACGATGAACACCACAACGTTCGCTATTGACACGATCTCCACCGTGCTGGCCGTCGGACCGCAGAGCCTGGAGTTTCTGCCGGATGGAAGTCTCCTTGCATACGGGAACACCTTCAACAACGCATCCACGCACAACCTCTACAACGTGGATCTGAACAACAGTGCCTTTACGTCGATCGGCAATCCCAATGCGGCTGACATTCGCGGACTCGCCGTCATTCCTGAGCCATCAGCTGCTCTGCTAGTGCTGCTTGGTGTCGTGGTGCTGTCGGTCTTGCGGTGGCAAGGATAACGAGTCAGTCCTGCCAGTCCGGTAACGCAATGAGGTCGCGTCTTAATTAATGGCGTTCCAACTTTGTTGTCCACATATAAGTAGTCCAACCTCAACGCGGCTCAACCGTCCGACTTCTTGATGGCGAAGCTGGCCCGGTATTTGCCGGCGATGTTCAACGTGAAATCGGCGGATTCATCGGCGCGTTTTTCGGCGGACAGTTCGATGGGCGTTTCCTGGCTGGCCTCGGCCTGCTTGAGCGCGACGGCGAGCACGGGGGCTTTGTCCCTGCCAAAGAGGACCAGTTCGAGCTTTTCACCCTGCTTGCGGACGCCGAGCAACAGGAGCGGCAGGCGATAGTCGGTGCCCTTGTCGGCGACGGTCACGATGCGCAGCGCGCTTTCGGCGAGCGCCAGGCCGTCCTTCGCCGGCGCGAGGCCCTTGAAGTAAAGCTGGCCGACGGGCACGACGTCCTTGCCCGCCTTGGCAATTTTTTCGGCGGTGAAATCCTGGTCGGGAATCACCAGCGCGCCCATTTCGCCGGCCTTGAGCAGGCAGGCCTGGCTGGCGTCGGGCCGGACCTTGATTTGCGGCGCGGCCACGTCGCCCGCCATTTCGAGAATCTTGGCGGCGATTTTCTGCGCCTGTTCGGCGGGGGCTTTTTCCTGCGCGCGGGCCGAGGAAAGGGTGAAGGCAAGGATAACCGCCAGCGGAGCGATGAGTGTTTTCATAGGTCGTTGTTCAATGACGGCATTGGAAACGCCGCGCGCGGTGGTTCGGTTACAAATTCTTTCAAAAATTCGCGCTTCACTCCGGCTTCAGCCGCACGATGGTCACGCCCAAGCCGCCGTAAGTTTCACCGGCCTGCGCGAACGACACGACTTCCGGCAGCCGCGCGAGAATGGCGTGGACGCTCCGGCGCAAATTGCCGATGCCCTTGCCGTGGATGACGCGGACTTCGAGAATCCCCTTCGCGCGGCAGGCGGCGAGATAGTCGGGGACGAGTTCCTTGATTTCCGCCGGCTTGAACGTGTGCAGGTCGAGCACCCCGTCAATCGGCAGCGCCAGCGGCTCGCAGGGATCGGAGGCCGGCTCCATCAGAGCTTCACCTTCGCGAGGTAGATGCTCGTCTTGCCCTCGTGCGACGAGTAGTAGCTCACCCACAGCAGCCCGTCGTGCCACACGAGGCCGGGATAGCTGCAATCGCCGCCGCTCGGAAACGTGAGCACCGGCTCCAGGCTGTCGCGCGTCATGCGAAAGAGCGAGCACTTCGCCGCGCCCTTGGAATGATCGCGGCTGCCGGCGATGAGCGAGCCGTCGGGCAGTTCGATGAAGTTCGGCCCGCCGGTGCGCTGCTTGGTCGGGGCAAACTTCCATTCGGCATACGGCGGCTTGCTCGTGCCAATCCAGCCGCCCTTGTCGCCGGCTTCACGCCGCACGAGCGCGATCATCTCGCCGCTCTTGAGGACGCGCACGGTGGTTTCGTTCGGCTTGTCGGAAACGTCCAGCGAGGAAGCGAGTTTCCAATCAAGACCGTCCTTGCTGCTGTAGAGCTTGATGAAGCGCTCGGCGTCCAGCTTGTCGGGCATGAGATTGTAGGACACGCCGTAGGCTGTGCCCTTGTGCCATGTCACGCGCCAGAGCCATTCGCCCTCGGTCAGCACGCGCTGCGTCGGCATCCAAGTGCGACCGTCCTTGGAAAACGCCACGCGCGGCTGGCGGCCCTTGAGAATCTTCGTGCCCTGATAGACCGAGCCGCCGGCCACGACCATCAGCCGGTTGTCCGGCGTGATGGAGAGCTTCGGGTCGCGCAGGTCAATGCCCTCCTCGGCGAGCAGCGCGGCGGACTTCCAGTGCTCGCCATCGGCAGATTCGAGGATGCGAAGCTTCCCGTCGCCGCCGACGTGGCCTTCGGATTCACGGAAGGAGCAGAACCACTTTCCCTGAAAACGAATCAGATCGGTGAAGGCGTTGTGGCTGCCGGCGTCCCAGATTTTTTTGACGGAGACGATTTCCGGTTTGGATTCGGCGTCGGACGCGGCCAGCGTGGCGCACAGGACGGCGAGAGCGAAGGTGAATTTCATGCCACGAGTGTCCCGCCCGGCGGCGATTCCATCAAGCACTTTGGAACGCGGGCGGCTCGCCTGCGAGTCCCGGCAGACACTGTTTCACGCGGGCGAGCCGCCCGCGCTCCCCCGGCCTACGGCTTGAGGTGCCGCACGAAGAATTCCACCGACTCGTTGTCCTGCTTCGCGCCCTCGTCGCTGTGGCGGATGGTGCATTCGATGCCGAGCTTGTCCATCTGCTCCTTGAGCTTGAACCCGAAGTTGATGTGGTGAATCCCCTGCCCCGGCTTGGCGTCCGGCGGCAGCGGCCCGCGCGGCTCGTTGTAAAACGCGATCACCGGCGGATCGTTTTTGGTCAGATGGTTTATCGCGGCGGCGGCCTCGTAGAGTTTGTGCGCCTTGGGCGTGTCGCCCTCCTCCTCCGGCACGCCGTAAAAACCGCCGGCACCGAGCAGCGCCGGGTGCTTCGCCGCCGCCGCGCCCACCCATTTCGTGATGTCGCGCGGGTCATAGCTGCTCTGCGCGCCCATCACCGCCATGCAGCTCAAGCGCGTGCTCTGTCGCAGCACGGGGTCGCTGTTCTTCGCATCGGCCATGTCATCGTGAAAACCAATCCAGAGCGACGTGCCCGCGCCCGCCGAGCCGCCCGTCGAGCCGACGCGCCTAGGGTCAATGTTCCATCCCTTCGCGTGCAGCCGCGCAAACTGGATGGCCCGCGCCGAGTCCATGTAATGCGCCGGGAAATGAACCTCCGGCGAGAGGCGGTAGTTGATGGCCATCACGGAAATTTTCTTTTCCAGCAATCCCGCCAGCATCGCGGGGGAAAGCTGCTCCTTGCTCCCGGCGCGGAAGCCGCCGCCGTGGATGAACACCACCAGCGGCGTGGGCCGGTCAGATTTGGCCTTCCAGAGATCGAGCACGTTGCGCTCGTGCGGGCCGTATTTTTCATTGGCGAGGTCGGGCGCGGGCTTGGCGGCGGCGGCGCGGCCCTTGCGCTCGGCCTTGGCTTTGGGTTCTGCGGCGGGGCTGGACGCCACGAACGCGGACAACACGAGAACGGCGAGGAGTTGGATTCGTTTCATGGAAAGTTTGGACGTTGAAGCGCGCGGAAGGTTACGAGGCACCGCTGCCAGTCATCGGCATTAACCGTGACGCGCCGATTTCCGATCCGGCGCTCTTTGAAATAACAACCGGGAGCAACCGAATCCGTCAGGACGGAGTCCGACGCTACCCTGGCGGTGTTCGGGTGCCTGGACTCCCTACTTCACGGTGACGGCGTTGGTCTTGGAGATGGAGTTGGTGCCGTCGTAGATCGTCACGATGAGCCTGTCCGTGCCCTTCTGGCCGAAGGCGGGATAAATCGTCAGCGTGCGGTTCGTGCCCACGGTGCCGAAGGCGAAGTTCGTCGAGGCGAAGGCGGTCAAGTTCCCCTTGTTGGCGGCGTCAGCAAACAAGGCCGTGTTCGTCCAGTTCACCGAGTAATACAAACCGTTCGTGCCGGTGTCGTTGTCCCACACGGCGAAGGTGATGTTCGTCGAGCTGTTGGTCTTCACCGGCGGGAAGGCCGCCGGCCAGTTGAAGAGCACCGGCGTGTCGTTCACGTTCGTGATCGTCAGCGTGAAGAATGCCTGCGCCGAGGTGTCCACGCCGCCGTTGGCGGTGCCGCTCTTGTCCTTGAGAATCACGCCCACCGTCGCTTCGCCGTGCGCGTTCTTCGCCGGCTCGAAGGTCAGCCTGCCTGCGGGGTCAATCGCCGGCTGCGTCTTGAAGAGGTTGCTCGCGCCGTTGGTCACCACGAAGTAAAGCATCTGCTTGGCCTCCGTCGCGTGGCCGCTGCCTCCCCGATCCAAATCCACGGCGAAGTTGGTGATGCTCCGCTTCGGGCTGTCCTCCGCCAGTTCAACCGCATTGCTCGCCAGATTGAAGCTCGGCGCGTCGTTGACCGGCAGGATCGCGATCTCAATCTTCACGACCTTTGAGAGCTTCCCGCCGTCATCCTGCACCTGGAAGGTGATGAGGTCTTTGCCGTTGGCGTTCTCGTCGGGCAGATACGTCAGCACCGGGCTGTTCACCGTGTTGCTCATCGCGCCGTTGGTCAGGGTGAAGCTCCCGTTGGTCGGGCCGCTCACGATGAGGTAGTTCAACGGGCCGTAGGTCGCGGTCAGCGTGATGGGCGTGGCCGTGTCCTCAATTACGTTCACCTTCTGCCCGTAGGCCACGGGAGTGTAGTTGTTGAGGAGGATCGAGAGGTTGCCGCTGCCCCAGTTGGCCACCGCCACGTCGAGGTCGGTGTCGGCGTTGAAGTTCCCGACGGCCAGCGCGATGGGATTCGTGCCCACCGACTCGGTGGCCGACGGGTCGTTGTAGAAATACTCAAACGCGCCGTTGGTGCGGCCCAGCAGCACCTGCACGGTGTGTTCGTAGTAGCTGGCCACGATGATGTCCTGCCAGGCGTCCTTGTTGAGATTCGTGACGACGACGGCGCTGGGCTGGAGGCCGACGGGATAATCGGTGCGCGTGAAAGTGTTGGTCCGCACGCCGCTGTTGGTCTCGCGCACGCTCAAGAGCACGCTGATGGTGTCATCGCCGTAGTTAACCACGACGAGATCCACGCGCCCGTCCTTGTTGAAGTCGCCGGCGGCCAGCGCGGTGTGGTTCTCGCCCACGGCGTGGCGGACATGATTGCTGAAAATGCCCGTGCCGCCGCCCCAGAGGATGCTCACGGTGTTCTCCGCATAGTTGGCGGTGGCGATGTCGATTTTCAGGTCCTTGTTGAAGTCCGCCAGCACGACGGCTTCCGGCTGGGCTCCCACGCTGAAGTTTGTGCCCGCGCCAAAGCCGCCGGCGCCGTTGTTCAAGAGCACGCGCACCGCGTTGTCCTGCGAACTGGCCACCACGAGGTCAAAGAACTGATCCTTGTTCTTGTTGATGCTGCCCGCCGCCACGCTGCTGGGCAGATTGCCCACCGGCACCAGGCTCTGCAACGTGAAGGTTCCGTTGTGGTTGCCCTTGAACACCTGGAGGGTGTTGTCGTTCTTGTTGACCACCGCCAGATCCGTCCTGGAATCCCGATGGAAATCGGCCGCCACCAAGGCCACCGGGCCGTTGCCCACGCTCACGGTGGCGGGCACGGCGCTGGTGAACCCACCCATGCCCGTGCCCATGAAAATGCTCACGGTGTTGCTGCTGTAATTGGCCACGGCGAGATCCGTATAGTGACGGTTGAAATCTCCCGCGACCACGGCCACGGGTGCGCCGCCCACCGCCACGTTCACCGCATTACTGAACGCAAAAGGCAGGAAGTCACTCACATTCACCACCGTCACCGTCACGGTGGCGACGCTGCTGGAGCCGCTGGCGTTGGTGACGACGTAGCTGAAGGTGTCCAGACCCTGATAATTGTTGATGGGGGTGTAGGTGGCGACGCTGCCGCTGACGCTCACCAGCCCGTGCCCCGCATTGGTGACCAGTTGAAACCCAATGCTCCCGGCACCGTTGCCGTTGAGCGTGATGTGCTGCGCCCCGGCGTCCTCGATCGCCTCGGAAATCTGGTTCGTCGCCTCGGGGGCATCCAGGATGGCGAGGTCAAACTGCCGCTCGAAATAAAGCCCGCCGCCATCCGTCGCACGCACGCGGATGCGGTAGCTGTTCTTGGCCTCGTAATCGAACACCGCCGCCGTCTGGAGCGCGCCGTCGGTGATGCTGAAGCTGGCATTGTCCGTGTCTCCCGTGCCGGTGACGAGCGTGAAGGCCGCCGTGTCGCCCGCGTCGGGGTCGGTTGCCGAGAAGGTGCCGACGGTGGCCCCGCTGGCGGCGTTCTCCGCCGCGTTCGTGCCGCTCAAGCTGATCTGGATGGGCGCGTCGTTCACGGGCGTGACCACCACGGCAAACGTGTTCGTCACCGCGTCAATTCCGCCACCGCTGGTTCCGCCGTCGTCCGTCACGATCACGGTGAGGGTGGCGACGCCATTGGCATCGGGCTGGGGCGTGAAGCTCAAGCTCGCCGTCGTGTTCGGGCTGGTGTAGGTGATGATGGGAGTGGCGATCAGCCCGGTGCTGCTCGAAGCGGCCGTGATGGTGAGGGTCTGGCTTTCACTGATGGAGCCGCTCGTGATGCCAGCAAGGAGAACCGTCTGCACGCCGGCATCCTCGTTAATCGTGATGCTGCCCACGGCGTTGAGGGTCGGAGCCTGGTTGACGGTAACGCCGCCGCCCGTGCCGGTGCCGGTCACGGCGAAGTCGTAGAACGATTCATCCGCATCGTCGCTGATCAACGTGACAGTAGCGGTGCGCACGTCGGCGACACTGGGATCAAAGGTGACGGTGAACGTGGCGGTGCCGCTGGCCGCGATGGGGCCGGACGGGGTGATGGCGCTCACGGTGAAATCACCCGCGACTCCACCGCCCAAATAAATGGTGAGCGGGCCGGTGCCGCTGTTGGTGATGGTGAACGTGTGCGTGACCGCGCCGCCGCTGACGTTGACGCTGCCAAAGTCCGTGCCATCCGCCGTGCTGGTCGTGGCGCTGCCGTCGGGAATTTCCACGCCGTTGCCGAGGAGGGCGATTTCAGGCGCGCCCGCGCCGCCCGAAGCCGGAGCGCCGACATCGAGGCTGAAGAGCGTGCCCTGGCCGTTGTTGCCGCCAGACTCCGTCATTCCGTAGAGGATGCCGTTGGAGGCCTGCATCAGGCTGCCTTGAGGATACCTGCCGTTGCTGTAGTCGAAGTTCACCAGCGTGGTCAGCTCCCCGCTCGGCGTCATCTTGAAAATGGTTCCATAGCCGTTGTTGCCACCTTGATAGGTCATCCCGTAAAAGTTTCCGTCCGTGGCCTGCACCAGACTGCCATAGGGAGAGCCGCCAGTGCTGTAGTTGAAACTCACCAGCGTCGTCAGCGAGCCGGTCGGCGTCATTTTGAATGCGGCTCCATAGCCGTTGTTGCCGCCTTGCCGGGTCATGCCGTAGAAATTCCCGTCACTGCCCTGCACGAGGCTGCCGCCGGGATACCCGCCGTTGCTGCCGTTGTCGAAGTGAACCAGCGTCGTCAGCACCCCGGCGGCTGTCATCTTGAATGCCGTCCCGGCACCGGAGTTGCCGCCGTTCTCGGTCATTCCGTAGAAGTCCCCGTCCGTGCCCTGCACTAGGCTGCCTCTGGGATACCCGCCGTTGCTGTAGTTGAAATTCACCAGTGTCGTCAGCGAGCCAGTCGGCGTCATTTTGAATGCCGTTCCATAGCCGCTGTTGCCGCCCTCATAGGTCATCCCGTAGAAATCCCCGTCACTGCCCTGCACCAGGCTGCCGTAGGGATACCGCCCGCTGCTGTAGTCGAGGTTCACAAGTGTGGTGAGCACTCCGCCCGGCGTCATCTTGAACACGGTTCCATAGCCGTTGTTGCCACCTTGCCGCGTGATTCCGTAGAAATCCCCGTCGCCGCCCAGCACGAGGCTGCCGTAGGGATACGCTCCGTTGCCGTAGTTGAAGTCCACCAGCGTGGTCACCACCCCGGCAGAGGTCACTTTGAACACCGTGCCATAACTGTTGTTGCCGCCCGAATAGCTCATGCCATAGAGGTCTCCATCTGCGCCCTGAACCAGATGCCCGTAGTAGGGGTTCCTCGGCCCACCTGAATAGTCCAGATGATTGATGACGGCGAAGGCCAGCGTGCTGACCTTGCCATAGACGGGGAAGCTGAACGGGTTTTCATCCGCATCATCGCTGCTGATCTCGACGCTGCTGGCGAACACGCCCGCCGCCGCCGCATCCAGCACCACCTGGAAGGTCGCCACTCCGGCACCCACCACGGACGCGGGGGCGTTCAGCACCGTGTAGCCCGCCGGGGCGGTGATGCCGCTGATGTTCAGCGTAGCCGCGCCGGAGTTCGTGATCGTGAACTGGTTGGTGACCGGCTGGCCGGTGAAGACGCTGCCAAACAACACCGCCGCCGCCTGACCGTCAACCAGCATTGGCGCACTGGTGTCTGCGCCGCTGTGGACGCCAATCTCCGGGAACGGCGTGGCCACGAGGGCGACGACGTTGAAGTTGAACGGGTTTTCGTTCGGATCATTGTTGCCAATCACCACTGAACCGGAGAAGCCGCCGAGCGCCGTGGCGTTGAAGCGCAACTGGAAGACCGCCATCGCCCCCGCCGCGACGGAGGACGGCGCGTTCAGCACGGTGAAGCCCGCCGGGGCGGTGATGCCGCTGATCGTCAGTGTTGCCGCGCCGAGGTTGGTGATGGCGAAGTCCCGCGTGAGGTCCGCGCCGACGGTGGTCGCGCCGAAATTCACCGGGACAGCCTGGCCGTCGCCGATGGGAGGCGCGCTGCTGTCGGAGCCGTTGAAGACCGCGATCTCCGGGATGCCCGGTGCGCCGACGGAGAGGCGGAAGATCGTGCCCTGCCCGTTGTTGCCGCCTTGAGAGGTCATCCCGTAGAGGTCGCCGTTGAAGGCCTGCATCAGGCTGCCGTAGGGATACGCGCCATTGCCGTAGTAGTCGAAATTCACCAGCGTCGCCAGCTCCCCGCCCGCCGTCATTTTGAATATCGTCCCGCTGCCGGAGCTGCCGCCACTCTGCGTCATCCCGTAGAAGTCCCCGTCGCTGGCCTGCACCAGGCTGCCGATGGGATACGCGCCGTTGCTGTAGTCGAAATTCACCAGCGTCGTGAGCGCGCCGCCCGGCGTCATCTTGAACGCCGTGCCAGAGCCGAAGCTGCCGCCGCTCGTCGTCATCCCGTAGAAGTTCCCGTCGCTGCCCTGCATCAGGCTGCCTTGCGGATACCGGCCGCTGTTGTTGTTGAAGTGAACCAGCGTCGTCAACGCGCCGCCCGGCGTCATCTTGAACGCCG
This sequence comes from Verrucomicrobiota bacterium, assembly GCA_016235585.1. Lineage (GTDB taxonomy): Bacteria > Verrucomicrobiota > Verrucomicrobiia > Limisphaerales > JACRJY01 > JACRJY01. The sequence continues at coordinate 25,143 of JACRJY010000132.1, read as the reverse complement.
TTCCATTGCCGTTGTTGCCGCCACTCTGCGTCATCCCGTAGAAGTCCCCGTCACTGCCTTGCACCAGGCTGCCGTAGGGATACGCGCCGTTGCTGTAGCCGAAATTCACCAGCGTCGTGAGCGTGCCGCCCGGCGTCATCTTGAACGCGGTTCCATAACCGATGTTGCCGCCCTGATAGGTCATCCCGTAGAAGTTCCCGTCACCGCCCTGCACCAGTCTGCCATAGGGATTCGCGCCGTTGCTGTAGTTGAAATTCACCAGCGTCGTGAGCGTGCCAGTCGGCGTCATTTTGAATGCCGTCCCATAGCCGTTGTTGCCGCCTTCCCGCGTCATCCCGTAGAAATTCCCATCACTGCCCTGCACGAGGCTGCCGTAGGGATACCCGCCGTTGCTGTAGTTGAAAACCACCAGCGTCGTCACCACGCCGGCAGAGGTCACTTTGAACACCGTGCCATAACCGTTGTTGCCGCCCGAATAGCTCATGCCGTAGAAGTCCCCGTCGCCGCCCTGGACCAGCGCGCCATACTGCGGATTCTGCGGCCCCGAGTAGTCGAGATTAGCAATCGTGGTGAATTGCAGCACGTTCACCTTGCCATACACCGGGAAGTCGAACACACCCTCGTCCGCATCGTCGCTCGTGATCGCGATGCTCCCGGCGAACACGCCGTCCGCCGTCGTGAGCAGAATCGCCTGGAAGGTCGCCATGCCGCCCGGCCCCAGCACCGTCGGCACGTTTTCCAGCGTGTAGCCCGCCGGAGCCGTGATGCCGCTGATGGTCAGCGAGGCTCCGCCGGCATTCGTGATCGTGAAGTGGTTGGTCACCGGCGCGAAGCCGGTGAAGGTGTTGCCCAACTGCACCACGGTCGTCTGCCCGTCGGCCAGCGCCGGAGCACTGTTGTCGCCGCCCTTGTGGACGCCAATCTCCGGGAACGGTGTGGCCACCACGCCGACGAGGTCGAAGCTGAAGGGATTTTCGTTCGGGTCGTTGTTGCCGATGGTGATCGTGCCAGTGAAGGTTCCCAGCGTGCCGCCATCCATCCGCACCTGGAAGGTCGCCGCCGACAATGCCGCCACGGACATCGGGGCGTTCAGCACCGTGAAGCCCGCCGAGGCGGTAATGCCGCTGATCGTGAGCGTCGCCGCGCCGAGGTTGGTGATGGTGTAGGTGCGGGTGAGGTCCGTGCCGACCGGCGTGGTGCCGAAAGTCACTGCGGCGGCCTGGCCGTCGGCGATGTTGGGGGCGCTGATGTCCGGGCCGTTGCGGACGGCGATTTCCGGAATGCCCGGCGCGCCGACATACAATTGGAAGGCTGTGCCGCCGCCGTTGTTGCCGCCCTGCTGGGTCAGTCCGTAGAAGGTGCCGTCATAGGCCTGCACCAATCCTCCCTCGGGATTGTAGCCGGTGCTGGAGTCGAGATGCACCACGGTCGTCAGCACTCCGGCGGGCGTCATTTTGAACACCGTCCCGTTGCCGGCGGTGCCACCATACCGGGTCATCCCGTAGAACGCCCCGTCACTGGCCTGGATCAGGCTGCCGTAGGGATACGAGCCGTTACCACCGTTGAAATTCACCAGCGTCGTCAGCGTCCCGGTGGGCGTCATCTTGAACACTGTTCCGTAGCCGCTGTTGCCGCCATTTTCAGTCATCCCGTAGAAGTCCCCATCCGCGCCCTGCACGAGACTGCCACGGGGATACGCGCCGTTGCTGTTGTCGAAATTCACCAGCGTCGTCAGCGCGCCGCCCGCCGTCATCTTGAACACCGTCCCCTGGCCGGAGTTGCCGCCCTGATAGGTCATCCCGTAAAAGTCCCCATCCGCACCCTGCACCAGGCTGCCACGGGGATACCCGCCGTTGCTGTAGTCGAAATTCACCAGCGTCGTCAGCGTGCCGTCCGGCGTCATCTTGAACGCCGTCCCGTAGCCGGAGCTGCCGCCCTGCTGGGTCATCCCGTAAAAGTCCCCGTCCGCAGCCTGCACCAGATTGCCGTAGGGATACGCGCCGTTGCTGTAGTTGAAGCCCACCAGCGTCGTCAGCGAGCCAGCCGGCGTCATTTTGAACGCCGTCCCATAGCCGGAGTTGCCACCGGAATAAGTCATCCCGTAGAAGTTTCCGTCGCGGCCCAGCACGAGGCTGCCATTGGGTTTCCCACCGTTGCTGTAGTTGAAATTCACCAGCGTCGTCGGTGTTCCGGACGCCGACATCTTGAAGGCGGTTCCGTAATAATAGTAGTAGCCGCCCGGCGTCATCCCGTAGAAATCCCCGTCATCGCCCTGCACCAGGCTGCCCAAGGGATAGGAGAAGGAGTCGTAATAATAATTGAAATCCAGCAGCTTGGTGAACACCGGGATGATGGCTGTGCCGGCGACCGGGAAGTCGAAGGGATTCTCATCCGCGTCCGTGCTGGCGATGCTCAAGGAGCCGCTGGCCACGGCGCTCAACGCCACTTGAAACGTCCACGACGCCCCGGCCCCGACCACCTGCGGGAAGGTCACGCCAACCACCGAGAAGCCCGTGGGCAGCGAGATGCCCGACACCGTGAGGTGCGCAGTGCCGCTGTTCGTGACCGTGAAGCTCCGCAGCGTGGGCGGCGCGCCGGGGACGGCGAGGGACTCGCCGAAATCCACCACTGCCGCCTGGCCGTCCGTCAGCTCCGGCGCACTGTTGTCCGCGCCGTTGTGAACGGCGATTTCCGGGGCCGTGCCCGGATCGAAGGCATCTGCGCTGATGACGAAGTTGAAGACCTTCTCGTTGAAGTCGCTGTTGGTGATGTTCAGGCTGCCGCTGAAATTGCCGGCGGACGCGGCGCTGAATTCCACTTGGAACGTCCACATCGTCCCGCTCGGCACGTTCTGCGGAAACGCCGGGCTGCCCAAGAGCGCGAAGCCGGCGGGCAACTGGATCGCGGAAATCACGAGGCTGTCCACGCCGCTGTTCGTCACCGTGAAGCTGCGCGTGACCGGCGTGCCGGTCGTGGTGTTGCCGAAGCTCACCGCCGACGCCTGCCCGTCGGTCAGTTCCGGCGCGCTGTTGTCCGCACGGTTGTGGACGGCGATTTCCGCCGTGGAGAACGGCGGCGCGCCGACATACAGGCGGAAGAGCGTGCCACTGTTGCCGGTGCCGCCACTTTCACTCATCCCGTAGAGATTCCCGTCAACGCCCTGCACCAGGCTGCCGGCGGAGTAGCCGCTGCCGCCGCCGCTGGTGTTGAGATACACCAGCGTCGTCAGTGTCCCCGCCGGGGTCAGCTTGAACGCCGTCCCGGAGCCGGGGCTGCTGTAATAGGTCAGCCCGTAGAAATCCCCGTCGTTGGCCCGCACGAGGCTGCCTTGGGGATACGCGCCGTTGCCGTAGTTGAAATTCACTAGCGTCGTCAGCGTCCCGGCGGGCGTCATTTTGAACACGATCCCGCTGCCGTTGCTGCCGCCACTTTCAGTCATCCCGTAGAAGTCCCCGTCCTCGCCCTGCACGAGACTGCCCCGGGGATACCCGCCGTTGCCCCCGTTGAAATTCACCAGCGTTGTCAATGTCCCGGCGGGCGTCATCTTGAACACCGTTCCCTGCCCGTTGTTGCCGCCCTGCCGGGTCATGCCGTAGAAGTCCCCGTCGCTGCCCAGCACGAGACTGCCGTAGGGATACCCGCCGTTGCCGGAATAGTTGAAATTCACCAGCGTCGTCAGCGTCCCGGCGGGCGTCATCTTGAACACCGTGCCATAGCCGTTGTTGCCGCCGCTCTGGGCCATGCCGTAGAAGTTCCCGTCCGCGCCCAGCACCAGGTTGCCACGGGGATTGCTGCCGTTGCTGTAGTTGAAATGCACCAGCGTCGTCAGCACCCCCGCCGGTGTCATCTTGAAGGCAGTTCCATTGCCGTTGTTGCCGCCGCTCTCGGTCATTCCGTAGAAATTCCCGTCCGCCGTCTGGATCAGGCTGCCTCTGGGATTCGAGCCGTTGCTGTAATTGAAATTCACCAGCGTCGTCAGCACTCCGCCCAGCGTCACCTTGAACGCCGTCCCGGAACCGGAACTGCCGCCGCTCTGGGTCATCCCGTAAAAATCCCCGTCACTGCCCAGCACGAGATCGCCATTGGGATAACTGCCGTTGCTGTTGTCGAAATTCACCAGCGTGGTGAGCGCGGGCGTGATGACCGTGCCGGTGACCGGGAAGTCGAAGGGGTTCTCGTCCGCGTCCGTGTTGGCGATGCTCACGACGCCGCTGACCACGCCGGTCAACGCCACCTGAAACGTCCACGACGCCCCGATGCCGATGACCTGCGGCAGCGTGACGCCGACCAGCGAGTAGGTGCTGGGCAGCGAAATGCCCGACACCGTGAGATGCGCCGTGCCGCTGTTCGTGACCGTGAAGCTCCGCACCACCGACGGCGTGCCGGGCGCGGCGAGAGACTGGCCAAAATTCACCGCCGTCGCCTGCCCGTCGGCCAGTTCCGGCGCACTGTTGTCCGCGCCATTGAAGACCGCGATCTCCGGGGTCGTGCCGGGATCAAAGGCGTCCGCGCTGACGGGGAAGTTGAAGATGCGCTCGTTGTGGTCGCTGTTCGTGATGTTCAGGCTGCCGGTGAAGTTGCCTGCGGAAGCGGCGGTGAACTCGGCCTGGAACGTCCACATCGTGCCGCTTGTGATGCTCTGCGGGAACGTCGGGCTGCCCGCCAGCGCGAAGCCCGCCGGCAACCCGATGCCGGAGATCACGAGGCTGTCCACGCCGCTGTTCGTCACGGTGAAGCTGTGCGAGACCGGCGTGCCGGTCGTGGTGTTGCCGAAGCTCACCACCGAGGACTGGCCATCGGTCAGTTCCGGCGAACCGTTGTCCGCGCCATTGTGGACGCCGATCTCCGCCGTGGAGAACGGCGGCGCTCCCGCAGACAGACGGAAAACAGTGCCGTAGCCGCTGCTGCCGCCAGTGGAGGTCGTCCCGTAGAAGTCTCCGTCCATGGCCTGCACCAGGCCGCCGTAGGGATACGAGCCGTTGCTGTTGTTGAAATTCGCCAGCGTCGTCAGCGTCCCGGAAGGCGTCATCTTGAACACGGTCCCATAGCCGTTGTTGCCGCCCTGCTGTGCCATCCCATAGAAATCCCCGTCGGTGGCCTGCACCAGGCTGCCGTAGGGATACGAGCCGTTGCCACCGTTGAAATTCACCAGCGTCGTCAGCACCCCGGCGGACGTCATCTTGAACGCCGTCCCATTGCCACCGCTGCCGCCCTGGTAGGTCGTCCCGTAGAAATCTCCGTCACTGCCCTGCACAAAGCCGCCCTGCGGATACGTGCCGATGCCGGAGTTGAAATGAACCAGCGTTGTCAGCGTCCCGCCGGGAGTCATCTTGAACGCGGTCCCCTGACCAGAACTGCCGCCGTCTGCGGTCATGCCGTAGAAATCACCATCCGCGCCCAATACCAGGCTGCCAACGGGATATCCGCCGGTGCTGTAGTAGTTGAAACTTGCCAGTGTCGTGATTGTGCCGCCCGGCGTCACTTTGAATGCAGTTCCGTTGCCGTAGTTGCCGCCTTGGTTGGCCATTCCGTAGAAGTTCCCGTCCGCACCCTCCACCAGGCTGCCCCGGGGATACCGGCCATTGCTGCCGTTGAAACTCGCCAGCGTCGTCAGCGTCCCGCCCAGCGTCATCTTGAAGACCGTCCCGTAGCCGTTGTTGCCGCCGGTTTGAGTCATCCCGTAGAGATTCCCGTCACTGCCCTGCATCAGGGCGCCGTAGGGATTCCCGCCGTTGCCGCTGTAGTTGAAATGAACCAATGTCGTCAGCACCCCGGCCGGCGTCACCATGAAGGCAGTTCCGTAGCCGTTGTTGCCGCCGTTTTCCGTCATCCCGTAGAAGTTTCCGTCCGTGCCCAGAACGAGGCCGCTGCGGGGATACCCGCCGTTGCCGTTGTAGTTGAAATTCACCAGCGTCGTGAGCGTGGGATCGAAGACACCGCCGTTGATGTCGAAGTTGTAGGGATTTTCATCTGAATCATCGTTCTCAATCGCAATCGAAGCCGTCCGCGCACCCGCCGCGCCGGGCGTGAACGTCACCGTGAACGTCGCGCTGCCGCCGGCGGCGATGGGACTGGCCGGGGTGAGCGTGCCCACCGTGAAATCCGCGGCGTTCGCGCCGCTGACGGTGATGTTGGTGATGTGGAGATCAAGCGAACCGGCATTCGCGATGGTGTAGGTGCGAGTGCCCGCCGGGACGCCGAAGCCCGTGTGATCCATCGTGGTGGGCGTCGTGTCGCCATCGGCGATGACCGTGCCGTTGCCGGAGACCTGGATTTCCGGGGACGGAGCCAGGGAATGGAGCACATAGCCGTTCATCACCGTGCGGTTGCCCAAATTCAGCAGGTTGACAACCTCGCTGGTGCCGCTGGCGACAAACTCCGCCCGGACGGCGATGGCCGAGCTGCCATAATCGCCCGTGTCAAAATTCTCGCCCTGAATCTGGACGCGCTGCGGCACGCCGGTGTTGTTGACCTGATTGCAGAAAAGGAGCTGCACCCGGTAGCTGGCCCCGGGCGTCAACCCGGTCAATGTCAGCGTGCCCGGATCGGTGTTGGGCGTGAAGACGAGCGCGGTGAACAGCTTGTCCAGCGCGCCGCCCGACGAGAACTGCGTCGAGAAATCCCCGCCGCCATTGGCGAAATTGCCCAGGTTTGCCTGCGACGTGTCGAAAGGCACGCCGTTGATGGTCGTGCTTTGCGGCCCGTTCCCCAGCGCGTTCGCCACCACGAAGGTTCCGGTGTTCAGCACCAAGCTGGCGTCGGCGTCCGAGCTGAACGTCACCTGCAAGTAGGTGACGGCCCCGTGGGTGCTGGCTGTTAGCCCAAGCCCAAAGGCGGTGGCCAGCAGAGCGGCGGTGCATCGCCTGATGATATGGTTGAACAGGGAATAACAGTGCGAGGTGTTCATGTTTGAGTAATTGGCTGCCAGCAAATAATCCGTAAAAACCGAGCGCGTTCCCTCCAGAAAAACCTTGGCTCGTGTGAAATCCCCATGAGGTTTACTGCGGACGCACAGCTAAATAGCAATCCAGTGTAGGATTGCAAGGCATAAGGCAGAAAATGTGTAGGAACGAGGCACAGATCAGACTTTCAGATCACGCCCCCTCGCACATTGGAAATGAGAGTTTGAAATTGCCCGGATGCTTTCCAGTGGCGAATCACACGCCACTCCGTCATCCTCTCCACACTTATGCCGCGCATGAACCTCACCACGCCACCGCGCACCGATCCGCTGGAGATTTACCGCTTCCGCGACAGCATCTACGCGGTGGACATGGTCACCGTCGGGATTGTTTATCTGGATTTCTTCACGTGGCTCGCCAAGCGGCCCGCAGATTTGAAAACCATCTGCCGCCATTTCCAAATCACCGTGCGCCCCACGGACGTGATGCTGACGTTGTTCACCTCGCTCGGCCTCGTCCGAAACAAAGGCGGCGTGTTCAGCACGACCCGGCTCGCCCGCGAGCATCTCGTCCAAGGTTCACGGTGGTTTCTCGGCCCTTATTACGCCTCGCTCAAGGACCGTCCCGTCTGCGTGGACTTGCTGAAAGTGCTCCGCACGGACAAGCCGGCGAACTGGGGCAGCTCCAAGTCCGAAAAGGAATGGTCGAAGGCGATGGAAGCGCCGGACTTCGCGCGCACCTTCACCGCCGCGATGGACTGCCGGGGCGTGTATCTGGGCCGCGCGATGGCGCGCGCTCTCGACCTGCGGCGGCAGCGGCGCTTCCTCGACATCGCGGGCGGCTCCGGCATCTACGCCTGCGCCGTGGTGGCCGCGCATCCGCATCTCACGGCGGCGGTGTTTGAAAAGCCGCCAGTCAATCAAGTTGCAGAAAGACTCATCGCCGAGCGCGGCTTCGCGAAGAAAGTTTCCGTCCTCACGGGCGACATGTTCACCGCGCCGCTGCCCACGGGCTTCGACGTGCATCTCTTCTCCAACGTCCTGCACGACTGGGACACGCCGAAGGTGCGGCAACTCCTCGCCGCGTCCTTCCGCGCGCTGAAGCCGGGCGGGCTGCTCGTCATCCACGACATGCACCTCGACGCCGCCAAGACCGGCCCGCGCCCCGTCGCGGAATACTCCGTCATCCTCATGCACTCGACCGAGGGCAGGTGCTACTCCGTCGGCGAACTCAAGCCGCTGCTGCGCGAACTCGGCTTCCACAAATTCGGCTTCCAGCCCACCGCCGCCAACCGCAGCGTGTTCACGGCGCGAAAGCCGAATTGAAATCCAGAACCGAGCAGGAGCAGCGGCACTCACTTTTGCGGAACTTACCGGTGCAGCTGCATGATCCACACTCCGCCGTCAAGATGCGTGCGTATGCCGGCATAAAGCGCGCGCTCCGGCGGGAACCGCGAATTCACCTGCCTCGGCGACGACGAGCACAGGATCATCACGGCAATCCTGCGCGCAACGCTCCCCGGCCTGCCGACCGACTGGCGGTGACGTTGGGCTGCCGCTCCGCTCCGGCGCGGCTTGAGCGTCGTCCGGCGGCGGGCGCGGATTGCCCTCACGCGGGCTTTGCACTGTCTGCGCCACGAGTGAAGGGCGCTGCGGCAGAACAGGCGGCAGGCGTTTCGCTTTCATCGTGGTCGGGCAGACCGGCCACAAACATATGATTGCCCGCTGTGACTCTGCACGGCGATGATGGTGCCATGTCAATCAACGCCACATCCGAAACCGGTGCGCGCCGATGCCCGGTAAAATCGCCCCGGCAAACGACAGGCAAATCGAAACCTCTGCGAAACCCGCCGACAAGCGGAGCGCCGGGCATCGCTCGGCCCGGTTTTCGAGGGTTACTTGCCGGGCAATGCTCGGCGCTCCGCCGGAATGATGGCTTTTGCAGAGGTCTCAAAACATGAATGCCAAGCGTTACCGCTCCTGCATCCTTGCCACCTGCTGCGTGCCGTGGAACGAGGACTTCAGTTTCGCCGGGGAAATCTTCCGCCGCCAGGTGCGTCATCTGATTTCACACGGCATCCGCGACCTCTACATCTTCGGCACGGCGGGCGAGGGCTACGCGGTGAGCGACCGGCAGTTCGATGAAATCGCGCGCGCCTTCCTCGACGAGACGCGCGTCCCTGGCGTGCAAAGCATGGTCGGTGTCATCAGCCTGTCGCTGCCGACGATTATTGAGCGGATTGAACGGGCGCGGGCGCTGAATGCGCGCCGGTTTCAGTTGAGCCTGCCAAGCTGGGGCGCGTTGCGGGACGCGGAGGTGGACACGTTCTTCCGCGAAACTTGCGGTCGCTTTCCCGACTGCGAGTTTCTCCACTACAACCTCCCGCGCACGGGCCGCATCATCACCGGCGCGGAGTATGGCCGGCTCGCAGGGCGGCACCCCAATCTCGTTGCGACGAAGAACAGCACGACCGACACGCAGCGCCTGCGCGGACTGCTGAAGGAGGCGCCGCAGCTTCAGCACTTCATCACCGAGTGCGGATACACCCAGGCCGCGATGATGGGCGAATGCGGTCTGCTCATCTCGGTCGCGAACACCAACCTCGCCCTCGGCCGCGCTTGCTTCGAGGCTGGCTGTCGCCGCGACGGCGCGACCCTGGCCGAAATCGGGCGCGAAGCGGGCGAACTCGTCGCCGAACTGCTGAAACTCGCCGGCCCGGAAGCGCACATGGACGGCGCGTTCGACAAGATGTTCTGCCGGGTCAACGACCCGGAGTTTCCGCTGCGCCTGCTGCCGCCCTACGCGGGCGTCACCGAAGCCGTCTTCGAGCAGTTCGCCCGGCTCTTGAATGAGAAATACCGGCGCGGTCACGCTGGCGAAATCGTTTCTCGCCCTGGCCTCGTGATGGCCGGACGGGCCGGGGGTGTGCCGCGGGCGAGAGAGAATTGATGCTGCCGGGCCGCTGTTTTCGGGTTAGGTGTCATGTTTCAACAGGTTGTCCGCACGGTGCGGGTCAGGCAGGCTGGCGAACAGGCTGGCGGCGAAGATCGCAAAGGCAATGTGGGCGGTTGATTTCATGATGATGTCCGGTGGACTGGACACGAATCTTCAACCCCGCACCTTGCCGTCCGTCAATACACCGCAAGTTGCGGTGTCGCTCCGGTCTCCGCCGGAACGATCCCGACGGTGTCCGCAGGGTGGGAGTGATCCCGTATGGAGCACAGGGCCGCGTGGGTGAATGAGCCAATTTCCCGTGCCGTCAGAAACATTGTCTCAATTGGCAGTTCGTTTTAGCCTTTGTCCATGTTCCCGTTGCTCCGAATCCGGCCGGCGATCCTCGCGGCGGCGCTCCTTTGCGCCGGGCGCGGGGCCGGCGCGGCGGAAGCCAAACCCACGGCGGAGCAAACCGAGTTCTTCGAGAAAAAAATCCGCCCGCTGCTCATCGAGAACTGTTACGAATGCCACAGCCAGCAAAAGGACAAGAGCAAGGGCGGCCTGCAGCTCGACACCAGGGCGGCGCTCCTCAAAGGCGGCGACACCGGGCCGGCCGTCGTGCCGGGCGAGCCGGACAAGAGCCTGCTTATCCATGCCGTCCGCTACACGCACGGTGATTTGAAGATGCCGCCCAAGGACAAGCGGCTCGCACCGGAGAAAATCGCCGACCTCGAAGCGTGGGTGAAGATGGGGGCGCCGGATCCAAGAAGCGGGGGAATTCAGAATTCAGAATTTAGAATTCAGAATTCAAAAAAACATTGGGCCTTTCAACCGGTGCAAGAGCCGCCGCTGCCCGCCGTGAAGAACCAGCGTTGGGTGCAGTCGCCGGTGGATGCGTTTGTCCTAGCGAAGCTGGAGGCGCGCGGCTGGACGCCCTCCGTGCAGGCGGACAAGCGCACTTTGATTCGCCGCGTCACGTTTGACTTGATTGGCCTGCCGCCCACGCCGGAGGAGGTCGCGGCATTTGTCGCGGATCGTTCACCCGACGCCTACACCCGGCTCGTGGATCGCCTGCTCACCTCGCCGCGTTACGGCGAACGCTGGGGACGCTACTGGCTCGACGTGGCGCGCTACGCGGACACCAAGGGCTACGTCGGCAACGAGGAGTCGCGCTATCCCTTCGCCTACACCTACCGCGACTATGTCATCCGCGCGTTCAACGAGGATTTGCCCTACGATCAGTTCATCCTCCAGCAAATCGCCGCCGACCAGTTGAAGCTGGGCGACGACAACCGCCCGCTGGCCGCGCTCGGCTTTCTCACGCTGGGCCGGCGCTTCATCAACAGCGAACCGGACATCATTGACGACCGGCTCGACGTGATCTGCCGCGGCACGATGGCGCTGACCATCAGTTGTGCGCGCTGTCACGACCACAAGTTCGATCCGATTCCGACCAAGGACTACTACTCGCTCTACGGTGTGCTCAAAAGCTGCAACGAGCCGAAGGACAAGCCGCTGCTCCAGCACCAGCCGGTGCATCCCGAATACACCAACTTCGTCGCCGAACTCGCGCGGCGGCAGGGCACGCGTGCAACCTACATTTCCAGCAACGAAGTCTTTGTGCTGAACAAGCTCCGCCGCGAGGTGGGCGACTATTTGCAGGCGATTCACGATACGAAAGACTTCAACGACCCGAAGCGCGACGAAGAGGTGCGCGGCAAGCGCAAGCTCAACATGGGCGTCCACAAGCGGTGGGACAAGTTCCTCGCCGACCGCGCGAAGACCAACGACGCCCTCTTCACCCCCTGGCGTGAACTGTCGGCGTTGACGAATGATTTCACCGCCAAGGCGAAGGATTTGGCCGCCATCTTTGCCGCGAACAACAACACGACGAACAAGCTCAATCCGCTCGTGGCGAAAATCTTCACCGGGTTGCAGCCGACGAACCTCGCGCAAGTCGCGCAGGCCTACGGGAAATTGTTCACGGACGTGGAGGAGCACTGGCAGTTGGAACTCAAGCTGCGCGACCCCGTCACCGTTCTGGCGCAAGGCCAGACGAATCCGCCGCCGCCAACCGCGCTCGCCGACGCGAACGAGGAGGCGCTGCGGCAGGTGCTCTATGCCGACGGCGCGCCGCCGAACCCGCCGCGTGATCAGTTTGGCGGAATGTTCCTCTTCGATGACGCGATCAAGGGCAAGATCGAGGAGATGACCAAGGCCGTCGCCGCGCTGGAGGCCACGCATCCCGGCGCGCCGCCGCGGGCGATGGCGCTTGCTGACAACGACAAGCCAAAGGATGTGAAAGTTTTCGTGCGCGGCGATCCTGGAACACAAGGCGAACCGGCACCACGACGCTTTCTGGAAATTGCATCCGGGGCGAACCGTGCGCTGTTCCCCACCAACGCCAGCGGACGGCTGCAGCTCGCGCAGGCCATCGTGAGCCGCGACAACCCGCTCACCGCGCGGGTGCTCGTGAACCGCGTCTGGTTGAATCATTTTGGCGCGCCGCTGGTCCGCACGCCAAGCGACTTCGGCATCCGCGCCGAAGCGCCGGAGCAGTTGGACTTGCTGAACCACCTCGCCGCGCGGTTCATGGCGGACGGCTGGTCGGTGAAAAAACTGCACCGGCTCATCCTGCTTTCCAGCACCTATCAGCAGAGCAGCGCGGACAATCCGGCCTGCACGATGATTGACCCGGAAAACAAATTCCTCTGGCGCGCGAACCGTCGCCGGCTCGATTTCGAGGCGCTGCGCGACTCGCTCCTCGCGGTGGCGGACAAGCTCGATCTCACCGCCGGCGGCCAGCCGGTGGACATCGTGGCAAACATGGCGTCCGGCCGGAGAACCATCTACAGCTACGTGGATCGCCAGGATTTGCCGAACCTGTTCCGTATTTTCGACTTCGCCAATCCTGATGCCAGCAGCCCGCAGCGCTTTGAAACCATCGTCGCCCCGCAGGCGCTGTATTTGTTGAACAGTCCGTTCATGATTGACCGAGTGAAGAATGTCGCGGGCCGCGCGCGGAAAATTTCCAGCGCCATTCAGGATGCTAGCCTCACCGCCGACCAGCGCCGCGTGCGCGCGTTCTACCAACTGGTCTATCAGCGCGAGCCGACGCCGCGCGAATTGCAGTTGGGCAGCCGGTTTTTCCTCTCGCATCCGCCCGGCGACGTGCTGCTGCCGGAGGTGACGGCGTGGCAATACGGCTACGGCGCTTACGACGCGAAATCCGAACAGGTGACGAACTTCATCGCCTTCACCAAGTTCACCGGCAAGGCGTGGCAGACCGGCGACAAGATGCCTGATGAGAAATTCGGCCACCTGTTTCTCGATGCCGAGGGCGGGCATCCCGGCATCACGAACACGCTCGCGCCCGTCCGCCGCTGGGTCGCGCCGCACGACGGGCACGTGTCCATTCGCGGCGAGTTCAGCCACGGCTCGACCAACGGCGACGGCGTGCGCGCGACAATTGTTTCCAGCCGCACCGGCAGGCTCGGCCAGTGGATCGCGCTGAACAACAAAGTGCAGGCCGTGCTCGCCGGCATCGAGGTTCGCAAGGGCGAGCGGCTCGACTTCGCGACGGACTGCATCGCGAACAACAGCAACGACACCTTCAAGTGGGCACCCATCATCGAGATGACCGACGCCGAGCCGATGGTGATGACCGGACAGCCGACGGCGTGGGACGCGAAGCAGAACTTCGCCGACCCGAAGAACCTGCCGAAAACGCTCAACGCCTGGGAGGAATACGCCCAGGTGCTCCTGCTCGCGAACGAGTTTGCCTTCGTGGATTGATGCCTGCTCCGGTCGTTGCCGGCTGTTCATCCCGGCGGGAGATGATATTGTTCCGCGCATGAAACCTCCGCTTTCCAATGAGCAACTCGCGGCCATCAAGGATCTGCTCCTGCACGGGGAGAAAATCGCCGCCATCAAGCTCTACCGCGAGTGCGCCGGCTGCCAGCTGATCGAGGCCAAGACGGAGGTGGAGTCCATCGAGGCGGTGCTGCGGAAGATCGCGCCGGAGAAGTTCACCGCGCCGCCGAAATCGGGCAAGGGCTGCCTGATTGCCTTCATTCTGTTCGACTTGCTGGCCGTGGCGGGGGTTGTTCTCTGGCTGCTGTTGCGCCGTTGAGCGCCGCAGCTCTGTGTTGCCATGCGGCAGGGCGGGTGCTACGGTGCGCGCACTGAACACGAAATGAGCAGCTTGAATTACAATCCGAAGCCCCTGGATACTTCGCAGTTCAAGCTCACGGAGGACATTCTCAACCTGACCGAGCTGCTCGCCGAAAACACGCACGAGGTCTGGGCGCGCGAACGCATCGCCCAGGGCTGGAAGTTTGGCCCTGCGCGCAACGACGAGGCCAAGGAGCATCCCTGTCTCGTCCCCTACAAGGATTTGCCGGAGTCGGAGAAGACGTTCGACCGGGACGCCGCGCTGGAAACCATCAAAACCGTCCTCTCGCTCGGGCTTCCCAAAAGCCGAACCGATCAGTCCCAGGAAGATCACACCACGCTCACGCACAACACCGATCTGGACGAGAAAAACAAGACCATCATCGGGCGGCTCAAGAAGCCCAAGCTCACCGTCGCCGAGCTGCGCCGCATCTGGGAGGAGCGCATCCCGCTCATCTGGCTGCGCAACGTGGACGTCTACCGGCGCGCGGTGGACGCCGCACTGAAGCTGGGAGAGTCCTTCCTCGCGTTCGACATCGCCGTGGAGGGCTTGAACTCGTTCAAGGACGAGCTGCGGCTCACCCAGCTCCAGGCGCTCGCGCTCGCGCGCACCGGCGCGACCACGCGCGCGAACCAGATGCTCGAGCAGCTGCGCGGCGCGGGCCACAAGGACGAGGAGACGCTCGGCCTGCTCGCGCGCACGCACAAGGACTTCTGGCAGATCTCCGCCGACCCGCACGAGCGGCAGCGCCACCTGCGGTTGAGCTACGAGCTTTACGCCGACGCCTACGCGCGCAACCGCGGCTATTACTCCGGCATCAACGCCGCCTCCACCGCGCTGCTCTCCGGCGAAAAGGCGGCGGCGGAGAAAATCGCCCACGAGGTCGCGCAGATGTGCCAGCAGGGGCTGGCGAAGCTCACGCCCGATTCCGACGAATGGTATTGGCAAGAGGCCACGCTCGCCGAGTCGTTCCTCGTGCTGGGCGACATCGTGGAGGCGGAAAAATGCTACCTCGCCGCCAGCGAGCGCGGCGGCCAGAGCTGGGTGGTCTTGAGCCGCACCCGCAGCCAGGCGCGCCTGCTCCTCGAACACCTCGGCGAGAAGGGCAGCCAGTTCGATCATTGCTTCAAGCTGCCGCGCGTCGTGGTCTTCTCCGGCCATATGTTCGACACGCCGGGCCGCGCCACGCCGCGCTTTCCGCACGATCTGGAGGACGTGGTGAAGGAGGAAATCCGCCAGGTGCTGGCAAACATGGAGGCGCAGATCGGCTACTCCTCGCTCGCCTGCGGCGGCGACCTGCTGTTCGCCGAGGCGCTGCTGGAGCGCGGCGGCGAGGTCAACATCGTCCTGCCGTTCCGCAAGGAGGATTTCAAGAAGGCCAGCGTGGACATCGTGCCCGGCATGAACTGGGGCGAGCGTTTCGAGCGCGTGCTCGAAAACGCCGCCACCGTCACCATCCTCAACGAGTTCGGCACGGGCAATGACGGCGCGGCCTTTGAATACTGCAACCGCGCCATTGACGGCATGGCGCTGCTCAAGGGCCAGCTCCTCGGCGTGGACGTGATGTCCCTTGCCGTGTGGGACGGCACCGCCGGCGGCCTGCGCGGCGGCACGCAGAGCTTTGTCGAATACTGGAAGAACCGCGGTGCCAAGGTCGTGGTCATCCCGCTCGCCAAGCTGCTTTTGGATTCGCGTTTTTACCGCAAGCCCAAGACTCCCGTGGCGGCGGCCACCGCGCCGGCCAGCACCGCGCCGGCCATTCCGCAGGAAATCAAGGCGATGCTCTTCGCGGACATCGTCGGCTTCACCAAGCTGACCGAGATGCAGATCCCCGCCTTTGTGGAGCACTTTCTCGGCAACGCCGCCCGCATCATGGGCGAAACGAAACACCCGCCCATCCACAAAAACACCTGGGGCGACGCGGTGTGCTGCGTCTTCGATCACGTGCGGGACGCCGGGGCGTTCGCGCTGAACCTGCGCGACCTCGTGCGCGGCACGGACTGGACGACTTACGGGCTGAACAAGGAATTGAACATCCGCATCGCCCTGCACGCCGGGCCGGTCTATGCGTGCTACGATCCGATTCTCGCCAAGCTCACCTACAACGGGTCGCACGTGAACCGCACCGCGCGCATCGAGCCCATCGCGGAGGAAGGCCAGATCTACGCCAGCCAGGCGTTCGCCGCGCTCGCCACGGCGGAGGGCACCGAGGAGTTTGTCTGCGATTACGTGGGCATGAAGCAGCTCGCCAAAAAATTCGGCGCGATCCCCGTCTTCCTCGTCCGCCGCAAGGTGTAGCTCACCACGCGGCCAGCTCCGCGCGCAGCCGCTCCACCGGCAGGCCGATCACGTTCGTCAGCGAGCCGCGGATGGACTGCACGATCAGGTCGCCGTGCTCTTGAATGCCGTAGGCGCCCGCCTTGTCCAGCGGATTGACCTGGGCGTGATACCGGCGGATGGCGGCGGCGGAAAGCCGCTTGAACTTCACGTCCGTCCGCTCGAAAAAAATCCGGCACCGGCGCGTGCGCAGATGAATCAGGCAGACGCCCGTCACCACCTGATGCGTCCTCCCGGCCAGCTTTCGCAGCATCCGCGCCGCGTCCGTCAAATCTCGCGGCTTGCCGAACAGCTCCCCGTCCAGCGTGACCAGCGTGTCCGCGCCCAGCACAAGCGACGACGGATGCGCGGTGGCGACGGCGCGCGCCTTGCGGAAGGCGTTGACCTGGCAAAGCTCCGTCGCCGTGAGTTGATCGTCGTGAATCTCCTCCGCGGGTGCGGTGATGAATTTGAAACGCACTCCCATTCCGTGCAGCAGTTCCGCGCGCCGGGGCGACGCCGAGGCCAGGATGATCGGCGGCAGTTTCATGCGGCGGCAATTTGCGGCGCGGGCACGGCGCGGAACTGGTTGAGTCTGGCTTCAAATTCCGCGCCGCCCAGCACGGGCGCGCTGCCGGACGTGTCCACCTCGGTCGCGAGTTCGATCCACGACTTGCAACCGCCGTATTCCGGCAGCACGGGCAGTTCCACCACGCGGGGCAGACGGCTCACCCGCACCGCGAGCGCGAAGATGTTTTTGTCCCGGCCCCAGTCGAAACGCTCCGCAATGACATCCTCGCGCCAGATGTGCTGGCCACGCAGCCGCTCCAACGCCACGGGCAAATCGAGCCGCCGCCATTCGACCACTTCCGCGCAGAATGCCAGACGCACCCGCTGCGGGTCGCCGAAGCCAGTGGAAATTTCATCGTAGCGACGCTGTGCGCTGGGAATCACCCGCTCACGCTGCTGGTGAAAGAGCGTCGGAAAAAGAAGAAAACGCGGCTGCTCCACGCGGAAGCCCCCCTGCCCTTCGCTGATGCCGCCCTTGCGGAGAATCAGGATTTGCCCGCCGCGCCCCAGCGCGTCCACCACCACGGCCCATTCTTTGAAAGCGTGTCGCATGGGCGGAGTTTAACCGGCCCGCGCCGCTTCCGCAACGGTGGCCCGCCCGACTCAATGCAGCGGCGATGCCGCGCCTTCACCGCTGGGCGCGGCCTTGGCCGGCGGATTAAAGAACAGCGCCAGCAGGACGGCCGCCGCCGTCGCGAGGCCGAAGGGAATCAGGAACAGGCTTTGGAAATTTGTCACATCCCCCTTCGTCATATTCTTAAACAAGGCCGGGCACACGCTCGCCGCGAGCAGCGAACCGGCCCCGAGAATCATGACGTTGAACAGGCCCTGCGCGCTGGCCCGCGCGTCCTTCGGGAAAAATTCCTCGACGAAGATGTAGACCGTCGCGAAGAAAAAGGCGTAGCAGATGCCGTGGAGAATCTGGACGAGGATGATGATCTCCTTGTGCTGCGGGAAAAACGCGTAGACCGCGAAGCGCGCCGCGTGACCGAGAATGCCAATCACCATCGTCCACTTCCAGCCCAGCCGCTTGAGCGTCGCGCCGAGGACGAACATGGTGAGGATTTCCGCGATCTGGCCCAGGCTCATCACGGGCATGATCCAGTTGCCGGGAATGCCCACGCCGCCCTTATCCGCCGTCGTGCCCAAGAATGTGCCCGTCCACATGAAATAACTGTTGTGCACCGCGCTATCAATCAAGGTGACCAGCCAGAGCACGAGGATGAACGGGTGCTTGAGCAGCTTGAGCGCCTCCAGCCAGGCCAGATTTTCCGTGCCATTTCCCGCCTTCTTCGGCGGCGTGGGCGGCAGCGTCAGACTGAAGACGGCCAGCACCAACGAGGCGATGCCGGCCACGATGTAAGTCCACTTCGTCGCCTCCTTGAGCGGGTCGCCGGTCAGGCCGGAACTCAACACAGCGCCCAGCCATTCCACGAAGCCGCTGGTCTTGGCGGCGTCCACCTTGGCCCAGTCCACGAGGATAAACGTGAACGGCCACGCGGCGAGAATCCAGCCGATGGTGCCGCCCATGCGCACGATGCCGAACTCCTGCTGCGCGTCCTTCATGTGCGTGAAGGCGATGGAGTTCGTGATGGAGATCGTCGGCACGTAGAACAGGCAGTGGATCAGCATCAGGATGAAGAAGGGCAGGAACGCCCCGTTCGGCGCGCCCGCCGCAGGGTTCGTGGGCGGCTCGATGAACGCCAGCCCCATGATGGCCAGCCCGCCGACGAGATGGCTGAAGGCGAGGAACTTCTCCGCCGCGAAATTGCGGTCGGCGAACTGGTTGCTGAAGAACATCCCGACAATCGCGGCGATGGGAAAGGCGTTCAATATCCACGACTGCTGCGCCGGGGAAAAGCCGAGGCTGGGCAGGTAGCCGAAGATGAGCGGCAGCCACGCGCCCCAGATGAAAAACTGGAGCACCATCATCAGGAACAGCTTGAAGCGGATAGCGGAATTCATAGTGGTGCGGCGACGTTAAGGATAAGCCGGGAGCGCGGCAAGCAGGGAGTGAAGCAGACAAAAACGGCGGCGGACATCAAGTCCGCCGCCGGTGAAAAAACACCCGCCTTACTGCGCCACGCCCACGCCGCGCGGCTGGTCAATCACCGCGCCCGGATCGCTGTCGGAGGAAAGCAGGGTCAGCGCGCCCGTGGTCTTGTCCACCCGATAGAGGTGACGCTGACCCGCCGGTGAGCCGTCCATGCCGTCGGTGACGAAGAAGTCGCCGTTGGCGTCAATCGCCACATGGGTTGGCTCGTTGACGAAATCGGTTGAGCCGTTGATCACGCTCACTGCGCCACCCGTGGTCACACGCAACAGCTTCTTGGTGGCCTTGTTGACCACGATCAGGTCACCCGTGCCCGGCTCCACAGCAATGCCAACCGGGGAGGTCAGTTCGACGCCGGCGGAAGCGACGGTCGTCGCCACGCCAGTGACGGGATCAATCTCAATCACGCTGCCTGTCCCTTCATCGGTCACATAAATCGCGCCGTTGGTGGAAACCGCGATGCCCGCGAGCTGCGTGAAGTTGCTGGCCAAGAGCGTCTTCACGCCGCTGATGGGATGCACGCGGAAGACCGCGCCGAGGTTGCTGTAGGCATCGGAATCCGCCACGAGGATGCTGTCATCCGCCTCGACCGCCACGCCGACAGGTTCGGCGAAATCAGCCCCCGAGGAAACAACCGTCTGCGCGAGGGTGCTCTTGCTGATGCGATAGACCGCGCCGAAGGAGGGATCGTCGGGCAGCGCGTCGTAGTCCACGACGATCAGGTCGCCGTTGGTCGCGAAGGCGAGGGCCACGGGATCGTAGAAGTTCGTGGTGATGAGGGTCTGTGCGCCGGTGTTGGTGTTCACGGCAAAGATGGCGCCGCCGACGCCCGCCGGGCCGCGGTCGGCCACGATGAGGTCACCGGCACGCCACGTGAGCGTGAGCGTGAGCGACTGGGTGGAGGAGGTCACCCCGCCAAAGAGCGTGTTGCCGCTGTCCTTGGCCACGACGTTGAGAGTGGTCGTGCCGATGGCATTGCTGGCGCCCTTCACGGTGAGGATGCCGTTGGTGATGCCCGGCTGCGGGCTGAACAGGTTGGTGTTGTGGTTGGTCAGCGTGTATTTGATGGTCTGCGCGGTTTCGTCCGCCGGCCCCGGCGAGGAGGTGAGGATCCAGTTGGTCGTGCTCACCGTCCCGCTGTTGCGCGCGAGGGTCAGGCTCGTGTCAAACATGGTGAACGAAGGCGCGTCGTTGACGGGCTGGAAGGTGACCTTGAAGACGCGCGTGGTGGAGAGGATGCCGTCGCTGACGATGTTGGTGATGTAGGTGAAGCCGTTCGAGTTCGCCACGGGCGTGATCAGCAGGGTGCGGCTCGTGCCGCCGCCGCCGAGGAGGAGATTGCCATTCGGCACCAGGCCCGTGTTGCTGGAACTCACCGTGAGGGTCAGCGAGCCCGGGTCGTTGTCCGCATCGCCGACGGTGAAGCTGATGTTGGTGGCGGCGTCCTCGCGCCCGACGCGATCCGTGATGACGGAGATGGTGGGCCGGTCATTGGAGGAAGTGACCGTGATGGCGAAGGTCTGCGTGGAACTGGTGGCCCAGCCGCCGTTGGCCGTGCCGCCGCTGTCCTTGCCGTAAATGGAGACGTATTGGACGCCGTTCGACTGCAGGGCGGGCCGGAAGGTGAGCCGGCCGGCGGCGTTGACCGCCGGCTTGGTGATGAAGAAGGCCGGGGTGGTCGCGACGAGAGTGAACGTGATGGTCTGGTTGGATTCGATGCCCGGCCCCTTGATGATGTTGGTGACGAAGTTTGAGACCGTCACCAGCGAGGGATAATCCTCGGCCACCGCGACCAGCAGGTTGGTGTTCAGGTCGAACGTGGGGGCCTCGTTCACCGCCGTCACGTTCAAGGTCACCTTCGCGGCGGAGGATTCCACGCCGCCGGTGTCCACGGCAAAGGTGAAGCTGTCGCCGCCGGAAAAGTTCGTGTTGGGACAATAGGTCACGTTGGACGCGCCGGCCCCCAAGGTCGCGGGATACGATCCGGAAGAAATGGTCACGGAGTTCGTCTTGATCACTCCGTTGGTGGGTGCCGTCTTCAAGGTGTAGTTCAAGGTGCCGGTGCCGGTGGCGGAAAGCGCGATGGCGGCGGTGGAGTCCTCCAGCAACGAAACCGCCTTGGCGAGGGCCAGCGGGACAATGTTCGCCAGAATCGAGACCGTGCCGTCGCCGCTGTTGGCGGTGACAATCGTGGGCAGGTAGCCCGTCAGGGCGCGGGCCGCCACGGCGGACGGCCCGGAACCGACGCTGTAGTGTTCGGCATTCCCGAAGGTGCCATCCCCATTGCCGAGACGGACGGTCACCGTGTTGGCCCCCTGGTTCGCGGTCACCAGATCCACCTTCGCGTCCCCGTCCATGTCCACCAAGGTAACACTCATGGGCGTGGTGCCAACGGTCACGGTGGCCGGAGCAGGATTTGTGAAAGTGCCGTCGCCCACGCCCAGCAGAATGGTGACATTGTTGTCGGTGGCGTTGGCCACGGCCATGTCCGGATTGCCATCCTTGTTGATGTCCCCCACCGCAACGCTGCGGGGATTGCTCCCCACGCTGACGGGCGAAGAGGGCGCCTGGGTGAAAGTGCCGTCGCCCGCGCCCAGATAAACCCTGACGGCGTTGTCTCCGGCGCACACGACGGTGAAATCAAGGTTGCCATCCTTGTTGAAATCACTCCGCTCCATGCTGGCCGGCCCCGTGCCCACCGCTATCGGCGAGCCGGAAGCGCTGGTGAACGTGCCGTTCCCGACGCCCAGCAGGATGCTGACGGTGTTGTCATTGTAGTTCGCCACGGCGATGTCCGCCTTGTTGTCGTTGTTGAAGCTCTTGCCATCACCAATCGCAATCGCGGCGGGGCCGTCGCCCACGGAAACCGTCGCCGGCACCGCGCTGGTCATGCCCCAGGAGAGGATCACGCCATAGCTCAGCTTGATGCTCACATTGTCATCATTGAAGTTGGCCACCACCACGTCGCGCTTGCCGTCCGCGTTGAAATCCGCCAGCGCGATGGCGGCGGGGCCGCTGCCCACGGTGATGTTGGTGCCCATCACGAACGAGCCGCTGCCGTTGTTCAGCAGCAGGGTCACGGTGCCGGCGGTGGCGTTGGCGACAAAGATGTCGTTGAATTTGTCGCCGTTGTAATCCGCCAGCGAGAGCGAGGCCGGCCCGGCGGCGGTCGCCACCGAGCCCGAGCTGTAACGGCTGGGCACGGCGATGACAAACGTCTGCCCGGCGCTGGTGTCCACCCCGCCGTTGGCCGTGCCGCCGTCATCCTGCACCTGCACCGTGACCGTGGCCGTGGCCAGGGTGTCCGCCGCCAAAGTGAACGTGAGCGTGCCATCGGCGGCAACGGCGGGCTGCACGCTGAACATCGGGTTGTTGTTGTTGCTCACGAGAAAGCTGGCGGTCTGCCCGGATTCATTGGCCGGCCCGGTGCTGATCGCGGTGGCCCAGCCCGTGACGGTCGTGAGGCCGCTGTTCTGGAGCGGGTGCTGATCCACGCCCTTGACGAAGCTCGGCACGTCGTTGACCGAGTTCACGGTGATGGTGGTGAACACCGGGGCGCTAGCCCCCAGCCCGCCGTCGTTCGCCGCCGTCGAGGACTGCACGGTGAAGGAGCCGTTGCTGGTCGAGTTGGTCGAGGGCGTGAACTTCAAGCCCGCCGTCCCCTGCCCCACCGTGATGAAGTCATTGTTGGCAATCGCCGTCGTGCCGTCGTTCTGATACAGCGTCCCGCCGGAGATGGCGGTGACCTTGTAATGCGTCGCCGCCGAGCTGTTCGCCGTGATGACCAGGCCGGAGGTGGTCTGCACGTCCTCGTCCGTGCTCGCGGCGGTGATGGTGGGCAGTTCGGTCAAATCATCAATCACTGTGATGGTGAACTGCTCTTCATAAGTCAGCCCGCTGCTGTCCGTCACGCGCAGGCGGATGCTGTAGCTGTTCTGCACTTCATAGTCGAACATCGCCGCCGTCACCAGGTTCGTGCCGTTGCTGATGCTGAAGCTGGCGTTGCCCGTGTCGCCCGCGCCGCTGGCGAAGGTGAACGTGGCCGTGTCGCCGGCGTTGGCGTCGGTCGCGCTCAACACACAGACGTTCGTTCCGCTGGTCTGGTTCTCCGGCACGCTGCTCGCGCTCAAGCTGATGTCCGTCGGCGCGCTCAAGGGCACCCCCACAAGGGCCAGCGAATGCGTGGAAACCGAGTTGCGGAACAGCCCGATGAAGCGCTCGCCCGCCGCCAGCGCAGAACCGTCCACCGCCGCCGGCGCGTTGGTCGTCGTCGCGGTGTTGTTGCCCACCTGGCCGAAGGTGTTGAGGCCCCACCCGGCGAGCGTGCCGTCCGTGGCCAGCACGACGTTGTGCCCGGCCCCCGCCGCGATGGCCGTCACCGTCTTGCCGAACAGCGCGGAGACTCCGGAACTGGTGTTCACCGCCACCGGCGCGTTGGTGTTCACCCCGGTCACGCCAGTTCCCGGCTGGCCGTTGTTGTTAAGGCCCCAGGCGTGAACCGTGCCGTCCGAACAGAGCGCCAGGCTGAAGCTGACGCCGCCCGCCACGCCCGTGACCGTCTTGCCAAACAGCGACGACGTGCCCGACGACGCATTGACCGCCACGGGCGCGTTGGTCTGCGTGAAGCTGGCGTCGCCGAGCTGGCCGGAAGCGTTGGCTCCCCAAGACGCCACCGTGCCATCCGCGCACAGCGCGACACTGTGCGAATCACCCGCCGCAATGCTCACCACTGATTTGCCGTTGAGCGCCGAGACGCCCGAATTCGTGTTCACCGCCACCGGCGCGTTGCGCTGCGTGGTGCTGGCGTCGCCGAGCTGCCCGTTGGCGTTGTAACCCCAGGCCACCACCGTGCCGTCGGAACACAGGGCGAGGCTGTGCGCGAAATTTCCCACGCTCCCCGCCGCAATGCCCACCACCGTCTTGCCGCTCAACGCGCCTGAAGTGCTCACCGCCGCCGGCACGTTGGTCTGCAAGAAGGCCGCCCCGAGGCCGAGCTGGCCCTCGACGTTGCGGCCCCACGCCGCCACCGTGCCGTCCGAGCACAACGCGAGGCTGTGAACGCCCGACGCCGCGATCGCCACCACCGTCTTGCCATTGAGCGCCCCCGCCGTATTCACCGCCACCGGGAACGTGCGCGTCGTTGTGGTGTTGTCACCCAGTTGGCCGGAACCATTGCCGCCCCACGCGACCACCGTGCCGTCCGAGCACAGCGCGAGGCTGTGGGTTCCGCCCGACGCGAGCGCCACAATCGTCTTGCCGAACAGCGCGCCCGAGTTCGTCACCGCCACCGGCGCGTTGCGCTGGGTGATGGTGGTGTCGCCGAGCTGGCCGAGATTGTTGCGGCCCCACGCGTAGGCGCGGTTGCCTTTCCAGACGAGCACAAGATCGTTGCCGCTGCCGCCGTAGTAGTTCGCCACGAAGTTGTAGTTCGTGCCGCCGAAGCCCATCACCACCGTCTGCCCGTTCGTGAGGTTGTCAAACGTGCCGCTGATATAGCTTAACCCCGTCTTCCTCACCACCGTCAGTTCCGTGCCAGGCAGAGGTCCGAAGTTCAGCGTGAAATTCACCGTGTTGCCCGTGGCCGTGAAACAATCCGTGGTGAGCGCCACATCGGTGGCGGTGTTGTAAGTCACGTTCAACGCCGTGTCCACCGCCACCGCAAAGGTGCGGCTGAAGGTGTCCACGCCGCCGTTGGCTGTCCCCCCGTTGTCACTCGTCGTCACCGTAATTGTCACCGTGCCGCTGGTGTTCGGCACCGGTGCGAAGCTGATGCTCCCCGTCGCGTTCGCACTCGTGTAGCTCACCGTCGGCGTCGGGATCAGCCCCGTGTTGCTCGAACTCGCCGTCACCGTCAACGTCTGCGTCTCGTTGGCCGCTCCCGTCCCGATGCCCGAGAGGTTCACCGTCTGTCCGCACCAATTCTTGTAGATCGTTACGTTGCCAATCGCGTTCAAGGTCGGCGCGTCGTTCACCGCCGTCACCGCCACCGCAAACGTCTGGCTCACGCTCTCCACGCCCCCGTTGGCCGTGCCCCCGCCGTCGTTCACCGTCACCGTGATCGTCGCCGTCCCGTTCGCGTTGCCCACCGGCGTGTAGCTGATGCTCCCCGTCGCATTCGCACTCGTGTAGCTCACCGTCGGTGTCGGGATCAATCCCGTGTTGCTCGAACTCGCCGTCACCGTCAACGTCTGCGT
>JACRJY010000131.1 GCA_016235585.1 Verrucomicrobiota bacterium | reverse complement strand
GGCGAACGCGCGCGGCGTTGCGTGGCGGCGGCGCAGCGGCACCTCGTCGTGCCCGGCGCATTGCGCTCGCTGGCTCCCCTGCCCGTCTCGCCGCCGCTGCCCATTCACAGCCCGGATGGACGGCTGTTGAACGACCCGGCGAACCCCTACTGGGGCCGCTACGAGGGCGAAGAGGACACGCGCCGCAAGCCCGCCTACCACAACGGCACGGCGTGGACGTGGACGTTCCCGACCTTCTGCGAGGCGCTGGCGCGCGCGTGGGATTTTTCCCCCGCTGCGGCGGCCACGGCGCAGGCGTATCTCGGCAGCATGGAGGAATTGCTGCGGCGCGGCTGCGTGGGCCACCTGCCGGAAGTGGTGGATGGCGACGCGCCGCACACCCAGCGCGGCTGCGACGCCCAGGCATGGAGCGCGACCGAGGCGCTGCGCGTGTGGGAATTGCTCCGCGTCACGCGGAAACGGTGATGATATGATCCCTCAATTGTTACTCGCAAAGCGTCTTTATATCGAAGCCAGCTCTTATGCGGAACGCGCTGATCCTGTTTCGTGCGGGATTGCTATCTCAATGCTGCAAGACTCTGCGGAGCTCTATGTCTGGACGTTGATCAAGGAGCGCAACATTCCTGTCAAGGATCAGGCGGGCTTCGCATCGAATATTGAGGTGTTGCAGAAAAATGGCCTTGCAGTGCCTAACGCAGCAAAGTTGCAAGAGTTGAACAAGGCTCGTGTCGGCTTCAAGCATTACGGCAATCTTCCCGCACCCGGCGAAGCCTTGAAGTTTCAAACCTACGTCGAAGATTTTCTGCGGTTAGCCATGCAGGAACACTTCGGCGTCAAATTTGACGAGCTTTCGCTTGTTGACCTTGTAGTTGATCAAGAAATCCAAAACCATTTACGAACCGCTGAAACAAAGATCAAACATATATGCTTCGTCGAGGCTGCAGACGAACTAGCCAAAGCGAAAACACTGGTATTCGCAAGGATGCAGAAATATTTGCCTGTAATTGATTCGAGTCTTAGAGACACAGATCGCATTCTTAATACTATCAAAAGTGTGCATGGCATTAACTCGTTTGCATACATCACCATGTATCTTGGCCTCTTAAGGGAAGCCTCGCTGGTTGCAATACTTCGACTTTCACTGGAGGACTACACATTCCTTCGTAATAGTCTCCCTTCAGCATTTCAGTTTGGATCCGGTGAGTGGCAAATAAGCAGAAACCGCATCAAATACACTGAAGCTGAATGTCGGCGCGCATTGCTGTGCATCGTCAACCTATGTCAGCGATTGGAGACTGCACCATGACGAATTCCAAGCCAAACCTCACCACCAAAATCAACGATTTGGGAGTCGTTGGCTAGAGCAGCACGAGGTCGTCCCGGTGGATGAGTTCTTCCTTGGGCAGCTTGCCGTCGCGGATGGCGGCGGAGTCAGGCTGGCCCGCACAATCCCACCCCACGCCGCGACGGTGATGCTCACCGCGTCGCTCCACTGGCCGATGCGCTGGCGTCCACGCGGCCTGCTGCACGCTGCATCGGGTCGCGTTGGCGTTCACGCGCCTCCATGCACGCTGCACGGGGCCGCATTGGTGCCAACGCGCCCTCGTGCACTCGTAACGTGGCCGGATTGGCGTTCACGCAGGCTCATGCATTCGTAACGGGGCCGCATTAGCACTCACGCGCCTCCGTGCACTCGTAACGGAGCCTCACCAGCGCTCACGCGCCCCAGTGCACTCGTAACGGGGTCGGATTAGTGATAGTCCGGCCTCATGCACTCGTAACGGAACCACATTAGCGCCAACTCAGGCTCATGCACTCGTAACGGGGCCACATTTGCGCTCACGCGCCCTCGTGCACTCGTAACGGGGCCGCGTGAACGCCAACGCGCCTCCATGCACGCGGTTTCCAGGTTTTGAACCGGTTTTCCGCCGCAAAACCCGCCGCCGCCGGTGATTTGGCCTTTGGCTAGAGCAGCACGAGGTCGTCCCGATGGATGAGTTCTTCCCTGGGCAGCTTGCCGTCGCGGACTCGCGGGTTTGTTGAACTTGCGTCGTCAGGCATTTCTGCGCGCTTGCCTTGAATCAGCCACGGGAGTAATGGTCTGCCATGGCAACCGCAGTTCTCAAAGCCCATTACGACGGTGAGCACATCGTCCTTGATGAGCCGTTCAAGCTGGCCACCAACGCGTCGCTGCTGGTGACGGTCGTTGCCCCCGATGCCGAGCGTTCTGCCTGGGCGAACCTGGCCAGCGAGGGCTTGGCCCGCGCTTACGGCCCCGACGAACCTGAATACTCGGCGTCGGATCTCAAACCGCAATGACCGAGGGCGACATCGCGCTGACGCCGCTGGCGCAGTCGGATGGGCGCACCAAAATCCGTCCGGTCGTCCTTCTGCGCCGGATGCCGCCGTTTGGCGACTGGCTTGTGTGCGGCGTCAGCACCCAACTCCATCAGCAGGTCACCGGCTTCGACGACCTCATTGAGCCGACGCATCCCGATTATCGCGGCAGCGGCCTCAAAGCGGCCTCGCTTGTCCGCCTGGGTTATCTGGCGGTTCTGCCCGCCGGGCATTTTACCGGCGTGCTCGGCCCATTTCAACCGAGCGTCATGCGCGGCTGCTTCAGAGGCTTGCGGCATTTCTTGCAACCGAACGGAAGGTTTAGAGCAGCACGAGGTCGTCCCGGTGGATGAGTTCTTCCTTGGGCAGCGTGCCGTCGCGGACAGCTTGTGGAAAAATGCCGCGCACTCCAAAATCCGTGGCGGGCGATGATTTATTTGACATGAACACTCCGAAACTCCGCTGGGGCATCCTCGGCACTGCGAACATCGCGCGCAAGAACTGGCAGGCCATCCGGCTCGCGGGCAACTCGACCCTCACCGCCGTCGCCAGCCGCGACGCGGAGCGCGCCCGCCGCTTCATCGCCGAATGCCAGGCGGATGCGCCGTTCGACCCGCCGCCGCGCGCGCTCGGCAGCTACGAGGCACTGCTCGCCGCGCCGGACGTGGACGCAATTTACATCCCGCTGCCGACGGGCCTCCGCAAAGAGTGGGTGCTGCGCGCCGCGCAGGCGGGCAAGCACGTCGTCTGCGAAAAGCCCTGCGGCGTGACCGTGGCCGACGCGCGGGAGATGCTCGACGCCTGCCGCCGCCACCGCGTGCAGTTCATGGACGGCGTGATGTTCATGCACAGCCGCCGCCTCGAAAAACTCCGGGCCACGCTCGACGACGGCGCGAGCATCGGCCAGATCCGGCGCATCACCTCGGCGTTCAGCTTCAACGGTGGCGCGGATTTTCTGGCGAAGGACATCCGCGCGCACGGCGGCCTCGAACCGCTCGGCTGCCTCGGCGACCTCGGCTGGTATTGCGTGCGCTTCTCGCTCTGGGCGATGGGCTGGCAACTGCCGCGCCGCGTCACCGGGCGCATCCTCGCCGAGCACACGCGCGCGGACAGTCCCGCGCCGGTGCCGACCGAGTTTTCCGGAGAACTGCTTTTCGACGGCAGCGTATCGGCGGGATTTTACTGCTCATTCATCACCGGGAACGAACAGTGGGCGAACATCAGCGGCACGCGCGGTTATCTGCGCGTGCCGGATTTCGTGCTGCCCTTCCACGGCGCGGAAGCGGCGTTCGAGGTGCAGAACTCGGTGTTCAACATTCGCGGCTGCAACTTCCACATGGAATCGCACGCGCGCCGCGTGGCGGTGGCGGAGCACAGCGACAGCCACGCGACTTCGCAGGAGACGAATCTTTTCCGCAACTTCACGGCGCAGGTGCGCTCCGGGCAGTTGAACGAGGCATGGCCGGACATGGCGCTGAAGACGCAGCAGGTCGTGAACGCCTGCCTCGACTCCGCGCGCGACGGCGGGCGGGTGGTGGAGTTGGAAAGCTGACGCCGCCGGCGGCGGCAATCCGGACAGACAATTCAGAGGGACGAGCTACGCGAGTCCCCAACGCACGGATACTATTTCCCGGTGAAATCATTGAAGGCACCTCCTCTCCCCAGCCCTCTCCTCCACTCGGAGTGGAGGAGAGGGTGCCCGAAGGGCGGGAGAGGCGGCGGGCGTTGCCGAAACAATCGGCTCTCATGGAGAGCTGGCTTGAGCGTTGGGACTCGCACAGCTCGTCCCTCCGATGATTTTGAGCGCGCCAACGACGCGCACTTCGGCGGCATTGACAGCCGCGCGGCCAGTTGCCAATCATCCGCGCGTGCTTCGGTTCTCCAAATTGCTGCTCGTCGCGGCGCTGGCCATTTCCATCGGCCTGCACTGGGCGTTGCTGCAATCCGTGGCCTGGGTCGGCATGGTGGTGAACTACGCGCAGTCCGCGCCGCTGGGCGAGGCGCTCGCCAAGACTTTCGACGGCCAGCATCCCTGCAAACTGTGCAAGCTCGTCAAGGACGGCCAGCACGCGGAAAAGAAACAGGAAGCGCAGAAGACGGAAATCAAATTTGAAGTCTTTCTCTCGGTCAGTTGCGTCACGCTGTATCCGCCTTCGTTCGCTCCCCTCCCCGCCGCGCTCGCCACCGCGATGAGCGCGCGTTCTGAATCCCCGCCGCTGCCTCCTCCACGGCTCCTCCCCGGTTAGTTCCTGCCCGTTCCCTGGCTGCGTCGCGTGTGTGCGCGAGTCCGCCGCCTTCCGTGCCTGTGTTTGAACTTTTGGAACCGCCGTGTGCGCGTGTTCCGCAACCGTGGAGATAAAATGAAATTATTGAGTGTTTCCGTTTTGATTGGCGTGGCCGCTGTTCCGGCCTTCGCCTGCGACTTGTGTTCCGTCTATTCCGCCGCGACGGCGCGTGGCGAGCTGGGCCGGGGTTTTCATGTGAGCCTCGCCGAGCAGTTCACCCACCAGGGCACGCTGCAAATGGACAGCGTGCGGACCACCAGCCCCGTGCCGCAGTCGCTGGATGGTTCCACCGCGCAGCTCGTGCTGGGCTGCAACTTCAACGACCGCGTCGGGCTGCAGCTCAACGTGCCGGTGATTCACCGCTCCTTCCAGCGGCCCGATGACACCGGCGCGCTCCAGCGCGGCAGCGTCAGCGGCCTGGGAGACATTTCGCTCGTGGCGAACGTCTCGGCCTTCCGCCGCGACGAAAAACATTACACGTTCCACTGGGGGCTGCTCGCCGGATTGAAGCTGCCCACCGGCAGCGCCAGCCGTTTGCAGGAGGAGGTGGACGAACTCACCGCGCCGCCCGCGCCGGTGGACAGCGCGATTCACGGCCACGACCTCGCGCTGGGCAGCGGCTCGGTGGACGGCCTGCTTGGCACGAGCATTTACGCGCGCTGGGAACGG
This sequence comes from Verrucomicrobiota bacterium, assembly GCA_016235585.1. Lineage (GTDB taxonomy): Bacteria > Verrucomicrobiota > Verrucomicrobiia > Limisphaerales > JACRJY01 > JACRJY01. The sequence continues at coordinate 6,496 of JACRJY010000131.1, read as the reverse complement.
CTGTTCTTCGCGGCGGGCACGCAGTTCGCATGGCGCAGCAAGGGCCGGTTTGACTACAAGTTCGCCAACGACCTTATGTGGTCCGGCGGGCCGGGCGCGCTGCTCGTGCCGGGGGACGACTTCACCCTCGCGCTGCAGGCGAACATCTCCGGCGAGACGAAGGGGCAGGACACCTTCATGGGCGCGCGGGCGGAGGACTCCGGCGTGACGACGGTCTATGCCGGCCCGCAGGTGAGCGTGACGTGGAAGGAAAAATTCAGCGCCGAAGTGGGCGTGGACCTGCCGGTCAGCCTCCGCAACACCGCCCTGCAAATCGTGCCGGACTACCGCATCCGCGCGGCGCTGACGTGGCGCTTCTAAAACAGCGAGCCGCACACTCCCCGGCATTGTGTCGGGCGTCCGTCGCGATACACTCGGCGCGTGAACAGTCAGTCGAAGCAGGCCGCGCGCTTCACCGAGCGCGAGTTTTGGGCCACGCTGCCGGGCGCATGGCGTCCGCTGTGCGGCAGCTTTTACGGCGGCGGCTGGAGCTTCGAGTGGCATGACTTCGAGGCGCGCGAACGCGTGGAGTGGGGAAAAAGTTTTCATCCCGGCGGCGTGGAAGTGTGCCTGAACCTCCAGGGCGCGGCAGTGCTGGCGGCGAAGAAGGACGCGCGCGAAGTGAAGCCGGAATCCGCGGCGATTTATTTCCGCGGCGAAGCGCCGTTCGACGCCTGGCGCGCGGCGGGGCAGCGGCACCAGTTTCTCACGGCGGAGTTTAGCGTGGACTTCCTGCGCCGCAGCCTGCCGGACGGTGTCGGGCAGGTGCGCCCGTTTCTTCGTAACATTCTCGCCGCGAAACGCCCGGCGTCCGCCGTGGACGCCGCGCAGCCGCTCACGCCCCGGCTGCGGCTGCTCGTGGCGGCGCTGCGCTCGCCGCCGGTGAGCGGCGCGGCGCGGACGCTGTGGTTCACGGCGAAAAGTTTCGAGGTGGCGGCGGAACTCTTCTTCGATCACTCGGCGGAGGAATCGCTTTTCTGCACACGGCAGACGGTTGTGGCGCAGGAGCGCGTGGAGAAGGCGGCGGCGATCATCCGCGCCCAGCTCGCCGGGCCGCTGACGCTGGAGGAGCTGGGCCGGCGCGTGGGTTGCAGCCCGTTTTACTTGAGCCGCACGTTCACGGAGCAGATGGGCATGACGATTTCGCAATACCTGCGGCAGGTGCGGCTGGAGCGCGCGGCGGAGCTGCTGCGCTCCGGCAAGTTCAACGTCACGCAGGCCGCGCTGGAAGTGGGCTACTCGAGCATCAGCCACTTCAGCACGGCGTTTCACGAGACGTTTGGCTGCTGCCCCGGCTTGTATCCGCTGCAAATGCCGGCGCAGCGGGCGGACAAGGAGTAGGCGGCGCGGAGCGCGGCCTTCAGGCCGCTTCAACGAAGTTTCCCGCGCGAGTGCCTCAACCCTGTCGTGCCTTTGAGCAATGAAGCGGCCTGAAGTCCGCGTTCCGAAACAGTCGCAAGCCGCCGGAAACCTTTCGCAAGCCGCCGGAAGCGGCGGCGGGCGGCTTTGCCTATTTTGCGGGCCGCATGAGCAAATTACGCCGCCTCAATCTTCCCGGTCACGCCGCCACCCTGGCGTTGATGAACACCATTCTCCTCGCCGGTTTTGCCCACGGGCAGACCGCCACGAACAAAGTGGAAAAGCTCCCCACCGTCGTCGTCACCGGCGAGTCCGAAGCTGACGCGAAAGTGCAGCCGCCGTTCCTCCCGCCGGTCGAGGGCACGCGCATCTACTCCGGCAAGAAAACCTCCGTGCTCGATTTCGACGCGCTGCCTGCCATCGTCAACAACAACTACCGGCAGGCGCTCGCGCTCACGCCCGGCCTGCTCTTGAGCGAGGAGACCACGCCGCTTTTGAGCATCGGCTACCGCGGCCTCGCGCCCGGACGCGCGCAGTTCATGCAAGTGCTCAAGGACGGCATCCCCATCCATGCCGACATGTTCGGCTATCCGGAGGCGTATTACACGCCGCCGCTCGACACGGTGGACCGGCTGGAATTCATCCACGGCGGCGCTTCGCTGATGTATGGGCCGCAGCCCGGTGGCGCGCTGAACTATGTCACACACCTGCCGAGCCAAAATGCCAGGTTCTCCGCCGGCTCGTCGCAGATTTTCGGCAGCGACAACCTCTACTCAACCTTCAACTACGCCACCGGCACGGAAGGCCGCGTCGGCTACTACGCCTATTACAACCACCGCCAGGCCGACGGCTTTCGCACGGCGAACAGCGACGTGAGCGTCCACGCCGGCAGCGTGAAGCTCGTGCTCGACGCGGACACGGACAGTCGCTTGATTTTCGCCTTCGACGGCTATCAGGAGGAACACGGCGAACCCGGGGGCCTCTCGCTCACCGCCGGGCCGAACTACAATGTGAACCGCAACGCGACCACGCGCCTCAACGACCGCTTCCGGCTGGAGCGCTTCTTCCCGTCGCTGACGTGGGAGAAGGATTTCAGCGAGGGCACCAAGCTCGAACTGCGCGGCTGGGGCGGCTACTACTCGCGCTGGAGCAAACGGCAGAGCGGCGGCGGCTTCGGCACCGTCGCGGCGGGTGCGGGCAACAGCATTGAGTTCCAGGAATTCTTCACCGCCGCCGGCGAGGCGCGGCTGCGCCACGACTGGACGCTGGGCGGCAACACGCACACCTTCGCGGGCGGCGTGATGCTTTATCACATGGATTCTCCGCGCCTCGACAAGACCGGCGCGACGCCCACGGCGGACGACGGCACCGTGGCGCGCGACACCGTGCGCGAGTCGCTCTACGCGCCGGTGTTTCTGGAGAACAAGTTCACCTTCGGCAAATTCTCCATCACGCCGGGCCTGCGGCTGGAAAACATCGTCCAAAGCGTGCGCGAAAACGTGAACACCGCGAAGGCCCTCGCCGGCACGCCGCTCGGCGTGAAGGACGAACACTCCTTCGTCCCGCTCATCGGCGTCGGCATGGAATACGAGTTGAAGCCGAAAATTTCCGCCTACGCCAACGCCGCGCAGTCCTACCGCCCGATGATTTTCACCGAGGCGGTGCCGACCGGCGGCGGCGCGGTCGTGAACAGCAACCTTGAGGAAGGCCACAGTTGGCAATACGAAGCCGGCCTGCGCGGCAATCCGCAGCCGTGGCTGACGTGGGACACGAGTTTCTTCTGGCTCGATTTCGACAACCAGATCGGCACCGTCGGCGCGACCGTGCAGAACGTGGGCCGCGCGATTCACAAGGGCTGGGAAGGCGCGCTCGAACTCGACGTGGTCGGACTCTATGACAAGCTGCGTGACACCGATGCCGCCGACCGCTGGGGTTCCGTGAGCCTCTACGGCAATGTGATGCTGCTCGATGCGGAGTTCAAAGGCGGCGCGAACGCCGGCAAGACGCCGCAATACGCGCCGGGCTACCTGCTCCGCGCCGGCGTCAACTACCGCTGGCGCGACCGCGCAAAGGTGTCGCTGCTCGGCACGTTCGTGGACGACCACTTCGCCGACGACGGCAACACGGCGGCCTTCCGCGTGCCCGCCTACATGACGTGGGATCTCACGGCGGAGTTCAAGGTCTGGAAGGACACCGTCAGCATCATCGGCGGCGTGAACAATCTTTTCGACGAGGACTACTATGCACGCATCACCGGCAACGGCATTGACCCGGCCTACGGGCGGAATTTTTACCTCGGCGTGGCGGTGAAGTTTTGAACCGCCCCCGCGACAAATCCGGTTCACAACCGGCGGCCCGGCTGTTATGTTCCGGTCTCTGGCTTGATGACCAACACCGAGAAAAAATCCAGCGCGGCGGACGCCTCCCCGGCGGCGCTGGCGGCAACGCGCGGTGATTTGACCGTCGCCCCGGTTTTCACCCTGGTGCTGTGGCTCACGTGCCTGACGGTGGGCGCGGTGGGCTTCGTGCTGCCCTACGCGCGGCCCAAGGTGATTTGCTTCTGCGAAGAACCCGTCGAGGCGCAGAAGCTGGAGGTGGAATTGACGGCGGAAGAAATCAAGCCGGCGGAACTGCCCGCGCCCGATCCGTCGCTGCCACCAACTGCAGAAGCGTTGACACTGCCGCCGATGCCACAACCCAGCGCACCCGTCGTGGCAGTGGCCACCGCCAGCCCGACGGTTGCGTTTACCGTGCCGATCTTAAATCCGACGCGCATCGCATTGCCGGCAAAGAGCGCGAGTTACATTGTTCCCGCCGCGACGCCCGCACCGACGGCAATTTCTTTTGGACGAGGCGAGGGCAAGCAGCCCGCGCCCAAGTATCCGCGCCAGGCGGTGCGTGAAGGCCAGGAAGGCATCGTGGGCGTGGTTTTTAGCGTGGGCGTGGATGGTCGGGTAGTAGCGGCGGAATTGAAATCACCGTCGCCCTGGGAGTTATTGAACCGCGAGGCACTGCGCGTCATTCGCGAGGAATGGCGTTTTGTGTCTGGCCCTGTGCGGTTTCATGAGATTTCCATTGTCTTCCAACTAACCAAGTGACCGCCGCATGATTCCCCTGTTCGCCAACGTCGCCGTGGATCTCTTCCTCAAGGGCGGCCCCGTGATGTGGCCGATTCTCGCCTGCCTGCTCGCCGCGCTGGTGGTGGTCGTCGAGCGCGCGATGTGGTGGTGGCAGCTCCAGCGCCGCTGCAACGCCGCCGGTTTGCGCGACACGTTCGATTCCATCAGTGCCGGGCAGTTCGAGCGCGCCGTGTGCCTGACGGAAGCTTCCGGCGATCCGTTCCTGCTCACCCTCCGCGACGGCCTGCGGCACGCGCATACCTCGCTGCTAGGCGCGATGCAGCTCCGCGCGACCGACGAACTCGAGTATGCCGAGCGGCGGATGTGGGTTCTCGGCACGTTCATCACGCTCGCGCCGCTGCTGGGCCTGCTTGGCACGGTCACGGGCATCATGCACTCGTTCAACTTCGTCGGGCAGGAGGAGTTGGCGGCGGTGAAGGTCAGCGGCGGCATCGCCGAAGCGTTGATCGCCACCGCGTGCGGGCTCGGCATCGCGATCCTCTGCCTGCTGCCCTACAATTATTTCAACCGCCGCCTCGCGCACTTCCGCGCCGGCCTGGAGCGGACGATCAACCACACGGAATTGCTCGTCGAGTCCGCCAAGCACCACGGCCACGACCTCGAAGTGTTCGCCCGCGAACGCGCCCGGCGCGAACGCGAGCGCGCCTTCCGCCCGGTGGAAAAGCCCGCACCCGCCGCCCGCTGATTCCCCCATTCCCCATTCGCAATTCTTCACTCGCCATTTCGTATGCCCGTCAAACTTGGCTCCAAGCTCCCGCCGGAAAACGCCGAGGCGCGCATCGAGATCATTCCGCTGATTGACATCATGTTTTTCCTGCTCGCGGCGTTCATGCTCGTGAGTTTGAGCATGGTGAACCTCAAGAGCGTGAAGGTGAACCTGCCCACCGCCGCCACCGCCACGCCGGACGTGAAGAACGATTTCATCAGCCTCTCCGTGGATCGCGCGGGGATGATTTACTTCGACAAAAAGCCCGTCGGCGCGAACGAACTCGTGCGCCTGCTCGCCGCGTGGCAGAAGACCAACGCCAACACCCGCGTCTTCATCAGCGGCGACGCCGACGCGCGCCACGGCGACGTCATCCGCGCGCTCGACCTCGTGCGCTCGACGGGCATCCAGAAGGTGGCGTTTGAAATCCGCGAGACACCCGCGAACCCGCCGCCGCCCCGGCCATGAAGCGGCTGCATTATTTCAACCTGCTCGGCGTGCTCGCCCTCGCCGCGCTGTGCGTCGTCCAGTGGCAGATCAACCGCCGGATGAACCTTGAAGCGAACCGGCTGGAGCGTTTGCGGCAGGAATACGTCGCGAAGCTCGTCGAGCAGGAGCGCGCGGCGAAGGGGATTTCCGCCGACCTCGAAGCCTTTCGCGCGCAGTTTGCCCGCGCGAATGACGAGGCGAAGGAGGCCGCCCGCAAGCTCGCCGCCGCCGAGCGGCTGGCCGCGCAGCTCCAGCGCGAGCGCGACCAGCTCAAGCAGAGCGTCACCAACTGGGCCGCCGCCAGCGCGTCGCTCAAGCAAAGCGTGACGAACTGGGCCAACGCCGTGGCCGAGCGCGACGCGCGCCTCGCGGAGGCCAACTCCCGCATCCAGAAGCTGGGCGAGGAGTTGAACGCGGGCGTGCGGCGCTTCAACGAACTCGTCACCAACCACAACGCGGTCATCACCAAGTTCAACGAACTCGCCGAGCGCCACGAGAAGCTGGTGAAGGACTGGAACGCGCAGCAGGCCAGGCTCGCGGGCGAAAAGCCGCCGCCGGCGCAGGGCAAACCTTGAGACAACTTCGCGGGCGCTCCGCTCGCGTTCAAAACGGCAGCGCCTTGAAATTGAAGACTCGTTCCAAAAGCCACAGCACCGCGATGAGAGCGACGCACGCCGAGCCGCCTTGCAGAATCATCCGCCGGTAAAATGGCCGCGCTCGCGCCGCGTAGGCCAGCGGCAGAAAGATTGCGACGAGGGCGAGC
>JACRJY010000020.1 GCA_016235585.1 Verrucomicrobiota bacterium | reverse complement strand
TCGCTGGGCGCGCCGTGATATTTCCAAACCAACGCGCCGTCGCTCGCGCGCAGGCAATAAACCACGCCGTCCTTGCCGCCGAAGAACACGCGGCCCTTCCAGTAAGTCGGCGGCGAATCAACGCGCGCGCCCGCCGTGAAGTGCCAGAGCTTCTTGCCCGTCGCGTGGTCGAGCGCGTGGAGCGTGTGCGCGTCCACCTGCGCGACGAAAACTTTTCCGGCGGCAATGGTGGGCGCGGAGAGCGCGCCGGTGAGTTCGGTTTCCCACGCGAGGCCGAGGTCGGGCAGGAGCGACTGGTCGCTGTAACCGCTGCGCGCGGCGTCGTGGCGATACGTGGGCCAGTCTTTCGCGTCGGATTCCTTCTCGTCCACTTTTTGTCCCCACGCGGGACCGTGCTCAAGCCGCTCGGCATCGGAACGCGGCTTGGGGTGCGGCGAGTTCGCGCCGGAGGCGAGGGCGTTCATGCCGTCGAGCTTGGCCTCGGGATAGCACGCGCAATTGTGCGGGCCGGCGTAGGTGAGGCCGTTGGCCGGGAGCACGCCGTAGAGGCACGCGCCGCGGACCCAGTGGTTGAGATCCCAGTGCTGTTTTTCGAGGTCCACGTATTCGATGCCGGTGCGCGAGGGGATGATGAATTTCTCCGTGGCCTTCGCAATGTAGCAGCGGTGGTGAAACCAGTAGGTGCCGTCTGGAACGTCGGGCGCAAATTTCTTCTTCACCTCGCCCGTCTTCGGGTCGCGCCCGGTGAACTCGCCGCTCTGGCCGCCGGAGGTCGTGCCCGCGTTCCACACGAGGCCGCCCGCGACGATGAGGTCTTCGGGCGAGCGATAGCCGGACTTCTCGTGCGAGCCTTCCCAGAGTTGTTTGCCGGTCTTGAGGTCGAGGCCGCGCTCGAGTCCGTCGCCGCCCGCGTAAAGGACGACGTCTTCGTAGATGAGCACGCGCGGGCCGAAATTGTATTCGATGAGCCGGCGCTTGCCCTGTTCGCTGCTGACCCACTGCTGCTCGCCGCTCGCGGCGTCGAGGCAGACCACGTGGTCGCCGTTGAAATACACGACGCGCTTGCCGTCGGTGCCGAGCGTGATGGGGGCGCACTTGGCGTCCTGTTTCCACAGCACCTTGCCGGAATCGGCGTTCACGGCCATGAGCACGCGCGGCTTTTTGTCCCACTCGTATTCGTTGGCGACGCGCCCCTGGTCGCTCTGGAGCTTGGGCGCGTAATCGGTGAGCGACCACTGGCCCGGATTCACGAGCAGGTAGAGCACGCCGTTGACGTGGAGAATTTCCTCCGCGCCCTTCGTCTCCGGATACTCGCGGATTAGCTTGCCCGTCGCGCCATCGAGGCAGGTGACGGGGCCTTCGAGTTCGCTCGCGACGAAAATGCGGTCGCCATCGCCGACGAGGCGGCGCGTGAGCTGCGTCGGGCCGGTCTTGAGCGGCCACATGTGCTCGGACCATTTCGTGATGGGCTTCTTCCAGAGCACCGTGCCGTTGAAACCGTCGCGCGCGATGAGATGCCACTTGGAGGGCAGCAGGATGGAAATGCGCGAGCCTTCATCCATGATGTAGAACATGCGTCCGTTCACACTGACCTGCGCGCTGACGCTCGACATGCGGTCGTGATGGCGCGACCAGCGCGGGTTGCCGACCCACTGAAGCCGCTCGGGCGGGCCGACCTGCGTGTCCTTGGAGACGGTGTTGCCCTTCGCGTCATAGTAATAGTGCGTCCAGTCGTCGAACTTGGCCTCCTTGGTCTTCACCGACTTCGTCCACGCGCCGCCCTTCTTCACCATCGCCACGCCGTTGGGCACGAGCACGCGGTTCACCTCGGCCATCGAGATGCCGCCGAGGTCTTCCGCGACGAGGAGGTTGGCGAAGTTGTCAATGTAGGGGAGCACCTTGCCATCAAACTTCTCGACGGCGACCGGGCCGTATTTGCCCGTGGCGGAGATTGCCTCGCGCGCCGCGGCGACCTTCTTCGCATCGGTGTCGAGTCCTTGGACTTGGTAACTGTCGCTCGCGCGCAGTGCCGTGGTGAGTTTGCCATCGCCGATGCCGAGTTGCACGACGATGCCGCCCTTGATGCCGGAGGTTTGGAGAATCTGCTTGGCCTCGGCGTCTGGCGTGGCCGCAATGGCGTGGAGGCTGAACCCAAGACTGATGGCGAGCGTGGCGAAACGGGTCGCGGTGGAACCCATGCGGGACAAACGCGCCGCCTTGTTGTTGAACAATGATTTCATAAGTTATTGATGCCTGCCCCGCGACTGGATGTCATTCAAAATCCGTTCTCGTGGCTGGCAGGCAGACGCTCCCACGGGGGCGCAAGGTTTCTGGAATTATCCCATCTCTGGCGTCTTGTGCGAGCCGCCCGATTATTTTAGCCACGGAGGAAACACGGACAATCTCCTCCCGCCGCATTTCACCGCTTGCCGCCCACGGCGAAATCCATTTAGCTTTCCGCGCCATGCCGATGCTTGCTCTGAAACCGACGCACAAGTCCGTTTCCGCCTATTATGATTCGCTGGCCAAATTCGCCCGGCTCGGCATCAAGCACGAAACCGCCGTCCGCTCCGCCTTTCAGGAGCTGCTCGAAGCCTGCGCCCGCCAGTTCGATTGGAAGCTTGTTCCCGAATACCGCATCAAGCGCAAGGGGCAGGCCGATGCCTCCGCCGACGGCGCGCTGCTCGACAACTACGGTCTCAATCACGGCCTCTGGGAAGCCAAAGACTCCGACGACGACCTTGACAAGGAAATCAAACACAAGTTCTCCATCGGCTACCCCAGGCAGAACATCCTTTTCTGGCAGCCCGACCGCGCCGTGCTTTACCAGAACAGCGAACGGTTTTACGAAGCCGACCTGACCAGGGCCGACGACCTCGTCCACGTCCTCAAGCTGTTCCTCGAATTCGCCCCGCCCGCCATCGCGGAATGGGAAAAAGCCGTCGAGGAGTTCCGCGACAAGGTTCCGCAGATCGGCGCGCGCCTGAAGGAGCTTATCGAGACCGAACGCCAGACCAACCGCAAGTTCATCGCCGAGTTCGAGGGCTTCTGCTCCCTTTGCCGTGGTTCTCTCAATCCCAACATCTCCGTCGAGGCCGTCGAGGAGATGATCATCCAACACATCCTCACCGAGCGCATCTTCCGTAAAATCTTCGCCGTCGCCGACTTCATCTCGCGCAACGTCATCGCGCAGGAGATCGAGAAGGTCATCACCGCGCTCAACTCCCGCGTGTTCAGCCGTGATGATTTCAGCCGGAGCCTGGAGCATTTCTACGGTGCCATCGAGAACGCCGCCGCCACCATCACCGATTTCACCGAGAAGCAGACGTTCCTCAACACCGTCTATGAGCGTTTCTTCCAGGGCTTCTGCGTGAAGGTGGCCGACACGCACGGCATCGTCTACACCCCGCAGCCGCTCGTGGGCTTCATGGTCGCCAGCGTCGAGCAGGTGTTGCGGGAGGAGTTCGGAAAATCCCTCGCGGACAAGGACGTTCACATCCTCGACCCCTTCACCGGCACGGGCAACTACGTCGTCAACATCATGCAGCGCATTCCGAAGGCCGCGCTGCCGCACAAGTTCGCGCACGAGCTGCACTGCAATGAAATCATGCTTCTGCCGTATTACGTCGCCTCGATGAACATCGAGCACGCCTACTACGAGGCCACCGGCAAATACGCGCCGTTCGAGGGCATCTGCCTTGTGGACACGTTTCAAACCATCAACGGTAAGATGTCCTATCACGGGTTTAGTGAACGGCACGAGCAGCAGGACATGGGGATCATGTTCAACCCGGAGAACACGAAGCGCATCAACCGCCAGAGGGCCGCGCCCATCCGGGTGGTCATTGCCAATCCGCCTTACAACGCCGGACAGGTGAATGAGAACGACAACAACAAGAATCGTAAATATCCCGAACTGGACCGGCGCGTCAGCACCACCTACGGTGAAGCCTCGGACGCCACGTTGTTGAGGAAACTCTCCGATCCGTATGTGAAGGCAATCCGCTATGCGACTGATCGGATTGGCGGCAGTGGTATTGTCTGCTTCGTGAACAACAACAGCTTTGTCACCGAGAACACCTTCGACGGGATGCGAAAGGAGCTGGCGAAGGATTTCGACCTGATCTACGTCCTCGACCTTGGCGGCAACGTGCGCAAGAACCCGAAGCTCTCCGGCACCACGCACAATGTCTTCGGCATCCAGGTCGGTGTGAGCATCAATCTTTTCGTGCGGCGCGCCAAGACTGACTATTCCAAGAGTCGCGGCGCGACGATCCGCTACCATGCCGTTGGCGCGGACTGGCGCAAGGAGGAGAAATACGCCTTTCTCGAAAAGTCCGGCTCGGTCGCTGGCGTGAAATGGAAAAAGCTCACACCGGACAAAAAAGGCAACTGGATCACCAACGACACCGACGAGGAGTTCGACACGCTCCTGCCCATCGGCAGCAGAGAAGCGAAGGCGGGCACGAGCGTGCCGACCATCTTCCGCACATACTCGCTCGGCGTCTCCACCAACCGCGATGCCGTGGCGTATGACTTCGATGCCAAGCGGCTAGCCAAGCGCGTCGAGCAATTTGCCGAGGACTACAATGCCGAACTCCATCGCTGGCAGAAAAAGGGACGGCCAGCGGATGTGGATAATTTCGTCAGCTACGAGAAGATCAAGTGGAGCCGTGATTTGAAGCTCAAACTTGAACGGGAAATTGAGATTTCAATTGCGGCAAAACATATTTGCGAAGCGATCTATCGGCCATTTACAAAGCTTAAGCTTTACGGCGAAAACCCTGTAGTTGACCGCGAAGGGACTATCCAATTCTTCCGAGCCAAGAAGAGCCTCCAAGAAAACCGAGTGATTTCGCTTTCTGATGTCGGTTTACGTTCGCCGTTTAGCTGCCTCGTCACATCATTCCCATCTGACTTGCACTTGTGTGCGAGCACTGACGGTTTTCAGAATTTCCCGCTGTTCACCTACTCCGAAGATGGTAAGGAACGGCGTGACAACGTGCTGTTGCCCGCCCTCACGCGCTTTCAGATTTTCTACGGAGACGATGACATCACCCGCGCCGACCTCTTCCATTATGTCTATGCCGTGCTGCATCATCCCGCCTACCGCAAGCGGTTTGCCGAGAACCTGAAGCGCGAACTCCCGCGCATCCCGCTCATCGCCGCCGACGGCTCACTGCACGCGCCGCTCCAGCCGGGCGAAACCCGCAAGGTGTCGAAGAAAGACGCCCGCGTGTTCCACGCCTTCGCCGCCGCCGGAAAAAAACTCGCCGACCTGCACGTGAATTACGAGTCGGCGAAGGAATTCCCCCTGAAGCGCGTGGAGAACAAGGAAGTCCCCCTCGACTGGCGCGTGGAGGCGATGAAGCTTACCAAGGACAAGTCCGCCATCCTCTACAACGACTTCCTCACACTGGAAGGCATCCCGCCGGAAGTCTTCGACTACCGCCTCGGCAACCGCAGCGCGCTCGACTGGGTGATTGACCAATACCGCGTCACCCGCGACGAAACAGGGAACATCGCCAGCGACCCCAACCGCATGGACGACGAGGAATACATCGTGCGCCTCCTTGGCCAAGTCATCACGGTGAGCCTGGAGACGCAGAAGGTGGTGAAGGAATTGCCGGAACTGAAGTTTTGATTCTCTTCTGCCACCGCTGAAAATCCCCCTCTGTGCCTCCGTGCCTCCGTGGTTCAAACCTGCGGCTTCGCCATGAGTCCCGCCCCACCGTCCGTGTTTCGTCCGTGTTCCATCCGTGGCCAAACCGGGTCAAAATGCCCCGGCGTGATGGGCGGTGACAGTCAGAAGGTTTGTTTCAGCGGGTGAGGCGTGCCGGAAGGTGGTTTTGCACAGTTCAATTGCCGATTAATGCTTCCCGAAGGCGTTAAAACATAATGTTCCAGCGTGAGCGGGATGCCCGGGTGTGCCATTGCAAAATGTTTTGGCACCGTCCGGCTTCCGGCAGGTGGTGGAACATTTTGCGCCAGCCCCACCGGGAAGCCGGGAGGCGCTGGAACATTATGCAGCGGTGCGGTCGGACGGCCCGCAAGGGGTAAAACATTTTGCACCAGCACAACCGGACGGCCCGGAATGGGTAAAACATTTTGCACCGGCACCACCGGGCCGCCCGGCAGTGGTGGAACATTTTGCAGCGGCACCGCCGGGCCGTCCGGCAGGGCCGGAACATTATGCAGCGGTGCCTCCGGGCATCCGGGCTGGACAAAAAAAGAGTCCATTTGTCCCACCCGGCATCCGGGCTGGGAATTTGATTCTGAATCAGGCGGCTGAACCACGGAGGCACGGAGGCACGGAGGGGGAAACGGGATTCAGGTTCAACATTCCCACCTCCGTGTCTCGGCGGTTAACCGTAGAGCCGTTACTTTCTCGCCTCCGGCGTGACGGTGAGGGTCACGCGCTGGCCGGCGCGGAGCACGACGATTTTCACGGGCTGGCCGATTTTCGCCGCGTCCATGGCGTAGGTGTAGTCGTAGATGTTCGCAATCTTCTGCCCGCCGAACTCAACGATGATGTCGCCGGCCTTCACGCCCGCCTTGTCCGCCGGACCGCCCGCCCGCGCGCCGGAGAGCTTCACGCCGGTGACTTCCGTGGCGTAGTCGGGGATGGTGCCGAGATAGGCGCGGAGGTTTTCGCGGCTGCCACCGCCGGCATCGCTGCGAGCCACCTGCACGTAGTCGGGCCGCGCCGGGTCTTTCACCAAATCCAAAACGAGGGACTGCGCGAGCCGTGTGATACGCGCCAGCCCGTCGTAGTCGAGTGTCGCGGGCTTGTCGGCGGGGCGGTGGTATTCGGGATGGCTGCCGGTGAAGAAGTTCAGCACCGGCACGCCCTTGGGATAAATCGCCGTGGTGTCCGTGGGCAGATACGGGTCTTCCTGCAAAACGAGGTTGAACCCGGCGGCGACGTTGCGTTTCTCGATGAGCTTGCGCCACACGGACGAGGAGCCGACGCCCTGCAAGGTGAGTTTGTTCTCGCGCAGCCGGCCAACCATGTCGAAGTTCAAGTAGGCGACGATGTTCGTGAGCGGCACGAGCGGGTGCTCGGCGAAATACGTGGAGCCAATCAAACCCAGTTCCTCGCCCGACCAGAGTGCAAAGATGATGCCGCGCTGAAACGCATTGGTGTTCGCCATGCGCTCGGCGGCGAGGGACGCGGCGAGTTCGAGCACCGCCGCTGTGCCGGAGGCGTTGTCGTCCGCGCCGCTGTGAATCTGGCCTTCCTCGTCCTTGCGCGCGAAGCCGCCGGTCTCGCCGTGGCCGAGATGGTCGTAGTGCGCGCCAATCATCACGTATTCCTTGCTCCCGCCCGTGGGCGGGAGGACGGCGAGCACGTTGCGGTCGGATTTCTTCAAGTGCTCGACGCCACAGGAGAGCTTCACGCGGGTGTTCGTGATGGCGAAGCCGCCCTCCGCGTGCGGGTTTTCCTTGTCGAGTCCGCTTTGCAGTGTTTTCAAATCCTTGCCCGCCGCTTTCATCAACGCCTCGGCGACGCGCCCGCTGACGGACGCCGCGAGAATGCCCGACCCGGCGAGACTGCTGTCGTAGGTGAGCGGCGCGAGTTCGCCGGCGTTGGGCGAGTTCGGCCCGGTGACGACGAGGAGGGCCTTCGCGCCGCGATTGCGGGCGATGAGCGCCTTGTAGCGCAGGCCGGCGTAGCGGTTCAACTCCGCGCGGCGCTTGGCGTCCACGTCCTCGGGCACGTAGCGCAGCGCGAGGACGATTTTGTTCGTCACGTCGAGGCCAGCGTAGGAGTCGTAGCCCTCGGCCTGCTTGCCGGGAACATTCAAACCGTAGCCGACGAAGACAACCTCGCCCTCCACCTCGCCATTCGCGGTGAAAGAGAGCGGGCGGATGTTCTGCTCGGAATCGAACCGCTGGGCGTCCGGCGCGCTGCCGCTCGTGGTGATGGAAAGATGATTCTGATTTGTCACCACGCGGACACCGGCGGTGAAGTCGTAGGGCTGGAAATAATCTTTTGCGCTGCCAAGTGGCTTCAAGCCGAGTCCGTCGAAATATCCGGCGATAAACTTTGCCGCCGCTTCCGCGCCGAGCGTGCCGGTGAGGCGGCCATTGAGCGCGTCAGATGCGAGGTAATCCACCTGCTGGCGCAGGTCGTGACCGTTGATGTCTGCGCTATAACCGACGCTCGAAAAGCTTATACCCGAGCCTTGGCCAGTAGGAGGAGAGTAAATGATTGGAGCTGGCGAGCCGTGTTTGGCGCTCTCCAAAATGAGGAGTGCAGCGGCCTGGTTCCAGTCCGCCATGAAGAGCTGCGATTTGCCGTCTGCCGTGCGGCCCGAAGTCCAGCAGAGTTTCTTCCCGTCTGGTGAGAAGACGGGAAGACCGTCGAAGCCGTCCGTGAAGGTCACGCGCACCGGCTCGTGCTGGCCGTCGGCATCCACGAGGAACAGCTCGAAGTTGGAGAAGCCGAGCTTGTTCGCGGCGAAGATGACGTATTTGCCGGACGGATGGAAATACGGCGCCCACGACATCGCCTTGAAATCCGTGAGGCGGCGCTGGTCCGAGCCGTCGAGCTTCATCGTATAGATGTCCGCAATCGCGCCGCTCTCCTCGAAGTGCCGCCAGATGATGCGCTGCCCGTCGGGCGAGAAGAACGGCCCGCCGTCGTAGCCGGGCGAGCGTGTGAGGCGGCGCTGGTTCGAGCCGTCGGCGTTCATCAGGTAGATTTCGCCGAAGAAGGCGGGGTCGGTTTGCAGGCGCTTGCGGTCTTCCGGCGAGAGCTTCTCCGGCGGATACGCGTCGCGCAGCGAACAGAAGGCGATGAGTTTTCCATCCGGCGAATAGGAACCCTCGGCATCGTAGCCGGGCGCGGTGGTGAGCGGCTTGATTTGCGAGCCGTCGCGGCGGGCGGAGAAGATGTCCATGCGCTCGTCGTAATCCCACGCGTAGCGGCGGCTCTGGCCGGAGGCGCGGAAGTCGAGTTCGCTCTTCTGTTTCGCGCGCGCCTCGGCGTCGTGATGCGTGGAGGCGTAGAGCACCTCATCCGTGCCGGGACGGATGAACGCGCACGTGGTCTTGCCGGTGCCGGGTGAGACGCGGTGGCTGTCGCCGCTTTCGAGGTCGAGCAGGTAAATCTGGTAGAAGGGATTGTCCGCCTCGCGCTCGCTCTGGAAAATCAACTGCTTGCCGTCCGGCGAGAAGTAACCCTCGCCGCTGCGCCGACCCTCGAAGGTGAGCTGGCGGATGTTTGTGAGGAAGCGGGACTCTCCGGCGGCATCATTTGTCTGCGTCTGCGCCTGGGCAGGGCAGGGCAGGACGGCCAGCAGGAGACAAAGGCAAAGCACGATTCGCGTCATAGACAGGTCGAGAATAGACGCACGGGAGAAAAGGATGAAGGATGAATTATGAGGGATGAAGGGCGTGGGCATCCTAAAGGATGGACACCAAACCGCGCGCTCGCCAAACTTCGCGCCGTGAAATTGTCCGTCAAAAGCGACTACGCCGCGCGCGCGGTGCTGGCCCTCTCCCGCCATTATCCCAACGGCGCGGCGCTGTCCGTGGACGACATCACCGCCGGGCAGGGCGTGCCGCCGAAATACCTCGTCCAGATTCTCATCGAGCTGAAGTCGCGGCAGATCGTCAAGAGCGTGCGCGGCAAGGCGGGCGGCTATCTGCTGGCCCGCCCGCCGGCGGAAATCACGATGGGCGATGTGCTCCGCAGCGTCCACGGGCAGGTGTTTGACACCCCGGCGTTGAGCGATCCGAACTGCCCGCCGGAACTCCGCACGGCCTGGAAGCAGCTTCAAACCGCCGCCGACACCGCCGCCGACCAGGTGAATTTCCAGCAGCTCCTGGAGGCGGGCCAGGAGAAGGAGAAGATGTATTACATCTGAACGAATGGTTCTCCCGATGTTTTCGGTGGAGTTCGCGGGAGCGCGGGGCTAACCGGAGCGGCGGACTCCCTCTCCCCCATCGGATGGGGGAGAGGGAATCCGCTCCGGGTTTTCCAATGGGGTTTGATTCCACCGAAAACAGCAAAGAACCTAAAATTGTTGTCGCAGCAACCAGCGATTCGCCGGTGATCCGCCGTTCAATTAGTCTTCAACACGGCGGGCGGTGCGGTTTCCCGCTCCAGGATACGCGACAGGTATTGCAGTTCCATTGCGTTTGGTGCCAGTTGCAGGCCGAGGGCCAGCAGGTTCTTCGCGCGGGCGTGATCATTCTGGGCGAGGCACGCCTTCACCCCGGCGGCGGCGAACTGCGCCGGCGACCAGTCCAGTCGCTTGCCGCCGGAGAGCGCCGGCGCGGTGCGGAGGATGGCTTCAATTTCCGTCACGGCATCCGCCCAGCGCGCGGGATCGGTGTCGAGCAGTCGCGTGGCCGCGCTCAACTTCTTCCGGGTTTCGCTGGCACTGTCCGGCAGCTTGAGCGCGGGAGAATTTGTTTTGCCAAGGTCGAAGATGACGGGCAGCGGGCGCTCGGATTCGGCAGCAGTATTGCCCTGAAAGCGCGCGCGCAGATGTGTGTCGAGTTCCGGGTTGACCGTGGCGAACTGGTCGAACGCGCGGCGGAGCTGCCCGGCGGGCAGGGATTGCAACGCCTGCTGTTTGTGGGCCGGGGCCAGCGCGCCCTGCCAGGTGCGCTCGTCAAACGCAAAGAGCGCGCGGGAACTCGCGCCGATGAAGAACGCCTCGGGCGCGTCGTATTCCAGGATCGGAAATTCATCCGACTGCACGCCGCCGTCGCCCGCGATGGCGAAGCCGGTGCGCTGCGAGGCCAGTTGCCGCGCCAGCACGGCCTCGGGAGACGTGAGTCCGATGGCTTCCAGATCCTTGCGCGGCTGTTCATGCGCGAGTGCGCGGCGGAAAACGTCTGCGCCGGATTTCCACGGCTGCTTGGAACCGAGCAGAATCATGTCGCCGGTGCCGGGGTCCCAGATTTCGACGTAAGGAAACACGCTGGTGAACGAGCGCAGCACCAGCAGCACGATGCCGTCGTGCATTTCGTAGAGGTGAAACCACTGCGTCATGATGCCGCCGGGCTTGAGGCGGCGCGCGGCCAGTTCGTAGAACTCCCGGCTGAACACGCTGCCGACGCCGATCATCCAGGGGTTCGACGGCTCGCTGATGATCACGTCGTAGTTCTGCGGATCAAGCTTGAGAACGGTGCGGGCGTCCTCGTTCACGACGCGGGTGAGGCGGTTGGTGAGCACGCCGCGGTTCCACGGATCAAAAAACTTCGACGCGCGCAGCACCGGCGCGCAGTTCTCCGCGACCACCAGTTTCTCCACCGCCGGATAGCCGAGCACCGCGCCCGCCGTGACGCCGCTGCCGAAGCCGAGCACGAAGACATCCTTGCTCTCCGGGCGCGCGAGCATCGGCAGGTGGGCAAGGAGATATTGTGTCGCCAGATCACCGTGCGAGGTCGCGTCAATTTTCCCGTTGATGCGCAGTCCGAACTGCGCCGGGCCGAAGGTGCCGTCGGATTCCTCCACACTGACCGTGGCGTCGGTGGCGTCCTCGTAGAAGTGAATCTTGATGTGTTCGCGCCGCAGGTCGAGGACGTTGGAGACGATGGCGGTTTCCCACATCCGAAAAATCCCCGAACCCAAAACGTAGCGCCAGTTCTCACCGCCGGTCAGCGTGGCGAACAGCAGCAGCGCGCCCACCGCGCCCGCGCCGGCGGCGGCGATTTGCTGGCGGCGCATCAGCGCCCCCGCCGCCGCCGCGCCGCACAAAACCAGCGCCAGCGTGGCGAACGAGCCGCGCAAACCAATCTTCGGCATCAGCACGAAGCCCGTCACCAGCACGCCCAGCACCGCGCCGAGCGTGTTCCACGTGAGCAGCCGGCCCACGCGGCTGCCGAACGCGGCGTCGCCGCCCGCGCTCGTGCGGATCCACAGCGGCAGCACCGCGCCGAGCATCCCGGCGGGCAGGCCGAGCACGAGCATCGAGAGCGCGGCGGCGAGCACCTGATGATAGCGGTAGCCCATCTCCGAGCGCGCGAGGCCGCTGCGCGCGGTGCGGTAAAACTCCACCATCTCCACGATGTTGAACACCAGCAGGCCGAGGAACGCCGCCGTCGTGACGAGCAGGAAGAACGTGGCCTTGGCGCGGTCCAATTTTTTCCAGCGCGGCGACGAAATCACCGTGCTCGCCAAGCCGATGCCGAGGATGAACGCCATCAGCACGATGGCGAAGGCCTGCAACGACGCGCCGAACACCAGCGTCAGTGCGCGCGACGCGAGCACTTCCAGCCCCATCGAGACGCCGCCGGTCAGCGCCACGACGCCGCACGCGAACGCGAAGCTTTCGTTGCCCGCCGTCGGCTCGGTGGTGGTGGTGGAAACGGTTTCAACTTTTTGCTCCGTTGAACTGGCCGCGCGCCGCGCCAGCGCGATGGCGGCGAGGCCGACGAGCACGTTGACGAGCGCGGTCATTTGCAGCGTCGAGGTCAGGCCCAGCGCGCGCACAAGCCAGAAGCCCGCCGCCCACGAGCCGGCCACCGCGCCGATGCTGTTGATGGCGTAAAAGCGCGCGGAGCGCCGGCCCGCGTCGGCGTGATTTTTTTGCAGCCAGGCGGCCAGCAGCGGGAGCGTGCCGCCCATCAGGACGGTTGGCCCCAGCAGCAGGCCGACGGCAATGACGCCCTTGAGCGCGAGCAGCAGGCCGCCGCGCTCCAGCAGCCCCGCGCCGAGCCGGATGAAAACGGAGTCCGCGAGATTGTAGAAGACACCGAAGAAAAACGAGTAGAGGCCGATGACGACCTCGATGCGTCCGTAGAGTGTGAGCGGCGATGGGGAGCGGTCGGCGAGCGGGCCAAAGAGGCGGTTGCCCAGCGCCAGCCCGCCCATGAACACCGCGAGCACGACGGTCTGGGCCTGCACCGTGCTGCCGAAGAGCAGCGAGAGGTATTTCGACCAGACGACCTCATAGACCAGCGCCGTCGCGCCGGAACAGAAGAAGAGCAGCAGGACGTTCATGCCGTTTGCCCGGTGGAATCCACTGGCCCGGAGCCGGAGAAAAATTTCATCGCGGCGAGAGTTGCAAAATCACCCGCGCGCGGCAAGCGGGGA
The DNA here is from genome assembly GCA_016235585.1 of Verrucomicrobiota bacterium. Lineage (GTDB taxonomy): Bacteria > Verrucomicrobiota > Verrucomicrobiia > Limisphaerales > JACRJY01 > JACRJY01. The sequence continues at coordinate 14,938 of JACRJY010000020.1, read as the reverse complement.
AGGTGACGCTTCAATAGATTACGGAAACATCCTTGCGCGGAAAAACTCCTGCGGCGTGCTGTTGGTGAGCGGGTTGGTTTCGAGGTAATAGAGCAGGCCGGCGGGGTCGGTGATTTCCAGAAACTTGCCGGTGGTCCAACTGTTGGTCTGGCCGAGCGCGGTCGCGCCTTCGAGGTTGAACTGCTGGTCGGGCTTGCCGCCGAAAAGGAACAGGTGCTCCACGCTGTTCGTGGCCGCCGTGAGGTTGTAGGCCGCGAAAGTGACGGGCGTGGGGTCCGCCACGACGGGGCTGCGGAGGATCGCGCCCTCGACGCCCACGGCGACGAGCTGGCTGCCGTCGGTGGCGAGGCCGTAGAGCGCCTTTTTGGTGATGGTTCCGGCGTCGCTCCAGTCCACGGCGTTGGTGCTGATGAGCAGCGCGCCCTGCGTGCCCGTGGTGAGGTAAATGCCGTCAAGGTAGGCCGCGTCGTTGAGCCACTTCGTCGTGCCGCTCGCGCGGGAAGCCCAGTTCACGCCGTTGGTGCTGGTGAGGATCAATCCGTTCTGCCCGACGGCGAGCAGCGTGCCGTTGAGCTGGCGCACGCGGTAAATCCAGTTCGTCGTGGCGAAGTTGCGCGCCGTCCACGTCACGGCGTCCGGGCTGGTCAGGATGGTTCCCGCGTCGCCGACGGCCACCCAGCCGCCGGAGAACGCCGTGACGCTGGAGAGCAGCGCCGTCGTGGGCGCGGCGCGGGTCGTCCAGTTCGAGCCGTTGGTGCTGGTGAGAATTTTTCCGCCAGCCCCGGTGACGACGAAGAGGTTGTTCGCGCGGCAGACACCTTGAAGGTTGGTTGTGGTTGGGGACGTGGCCGCGTTCCAGAGCACGCCGAGGTTGCTGGCGAAGTTCGTGGTGATGGTCGTGTTGGTGCCGACGGTGTTCGTCGTGAGCACGGCGGTCTGCGAGTTCGTGCTGACGAGAATCACGCCGGAGTCGCCCACGGCCACGAGCAGGTTCGTGTCGCCGCCGATGCCGAGCAGGACGGAGTTGGTGGCGGCATCGGGCGGCAGCTCGATGGTCCAGCTCACGCCGTCCACGCTGCTCAAGAGCGAGCCGTAGTCGCCCACGGCGAAGTAGCCGCTCTGAATGTGGTGAACGTCCCACAGCCATTGCCGCAGCGAATCCGAACCCGCCAGCCAGCGCGAATAAACTCCGCCCACCGCGTAGCCCTCGGCCATCATGCCGGTGCGGCCCGCGAGCAGCAGCAGGCCGGGCGTGGCGCAGCCTGCGTAATACGTCCACGTCGGCGGGGAATTCGTGGTGACGGGATTGAGCAGGTTCTGCCACGCGGTGCCGTTGTGGAGCCGCGCCTCGTTGTCACCGGCCACGACGATGTTCGTCTGCGATCCGGAGGTGGTGGTGATGACGGCAAAGAGGTCGTTGGTCGCGCCGGTGTTTTCCACAGTCCAACTGCTCCCGCCGTTGACGCTGGTCAGATAGACGCCGCCATTGCCCACGGCGCGAAAGACGCCGTTGTGGCAGCTCACGCGGTTCAAGTCGGCGGTGGTGGAGACGGTGCGCTTGTTCCAGCTCGTGCCGTTGGCGCTGGTGGCGACGAAGCCCGCCTCGCCCACGGTGACAAAAACCGGCGAGCTGTTGTAGATGCCAAACGCGACGCTGCGCAGCCAGTTCGTGAATGGGAAGGTTTGCTTCACCCAGTTCGTGCCGGTGGTGCTGGCATAGACCGAGCCGTTGTCGCCGACGGCCACGAGCGTGCCCGGCGATGCGGTGACGCCCTCCAGCCAGTTCGTCGTGGCGGGCAGCGTGGCGGGCAGAAACTGGCTCGTCGAATCCGCGTAGAGCGCCGCGCCGTTTTCACCGACGATGATGATGCGCTGGCTGATGCCAAAAAACGCGACGCCGCGCAGCGCGTTGGTGACGCCGCTCTCGGCGGCGGTCCACGTCTGGAAATCGCTGCTGGTGTAAATCTGCCCGCGCTCGGCGACCTGCACGGCCAGCGCGCTCAACGAGGAATACGCCATGTCCACGACGTTGTTGCCGTGCGGCTGGGGGTTCGACCAGCGCCAGCGCAGCGGCAGCGTGGCCGCCCCGCCGGCGTCGGCGAGCGCAAGCCATGAAACAAGGCAGAGAGTAAAGACGGACGGTTTCATTTCGCGGCGGCGGGTGCGCCCGCAGGAACAGCAGATTCCCCGGCGTTTTCCAAGGGCAGAATCAGCGCGAAATGGCAGCCGGCGGCGGAACTGCCCTTCAATTCCAGCGCCGCGCCGAGGTGGTTCGCCAGTTGTTTGCTGATGGCCAGGCCGAGGCCGCCGCCGCCGGGCTTGGACGACGCGCACGGGGTGAAAAGTCTGGCGCGCATTTCCGCCGGCACGCCGGGGCCTTCATCCGCGACGCTGAATTCCAACGCGCCGCCATTTTCGCGCGCGGAAAAGGTCACGGTGCGCCCGCGCGGCGTGGCCTGAATCGCGTTGTGCAGCAGGTTCGCCAGAATCAGCGCGGCGAGATTCGCCGTGCGGCTGGTGAGCGTCACGGCGACGGTGGTTTCCATTTTGAACCGGACGCCCGCCGCGTCGGCGACCGCGCGGACGCGCGCGGTGACGAGTTCCGCCAGTTCGGCCACGGAGACTTCGTAGGCCGGCGCGCCCGGCTCCTCGCGGAGCACGGCCATCACTTCGTTGATGAGCGCGGTCATGCGCCGGGCGCTGTCGGCGGCGAGTTCCCAGTCGGCGGAGGGGGCGGCTTCGTTCTCCTGTCCGCGGCTGGTGACGAAATTATGCAGGCCGAACAGCGGATTTTTCAGCCCGTGAACCAGGTGCGCGGCGACCGCGCCGACGGCGGAGGAGCGGGCGGCCAGCGCCAGCTCGCGGTTCGCCCGTTCCAGATCGGCGGTGTGCGCGGCGAGCTGGCGGAACGCCCAGCCGAGGCCCAGCACCAGCACCGCGCCGCCGCCAAGGAAGGCGAGCAGCGACTGCCGCCAGAGGTGGCGGTCGAGAGTCGCGTATTCCGCCGCGAGGCTCTGGCCCTCGATGATGAACTGCGCGCAACCGGCGAGAGTGCGGGCGCCGTCGGCATGGAGGGGGATGTTCACTTCGAGCACTGGCGGGGCCGGGGAGCGCGGCGGCTCCAGCAGGAGGAAAATTTCATCGAGCCGCGCGGCCTCGTGAAAGCGCGAGACGGGTTTCAACGCGCGGAGCTGCGCGAGGGTTTCCGCGTCGAGCCGGGCCTCGGTGACGTTGGCGGGGATGGCGTTGGCGAATTTCCCCCCGGCGGTGAAGAGCCGCACGGCCATCACGCCCTTGAGCCGCGAGGTTTTCAAAACCAGGTTGAGCTGCTCGGCGGGGTCGGTGATGTCGGCCAGCGGTTCCGCGCCCGTGTCGTCGGGCATCTGCTGCATCTGCGTGACGGCGTGGAGGATTTCGCCGTCGCGTCCGGCCAGCTGCGCGCGCAGTGTGTGGCGCACCTGCTGCCGGGCAAAAACAATGACGCCGCCGAGCAGAGCGACGGTGAGCGCGATGACCAGCGGCGCGAACGCGCGCGCGCGGGCGAACCGCTTGAGCCAGGGGAGGGCGTTGCTCATTGAGGTTAGTATTCCACAAGAATGCCGGAATGCACCTGGTTCACGGCGTAGGCGGTCGTGGCCTGGTTGGAGAGCGACTGCTCAAATTCGTATTCCGCGTAGAGTTTGAGGTGTTTGTTCAAGGTGCGCTCGACACGGAGGTTCGCCGTGACATCCGTGCGGTGACGCTGGCGCGGGTCGGTGGCGCTCACGGTTTGCTGCGGGTAGATGAAATCGGAAATCCGCCCGCTGGCGCGGACTTCCCATTTGTCATTGCGGTAGCGGATTTGCCCGTTGGCGTAAAGTTTCCGATAGTCGAAGTAGCCGCCGCCGTTGTCGGAGCTGATGTCGTAGCCGGCCCGTGCGGTGGTGCGCCAGCGGCGGCGGGCGTCCCAGTCGTGCCGCCAGACGAGTTGCGTCTTGTGCTGGAGAAATTCCAGGCTGGAGCCGGGCAGGGTGAATCCGGCGTTGTCCGCCTGCTCGCGGCTGTCGTAGGCGCGCTGGTTGAATTCATAAGTGAAGGCCAACTCGGATTTTTTCGCGTAGGCGCGGCCCAGCGTGAGTTTCGCCCCGCCTTCCCAGTAGTCGTCCAGCGGCCCGGCGAAATCCTGGCGCGTAACGCCGGGTTCAAGCTCGAACCAACTGCGGCTCGCCAGATCGTGGCGCAGCCCGATGCGCGCCGTGTAGGTGCTGCCCTGCACGGCGAGCACCGCAGGCGTGGCGAGGTCGGCGGAGACATCCATGACCTGGTTCTGATAGATGTATTGCGCCGTGGCCGAGACGAGCCAGCCGCCGGCGAACTTCCGCTTCCCCTGCGCGAGCGCGAAGCCCATCAGTTCCTTGTCCGTCACGGGCGAGTTCCAGTAGCGCAGGTCGTCCCAGCTCGCGATGGACATGAATTCCCAGTCGTCCACCGGCAGCCGCCAGAGGGTGAACTCGGCGTAGTTGCGGAAAAACCCGCTGCCGCTGGGGTTGACCGGGGCGAGCGCGGTGTTGTCCTTGAAACCCAGCCCGCTTTGCAGCGTGAGGATTTTTTCCCACCGGGAAAATTCCGGGAAGTCGAGTCCGGGTGGAAGGCCGGGCAGGGCGGGGGCGGTTTCCTGTCCCGCTGCCGCCGGGAGAAAGCCCAGCGCCACCGCCAGCAGGCGGAGGCTGATCGGCCACTGAAATATGCGCCCCATGACAATAAACAAAACACCAAGCGACCACTGCCGATCGCTTGGTGTTGTTTGTATGGCTTTCCGTCGTCGCTGTCCAATTTTCGTCGTCGCGGAATCAGTCGCGGCTGCGGCCCCGCTTCTGGTCGCCCTGTTTGGCGGCGTCGAGCACCTGCGGGCGATCCTTGAGCTTGTCGTCCTTCAGTTCGTCAATGCGCTTCTTGATTTCCTCGCGCAGCTCCTTGGTCTTCTCCAGCCACTCTTCGCGCTTGGTCTTGAGCTGCTCGCGGATTTTTTCGCGCTCTTCCTCGGTCGCGCCCTTGAGCTGCTTCTCGATTTCACGCTGTTCCTTCATGAACTCTTCGCGGGCGGTCTCGAACTTCTCCATGAGCGCCTTGACCTCGGCGGGCAGCGTGGGGCGCTCGACGCCATCGGGGCGTTCGGGGCGGGGGGTGGGCCGGTCAACGACCTTGCCGTCGCGACCGCGCCTGTCTTCGGGAGCCGGGGGGCGGACGCGGGTGCTGTCGTCGGTGCCAGAGGTGTCGTCCCGGAGGGGGCGATCCGCGGCGCGGGCCGCGAGCATCGTCGCGCCGAGGACGCCAACGGTGAGGAGGAGGGTGAGCTTTTTCATGGTTGCTGTTTTGTTGATGATTGTTTTGAACTGCATTATTGCTGCCCGCCTGTTCGCAAAAGCCGTGCCGGATGTCCAAGGTTGTTGAATTCCCTGTGAACACAGGGGTTTTCTCGCTTCGCTGGCGGTCGTCCGCGTTGTCGTCCAGTTTGAATTGGGAAATGGCCCCCAATTGTTCCGGCCCGCCCGGCCCCGGTTTGGGGGCTATTTCCCAGCCGCAACTCCGCCGCCATTGGGCGGCCGGCAGCGGAGCGCGGCCTTCAGGCCGCAGAAACGGGGGCAAGCCAAAGGTTGTCGAACACTCTTTTCCCGGGCGGCTTTCGGCGGCGTGAACGCCGCGCCCCTCACAACGATTCGCCACTCCCCGCCGGTTTGTCCTTCCCGCCAGCCAGCCGGTAGCGCAGGTAGTCCCGGCTCACGCCCAGCCGCCGCGCCGCCGCCGAGACGTTGTTGTCCGTCTGCTTCAGCGCGAGCGCGATGAGGCGGCTGATGACTTCTTCGAGCCGGATGCCTTCGCTGGGGAAACGGAAATCGTCGTTCAAAATGTTGCCTCCCGCCGGTTCGGTGGGGGAAGTTTCGCCCGGCGAAAGATGCGCGAAGTCCAGCGCGGCGCTCTCCTCGAAGACAATCGCCCGCTCCAGTTCGTGCTGCAGCTCGCGCACGTTGCCCGGCCAGCGGTGGGCGCGCAGCCGCCGCTCGCCCGCCGGCGTAATCGTCTTCACCGCGAGCCGGTGCCGGCGGCAGAGCCGCTCCATCAGCGTCCCGGCCAGCCGCACCACGTCGTCGCCGCGCGCGCGCAGCGGCGGTATCTGGATGCGGAACAAATCCAGCCGGTGCAGCAAATCCTCGCGGAACTTCCCCGCCGCCACGTCTGCGCGCAGGTCGCGGTTGGTCGCGGCGATGAGGCGCGTGTCCACGGCGATTTCCCGGTTGCCGCCGACGCGGCGGATTTTTCCATCCTCAATCACCTTGAGCACTTTGGCCTGCAAGCCCGGCGACAGGCTGGGCAGCTCGTCGAGGAACAGCGTTCCGCCGTGGGCGGCCTCGAACAGGCCCATCCGCGCCGCCTTCGCGTCGGTGAACGCGCCGCGCTCGTGGCCGAACAGCTCCGACTCCGCGAGCGTCTCCGGCAGCGCGGAGCAGTTCACCTCCACCAGCGGCTGCGCCGCTCGCGGCCCGTGGTGGTGCAGCCAGCGCGCGAGGGTTGTCTTGCCGGTGCCGGTCTCGCCCTCGATGAGCACGGGCGGGAGATGCGCCTGCACCCGGCGGTCGGCGGCGATGATTTTTTGCAGGTGCGCCTCCAGCCCCGCGAGCGCGCTGCCGAAAAAAAGCGAATCCTTCGCCTCCGTGTCGCGGCGGAATTCCTCCACGCGCGCGGACTGCCGCTCGCGCCGCGCCCGGCCCAGCACCAGCGGCAGCTCCGCCGGCTCGAACGGCTTCATCAGATAATCCGCCGCGCCCAGCCGCATCGCCTCGACCGCGCCCGCCACGCCGCCCTGCGCGGTCATCACGATGACCGGCGTGGTGGCGGGAAAAACTTTTTCCTTGAGCAAGTCCGTGCCCAGCCCGTCGGGAAGATTCACGTCGAGCAGCGCGAAATCGAAGTTCATCTCGCCCGCCAGTTGCCGCGCGGCGGCGACGGTGGCGGCGCTGGTCACGTCCGCGCCGAGGCGTTCGAGCGTCGCGGCGATTTGCCGGCGGAGCAGCGGCTCGTCGTCCAGCAGCAGCACGTTCAGGCCGTCCAGCGGAGAAGCGTTCACGCGCCTCTTATGGCGCGAAACCCGCCGGGCTGACGACAAGAAAATGAGGCGTGAACGGTGCGCCGGCGGCTTTTAAGATTGCCCCGGCCCCGCGCCGCAACTACAACACGGCACACTATGTTCAGCGAAATCAAGAATGCCCACGGCGAACGGATTGACGGCACGTTTCACTCCGGTGATAAAAACTCCAAAACCCTCGTCGTGCTCGGCCACGGCGTGACCGGCAACAAGGACCGGCCCTTCCTCGTCGCGCTCGCCGAAGCGCTTGCGGCGGCGGGCGTGAACGCGCTGCGGATTTCCTTCTCTGGCAACGGCGCGTCCGGCGGGCGCTTCACGGACTCGACCATCTCGAAGGAAGTCGCTGACCTCGGCTCCGTGCTGGACGCGCTCGCGGGCTGGCGCACCGGCTACATCGGCCACAGCATGGGCGGCGCGGTGGGCGTGCTGCGGGCGAGCATGGACGCGCGCCTCCGGTTCCTCGTCTCGCTCGCGGGCATGGTGCACACGAAGGCGTTCGCCGACCGCGAGTTTGGCACCGTCAAGCCCGGCGCGGGTTTCATGTGGGACGACGAGAACTGTCCGCTCTCGCAAGCCTACATGGATGACATGGCACGCATCGTTTCCGTGGCGGACAAGGCGTCGCTCATCAAGGTGCCGTGGCTGCTCGTGCATGGCTTCGAGGACGACGTGGTGCCCATCCAGGACTCGCGCGACATTTTTGCGAGGGCCAGCCAGCCGAAGGAATTATTCGAGATGAAAGGCTCCAACCACGTCTTCGCCGGAGACTTCACCGCGCCGATGATTGCCAAGGTCGTGCCGTGGGTGAAGGCGCAGGCGGCGGGATGATGAGGCGGGCGATCCGCCTGCGACGCAACTGGGATTACCGATTCGCGCGGGCGGGCCGCCCGCGCTCCTGAACGAGGCACCGCGTCACTCCGGCAGGTAGAACGGCCCCATGTGTTCGAGGATTTTCGCGCGCAGCTCCTCGCCGTTCACCGCACCGTTGTGCCGCCAGAGGATTTCGCCGCCGGGCGCGACGAGCACGCTGTGCGGAATCGCGCCGGGCCAGTGCGGGTCGAGCACCGCCATCAATGCCTTCGGGCTGTCGCCGCCGTAGAGGTAGCTGTTGGTCTTGCGGCCCTCGGCCTTGAGCGAGGGCTTGAGCTTGTCGGGCAGGCCCGCGCCCTTCTTTTCGAGGAACGCCTTCACCTTTGCCACGTCGCCCTCTTCATCCATGCTGATCGTGATGAGTTCGAAGTCGCGCAGGCCGAACTTGCGCGCGGTCATCACGAGTTCGGGGAACTCCGCCACGCACGGGCCGCACCACGTGGCCCACACGTTGAAGAGCCGGACTTTCTTCGTGCCGTTCTTCCGCAGCGCGGCCACGCCCGCCGCGTCAATCAGCTCCACGTCCACCGGCGTCTTCGCCCACTTCTCCTCCGCCTCGGCGACGGTGTTCTTCTTCTCCATCCACTTCGTCGAGCAGCCGTGCGGCTTGGTGGTCTCGACGGGGACGGGCTTTCCCGCGAGCAGCGCCTCGACGGCGTTGCGGGCATCGTGCGACTTCACCCGGGCGGCGTCGGCGAAGCGTGAGTCGTCGAACTGTCCCTTGTAACGCAGCTTGCGCTCCGCATCGAAAAGGAACACGTGCGGCGTGGCGAGGCAGCCGTAGGCTTTGGCCATCGCCTGTTTTTCGCCGTCGTAGAGGTAGGGGAAGTTGAAGCCCTGCTCGGCGGCGTATTTCTTCATGTCGTCGAAGCCGTCGTTGTATTTCGAGTAGCCGAGTTCGTCGAGGCGCAGGCCGTCGGGGTTGTTCGGGTTGACGGCGACGAGCGCGAAGCCCCTGCCCTTCATGTCAGCGACGAGCTGCTTGATGCGCCCCTCGGCGGCGTGCGAGTCGGGGCAGTGGTTCGAGATGAACGCAATCATCAGCAGCCTGGCGTCCTTGTAGTCGGCGAGCCGGTGCGTCCGCCCGTCAATGCCCGGAAGCGCGAAGTCGGGCGCGGCGTCGCCAATGTTCAACTCGCGCGCACCGCCGGGCAGCGCGTGCGGGTCAGCCTTCTTGGCGGACTTCTTGCCGTCGGCGGCGACGGCGAGGCAGAGCGACGCGAGCAAGACGGCGGCGAAAACAACAGGCAGTTTCATAGTGTCAACGGGCAGTCTACAAGCAATCGCGCCACAATCAATTCATCTCTTTGGCAGCGCGAAGGCGACGTAGGCGTCGCCCGTCGGCCCGCCGAGCTTGCCGCCGCCGGTCGCGGAGATGACAACGAACTGGCGGCCGCCCACCTCGTAGGTTGCGGGCGGCGCGTAGCCGCCCCACGGGAGCTTCGCCGACCACAATTCCTCGCCCGTGTCCGCGTCGAAGGCGCGAAACTTCTCGTCGCGCGTGCCGCCGGCGAAAACGAGTCCGCCTGCCGTCACCATCGCGCCGCCGAAATTTTCCGTGCCGGTCTTCGGCACGCCCTGTTTCTTCAATGCGTCGTATTCGCCGAGCGGAACTTTCCAGAGCAGTTTGCCCGAATTGAGATCGAGGCAGTTCAGCGTGCCCCACGGCGGCTTGCACGCGGGGTAGCCGTCGGCGTCGAGGAAACGGTTCCAGCCCGTCTGCACGAACTGCGGGCGCTCCGGTTTCACCGGCGGCCCCTTCGGCGCGGGGCGGTCACGCAGAAAAAGAAAGTCGAGCAGCGCCTTCAGGTCTTCATCGCTCATCGGCGGCGCGACCGGCATCAGGCCGCGGCCCGTCTTCAGCAATTCGGCCACTTCCGCGTCCTTCATCCGATGGCGCAGTCCGCGCAATGGCGGCGCGACGCCCACGCCCATGCGATCCAGCCCGTGGCATTGCATGCACGTCACGCGGAAGATTTCCTCGCCGTGCGTCGGCTTCGCCTTCGGATCGAAACGCGGCTCGTCATTCACAAGCAGCGACATCAGCCACGGCACTTCATTCGCCGTGACGTAGAGCCGCCCGCGCACCGGGTCCGCGCACGCGCCAGTCCATTCCGCGCCGCCATGGACGTTGTAGAACAGCGTGACCTTGCGGTCGCTCAACGGCAGGAACCAGCCGAACTGCGCGCTCTTCAACTGGTCGAGCACGCGGTCGCGGATTTCCTCGGTGCGCTCGCTCGCGTCGGCGGGCTTGAACTCCTGGCGCGCGAACGGCTGCGGCAGTTCCACGTCCGGCTGATACGGCGAGGTGATTTCGCCGGGCAGCGTCGAGGTCGGCGCGCGGCGCAGGCGGAAGGGGAAAACCGGTTTGCCCGTGACGCGGTCGAGCAGCAGCGTGTTGCCAATTTTGGTCACGGCGGCGACGACATCCACTCTCTTCCCGTCGCGCGTGATCGTCGTGAGAATCGGCGGCGCGGGCATGTCGAGATCCCAGATGTCGTGGCGGATTTCCTGAAAGTGCCAGAGCCGTTTGCCCGTGCGCGCGTCAATGGCGACCACGCAGTTGGCGAAAAGGTTGTCGCCGCGATGGAGCATTCCGAGAAAGTTCGGCTTGGGCGAACCGGTCGTGATGTAGGCGATGCCGCGTTGCGCGTCGAGCGCCATGCCGCCCCAGCAGTTCGCCGCGTTTGCCGGCAGTTGATCCCAGGTGTCGTGGCCGAACTCGCCCTCGTGCGGCACGGTGTGAAACGTCCAGCGATGCTCGCCCGTCACGGCGTCAAACGCCTCCACGTCCTTCAAGAAGCCGGCGATGACGAGCGTGCGCCCGAAAATACCGGGAGCCACGCGCGCGCCCAGCGCGAGCTTCACCCGGCCTTTTTCGCCGAAGCTCTCCACCGGCTGGCCGGTCTTCGGGTCGAGCGCGTAAAGCCAGTTTTCCTCGGTCGCAAAAAACAGCCGTTCACCTGCGCCGTCGCGGCCCGGCCACCACGTGATGCCGCGGAATGCCGGACGACCATCGGGCTTGAAGCGCCACAGTTCCTTGCCCGTTGCCGCGTCAATCGCGACGAAGTTTTCGCCGACGGTCGGCACGAACATCACGCCATTCACGATGACCGGATTGCACTGGATGTTCCCTTTGCCGTCGCCGGAGTGAAACGTCCACGCGACTTCGAGCTGCTTCACGTTGGCGCGGCTGATTTGCGTGAGCCCGGAGAATCGCTCGTTCGCGTCGCCGCCGTGCGAGCGCGTCCAGGTGCGATACGACTCGGCGGCGGGCCAGCCGTTGTGCGGCGTGAGTTCAGCGGGCGTCGCTGCGGGGATGGTCTGGTAGAGCGGCAGCTTTGCCCGAGCAGCGGCATCCTCGACGGCCCAGTAGTCTGGTTTCGGGGCCGACGCGGTCTTCAGCGTGCGCGGCTTCGGCCTTGGGCCGGCGGGCTTGCCATCGAGTTGCGGCACGAGCCAGTCGAGGCCGTCGAGATTGTCACGCAACTGTTCTTCCGCGTCGTTCATCGTGTGGCCGAGGATGCCGATGGGGCCGCGATAGCCGGAGTCGCGGATGATTTTCAGCAGCAGCAAATCCAGTTCGCCGGAGCCGAGCGGGAGGATTTTTTTGCCGAGCTTCTCGCCGTCGCGCGTCATGCCGTTGAGGTTCACACACAGGAGATACGGCTTCATCGCCGCGAGCGCCTGTGGCAACCGGTTCACATGGTCGTGGCCGTGATGGAGGTTGTAGACGATGCCGACGTTCGTCGCGCCGTGCTTCTGATGCAGCTCGCGACAGACGGCAACGAGGTTCTCCGGCTCGCCGCCCCAGCCGCCGTGATTGTAGAGGCCGTATTGGCTGCCGAGTTGTTGCGCGCGCCGGGCGAGCTTGAGCGTCTTCTCGGCGGCAATCTTCACGCGTTCTTCCTGCGTCGGCGCGTCGGGACTCGTCGCGGTCTGCCAGACTTGCGGATGCAGTTTGTATTTCTCGAAGAGTTTGAAGGCGTCCTCGTGTGACGCCCAGAAGGCGAAGTAGCCGAGGCCGCGCCTTTGATATTCCAAAATTTCCTGCTCGAACGTCGGCACGTGCTCGGCGCGCCAGTCGTAGGCGATGGCCGGGATGCCGAGCCGCTTCACCATCTCCGCGCGCTCCGGCGGCGTGCGCTTCTTCGCATCGAACGGCACGATGCACCACGCGACGAGATTCGAGCGGGCGAAGAGCTGGTATTCAGCGGCGCGGACGGGCGCGGAGAGCAACAGAAGCGCAGCGAGAAAACTGGAGAGGCTGGAAAAGTTCATGGCGGGGAGTTGGTGAATTGAAAATCCATGTTGCGCTCACGCCGCCAGCGGCACTTCGATGATGGTTCGCGGGGCAAGCCGTCCGGCTTTGAGCACGCCGCCTTGCAGCACGGCGAGGATGTTCTGCCGGTCTTCGAGCCGTGAGATGTCCTTGCACACGTCGCCCTCGACGACGAGCACGTCGCCGAGCTTGCCCTTGGTGAGCGTGCCGAATTCATCGCCGCGCCCCATGATTTCCGCGCCGGTCTTGGTCGCGCACTTGAGCACGGTGAGCGGGTCGAGGCCGACGAAGTTCACGAAGAAGGAGAGTTCCTTCGCGTATTCGCCGTGCGGGCACCAGCCAAAGCCGTAGTCGCCGCCCATGCCGAGCCGCCCGCCGGCCTTGATGATGCGGCGGCAGCTCTCCGCCCCGCCGTCGAGCGTCTCCTGATGGCCGTCAATGACCTTCTGCGACAGGCCGAACTGCGGCCCGCGCTCGACGCTCACCTGCTCGAAGCGCAGCCCCGGCACCACGGGCACGTCGCGCTTGAGCAGCAGCTCCAACCCCTCGTCGTCAATGAATGTCGCGTGCTCGACCGTGTCGTAGCCGGCGCGCAGCGCGTTCTTGATGCCCTCGGTCGCGCGGCAATGGCCGGTGACCTTGAGCTTGTGATTGTGCGCGGTGGCGACGACGGCGTGCATCTCCTCGAAGGTCATGCAGAGCGTGTGATGGTCGTTCTGGTCGGGCCACGCGGCGTCGCCAGTCGGATAGGTCTTCACCCACTCGACGCCGTCCTTCACGAGCGAGCGCACGGCCTTGCGCGCGTCCTCGACGCCGTTGATGCAGAAGACCAGCCCCTCCATGCCGATTTTGCGGAACCCGGGATTCCAATCCATCAGCCCGCCCGCGCTGCAAATCTCGCGGCCCGACGCAGCGAGGCGCGGCCCGCGCACGAGGTCGGCCTCGATGGCGGTCTTGAGCCACACGTCGCAGTTGAAGAGGCAGCCGCCGGAGCGCGCGGCGGTGTAGCCGCATTCCAGCGCGAGCGCGGTGTTGACCGCCGCGAGGAGCGAGACGTATTCGACGGGATACTTGATGTCGAGGTCTTCGAGCCGGGCGATGTTGAAATACGTCGCGTGATAATGCGCCTCGACAAGGCCCGGCAGGATGGTGCCGCCGCGCGCGTCAATGCGCTGTGCATCCGGCGGCACGGCGGGCGCACCGGCGGCGGGGCCGGCGTAGGTGATGCGTCCATCCGTGAGGACGAGTGTGGCGCTGGGCACGGGCGGCTTGCCGGAGCCGTCGAAAAGCTGGCCGTTGGAGATGACCGTGGTGCCGGTGGCGGTTTTCATAATGGCTGCGGCCCCCAAGAGAACACGTTCCAGGCGCGGGCGGCAAGTCCGCGCGAAAAAAAATCGTTGCCGCGGCCCGCGCGAATCTCCGTTGACTGGCCGCCGGAAAAGCCATAAGTTCCGCACATCGGATGAATGCTCCCACTGCCAGCCGACTCTTGTGCAGTCTTCGCCCTTCCCGGCGTTTTCCGGGCCAATTATCGGTCTTGGCGGAACTGCCAGCCGTGCCCGGCGATCATCCAGGCCGGGAACGGTTTGGATGGGGCTAAAGTGACCGAGAACAAATAATCAATGGCGTGGCGGGCTTTACAAGGAGGCTTTCCAATGAGCGACAACAAAAGCATCTTTTTCTCCGCGGCGCAACTGGCCGCCATCGTCGAGTCCTCCCAGGACGCGATTGTAGGGGAAGATCTCAAAAGCGCGGTCACGATTTGGAACCGGGGAGCCGAGCAGATTTTCGGCTATTCCGCCGCCGAGATGATCGGCCAGTCCGTCCGGGTTTTGATTCCGCCCGACCGGCAGCACGAGGAGGACGAGTTTCTGGCCAGCGTCGGCCGCAGCGAGCCCGTGAAGCATTTTGAGACCGTGCGCCGGCGCAAGGACGGGAGGCTGATTGATGTCGCCATCACCGTTTCCCCGATTCGGGATCTGTTGGGCCGGGTGACGGGGATGTCCAAAATCGCGCGCGACATCACCGAGCACATGGGGGTCGTGGATGAAATCCACCGGCTGAAGGACGTGCTGGAAGAACGGGTGCGCGAGCGCACCGCCGAACTGCGCCAGAACGAGGAGATGCTGCGTTCGATCACCGACCACACCGACGATTTTGTCTTCATCAAGGACGGCGAAGGGCGGTTCGTCTTTGCCAACCCCGCCCTCTGCCGCGCCAATGGCCGCACCCTCGAACAAATGCGCGGGCGCACGGCGGCGGAATTGAACCCGGATGCGGCGGAGGTGGAGCGTTTCACCGCCGAAGACCGGCAGGTGCTGGCCGGGCGGCGTGCGCTGACGGTGGAGGAGTCGCGCACGATCCGCGGCACGGGCGAGCGCCAGACGCTGCTGACCATCAAATCGCCGCGGCTGGATGCCGGCGGGAAGGTCATTGGTCTCATCGGCATTTCCCATGACATCACCGAGCGCAAACGGGCGGAGGAGGCGCTGCACCATTCGGAAATGCTGTTCCATTCGGTCTGGGACAAATCGGCGGACGGGATGCGGCTGACGGACAAGGACGGCGTCATCGTGGCGGTGAACGAGGCCTATTGCCAGCTCACCGGCCGGCGCGCGGAGGAACGGGTGGGCCGGCCGTTCACTGTGAGTTATCCCGGCGACGAC
>JACRJY010000019.1 GCA_016235585.1 Verrucomicrobiota bacterium | reverse complement strand
GCGCCGCCCCCCCCCCCCCGTCGGGTGCAAACACCGCCCCTCTCCCCGGCCCTCTCCCCGCTCGTGCCTCGCGGGGAGAGGAAGAAATCAATGACGGCATTGCGTGCCCAGGGCGCGTCGCTGCCGGAGGGGTTGCGTGGGAAGCTGCTCGCGGGCATCGAGCAGTTTCGCTCGTCCGACGGCGGGTATTCCGTGACCCCCGGCGCGGCGCACGGCACGGCTTACGGATGCTTCCTCGGACTCGCGGCGCACCAGGACTTGCGCGCCGAGCCGCCGGAGCCGCTGCGGCTCATTCAATGCCTCAAGTTTCTGGAGACCGCCGACGGCGCGTGGGCGAACGAGCGCACTGTGCCCGTCGGCTCGACGAACGCCACCGCCGCTGCCGTCACTGCGCTGCGGCAGTTCTCCGCGCCGCTCCATCCCGCCGTCGCGGGCTGGCTGCGGGCGCGCGTTCACGCGGAGGGCGGTTTCCTGGCCGCGCCGAGGGCGCCCATTCCCGACCTGCTTTCCACCGCCACCGCGCTGCACGCGCTTTCCGGGATGCAGGTGGAGCTGGCCCCCGTCCGGGAAAAGTGCCTCGACTTCGTGGACTCGCTCTGGACGAACGAAGGCGGCTTCTACGGACACTGGACGGACGAGCATCTCGACGTGGAATACACCTACTACGGCCTGCTCGCGCTGGGGCATCTGGCCTGATTTTTAGCCACGGATGGAACACGGATTAAACACGGAACCGGGCCGGAGGGCTTGATCAGGCTTTGCCAATCCGTGTTCCATCCGTGTTCCATCCGTGGCTAAATACTGCTCCGGCGGGCCGGTTTTGGCTTGTTTCCGCTTAAAACCCTCCTTTTCAGCCGGTTGGAACGCTTTCCACGGCCCAAAGAGCGCCTTCCATCCGAAAAAGAACGCGTTCATGGCCGCCGGGGGAGGTATCCCGGACTCCGGGGGAGCGTTCTTTTCCCCCGGGAAGGCGTTCCCGGCCGCCGGGAACGCATTCTTTTCCGCCGGGAGAGCGTTCTTTGGCCCCAAGATCGCGATCTTCTCCCGGAAGTGCGCGATCTTCTTCCCGAAGACAGCCGCCCGTGCGCGGTGAAGCTTACCGGTAGCCGGCGAGCTTCTTCAGTTCCTTGATTTCCTTGTCGAGGGCGGCGGCGAGGTCGGGCGGGGTGGGGGAGATGGTTGGTATGCTTCCGGGTATAGTTGCAGGTTGGATTGATTCTCCAGAAGTGATTGTCCATGGAGCCTGAACGCTGCCAATACGGTTAATAAACATGATGTTTCCCTTTCGACAATGCACAGTCCCATCCGCGCCAACTTTGAAATCCGAAGGCTCTCTGACTCCGTCCGCAGCTTTTGCGGTTTTGATTTCAAATCTGTCACCGCGATTCAAGTTGTAATTGATTTTGCTAACGCTTGCCACGAACGCTCCTCCTTTTAGATCAATGAAAGCTACTTTCCCAGCGCTACTATAGTCGAAGTTCATTGCGATTTTATCCAGCGAGAGAGTGGACTGCGACTGAAGGCGGATGACCGCCTTAAACTCTTTGATTACGAACGTCACCGATGAGTCTGGCCCCGTGACAATCGTCGCTCCCTCACTGACAATCATTCCCTTCTTCGCCACTGCGCCGTTGACGGCTGCACCGCCAATCACCTGCTTGATCTCGGCGGTGAACTTGTTCGTCTGCGCCGCCCGCCCTTCCAGCGCGAAGAAAAAGCCGACGCTCGCGCCGAGCGCCAGCAGCAGAAACTTTTTGAGATGGTTCAGCGCGCCGCTCACTTCTGCTGGAGGAAGATGCTCAAGCCCTTCTTGTTCCCGGAGATGATGT
This sequence comes from Verrucomicrobiota bacterium, assembly GCA_016235585.1. Taxonomy (GTDB): domain Bacteria; phylum Verrucomicrobiota; class Verrucomicrobiia; order Limisphaerales; family JACRJY01; genus JACRJY01. The sequence continues at coordinate 19,092 of JACRJY010000019.1, read as the reverse complement.
CGAGCTTGCCGTCGCCGTTGAGGTCGCCGGCGGTGATTTGCGTGCCGACGCCGGAGTCGTCGTCAATCTGGTGCGGGATGTATTCGGCGGTCTTGCCCGCGCGCTTCAGCTCGAACCAGTAGAGCACGGCGGGCGCGCCCGGCTCGGCGTCCTTGGCGGGGCCGTGCGCCCAGAAGCGCTTGCCGGTCACGAAATCCATGAGGCCGTCGCCGTTGATGTCGGCGAGGACGAGGGCGTGCGGCTGGGTGAACTGCACGCCGTGCTGGTTGTCCTCCGGCTTGGTGTTGACGAGGAGATGTTCCTTGAAGCTGACTTCGCCGCCGGTGCGGGCCTGTTCATACCACGCGAGGCCGTAGCCGTGGGCGTCCCAACTGGTGATGACGTCGTTCCGCCCGTCGCCGTTGACATCATAGACGAGCATCTGCGCGCCGCCGCGCATCCCCTCCGGCGCGAAGGGGACTTTGTGGAGCTTCCATTCGCCGCCGGCGCGGTAGTCCTTGGGCTGTTCCCACCAGCCGTTCTTTTCGAGGATGTCCGCCTTGCCGTCGCCGTTGATGTCGCCGAAGCCGTAGCCGTGGGTGTAGCGGAAGATGGCCTTCTTGTCCTCCGGCGAAATGGCGATGAACTTCCACGGCTGCTCCGGGTGCTTCCAGTCGGCCTCGAAGAAGCCGAAGCGTCCGCCGGTGTGGCAGATGAGTTCGGGCTTGCCGTCGCCGTTCATGTCGCCGAGCTGCGGGGATTCGTTGTCGGCCTCGGCGGCGATGCTGTGCTTGAACCAGTGGCCGCCGCGCTTCTGCGGATTTTCATACCACGCGGCCTCCTTGCCCGGCCAGGTGAAGACGAGGATGTCGTCCCACTTGTCGCCGTTGAAGTCATAGACAAAGGTGAGGAAATAATCGGAGTAGCTCTTCTCACCGTTGTAAGGTTTCTCCGGCGGCGGATTGAACTCGTGCGCGGTCTTGAAGTCCGGCCCCTCGAACCAGCGCCAGCCGGCGACGAGGTCGGTCTTGCCGTCCTTGTTGAAGTCGCCGAAGTAGGCGCCTTCGCAGAGGAACTGGTCGGTGAGTTTGGTTTTCTTGAACGTCGGCGGCGCGGCGGGTGCGGGCGCGGCGAGAGTGAGCGCGAGGAGGATGGCGGGAATGTATTTGGTCATGGACAATGTCTGGCAATTTGCGGGCGCGAGGTCAACCACGGAAAACACGGAGCACACGGAAGGGGATTTCAAATGAGCCACGGATGAAACACGGATGAAACACAGATTTTCCGAATCCGTGTTTCATCCGTGTTCAATCCGTGGCAAAAAAATTCCGCCGTGGCTGGGAAGCACGGTGCGAAGGCGCGAGAGTTTATTGGATTGAACTGGCAGAACTTCCCTTGACTCGCCCATTCCTTGTGTGTAGAAACTCGCCCATCCACCATTAGCGGTGGTCAGCCGTTATGCGATGCCCGAAATGCGCCGGTCAAGATGACAAAGTGATAGACTCACGGAGTTCGCGCGAGGGTGCCACCATCCGCCGCCGCCGCGAGTGCCTCAAGTGCGGCCATCGCTACACCACTTACGAGGTCATCGAGCGCCAGGGCTTGATGGTCATCAAGCACGACGGGCGGCGGGAGGAATTTTCCAAGGAGAAACTGCTGGTGAGCCTCCAGCGCGCCTGCCAGAAGCGGCCCGTGGCGCAGCAGGCCATCGGGGAACTGATGGAAAAAATCACGGACGAAATCACCAACCGCTACGAGGGCGAGGTGCCCTCGATGGCCATTGGCGAGCGCGTGATGGAGGGGCTGCGCGGGCTGGACGGCGTGGCCTACGTGCGCTACGCGAGCATCTACCGGGAGTTTCAGGAGGCGGGGGATTTTCTGGAAGCAGTCAAAAAACTGGAGACTAAACATGATACAGCTACGCTCCGATTGCCTGGCCTTGCAGGGTGACAGCGGCGACGCCATCCCCTGTTCCGCCGAAAAAATCACCGTCCAAATCGTCGGCGGCCCCGGCTCGCATCTCGACACGGACATCGTCGAGCACGCGGTGGCCGCCGTGCTGCACTACTTCCGCGAGGAACAAGGGCGGGAATTCGTCTCGATGGGCGAATTCACCCTCGCCCTGGAGCGCGTGCTGAAGGGATTCGGCTTCGAGTTGAAGACGCAAAAGCTCGCCGGCCCGCCGGCCAAGGTCGAGGAGTCCGACCTGCGCCAGCTCGCCTGCGACGCCGGGAAGGGATTTGAGCTGACGTTCTTCCCGAAGCTGCGCGCGGAGCTGCTCGACCGGCTCGGGCGCACGCCGCAATACATCCGCTTCACCGGCCTGCGGAGCTGCGTGAAGCAGATCACCGGCGCGCGCCGCTGGTCGCGCCGCTGCCAGAACCTCAACGACCAGATCGTGGAGTTCGCCCGCCACTGCCTCCAAGATGGCAGCCAGGGAGCGAAGTGCGCGCTGGTGGTGGAGTGATTTCGAATTTCAAATTTGAAATTTCAAATGGCGAATCCTGAATCCCTGCGCCGATGAGCAAGACCCTCTTCGAGAAAATCATCGCGCGCGAAATCCCCGCCGCGCTGATTTACGAGGATGAACACGTCGCCGCCTTCCGCGACATCAACCCGCAGGCTCCCATTCACGTGCTCATCGTGCCGCGCAAACCCATCCCCCGTGTCGCGCAGGCCGGCCCGGAAGATCAGGCCGTGCTCGGCCAGCTTCTGCTCAAGGCTGCCGCCGTGGCGGAAAAACTCGGCCTCAAGGACAGCGGCTACCGGCTCGTGATCAACAACGGCCCCGATGCCGGCGAGGCGGTGCCGCACCTGCACTGCCACATCCTCGGCGGACGCAAGCTGCAATGGCCGCCGGGGTGAGTCGAAGTTGTCGGACGACGCGAGGGAGGCTCTGACCGAAAAGGAGATAAGGGGCGGAGGGGAAAAGGAGGTGCGGCCTGGAGAGAAATACTCCTTTTCACCTTCACCCCTTTTCTCCCCGGCTTTTCAGTTTGAGCCTCCTCACGTCGTCTCCTGCGATTGTTGAAATCGCGCCCCTCGACGGCCTGCCTCCGCTTTGCTACGTTGACCGCCGATGAGCGAGAAAGCATTGATTGACGGGCTGATTACCTACTTGTGTTTCATTCCCATTCTCACCTTCCACGAGTTCGCGCACGCATGGGTGGCGTGGAAGTGTGGCGATGACACCGCGCGCGCGCAGGGCCGCTGCTCGCTCAATCCCGTCGTCCACATGGACATGATCGGAACCATCGTGCTGCCGCTGCTCGCCATTTCCCTGGCGGCGAGCGGCTCCGGGCTGGCGGGTTTCATCATCGGCTGGGGCAAACCGGTGCCGGTCAACTTGAACAACCTCCGCCACGTCCGCCGCGACGACACGCTGGTGGCGCTGGCCGGCCCGGCGATGAATGTGCTGCTCGCGCTGGTGCTGGTGCTGGTGGCGAAATTGAGCGTGCTGGCCGAAGTTAAAGTCCTGATCGATCCGTGCCTGCTGGTTGCGAAGTTGAGCCTCTTCCTCTGCTTCTTCAACCTGCTGCCCATCCCGCCGCTGGACGGCTCGCATGTGGTGAAGAACGCCATCAACATGAGCCACGAGACCTACTGGAAGCTCTGCCAGTATGGTTTCATCATGGTGATTGTCGCCATCAACATTCCCGGCGTTTCCCGCGCGGTTGCGGTGGCCACCTTTGGCGCGTTCAGGTTCATGGCCGGAATGTTTGGATTGTGAGGCGCGTCCGCAAAATCCGTGTGGCAATTTAGCCGGACATTCGCAGAAAAAAGTTGTCATCGCGCCGCTGCGCCGTAGCCTCTTTCACCAGTGATGAAGACGTTCGCCGAGATGAATTTTCCGGGCCGCCTGATTGCCGTCGAGGGTCTCGACGGCTCCGGAAAGTCCACGCAGATTTACCTGCTCAAGCGCTGGCTCGAGCAGCAGGGGCTGCGCGTCTTTTTCACCGAGTGGAATTCGTCCGAGCTGGTCAAGGCCGCCACCAGCAAGGGCAAGAAGCAGACGCTCCTCACGCCCACCACGTTCAGCCTCATCCACGCGACGGATTTTGCCGACCGCTACGAGCGCCAGCTCGTGCCGCTGCTGCGCGCGGGCTACCTCGTGCTGTGCGACCGCTACATCTTCACCGCGTTCGCGCGCGACACGGTGCGCGGCTGTCCGCCGGAATGGGTGCGGGGCATCTACAGCTACGCCGCGCTGCCGGACATGACGTTCTTTTTCAAGGCGAACCTCGAAGTCTCGCTCCGGCGCATCCTCGACGGCCGCCCGCAGTTGAAATACTTCGAGGCGGGCATGGATTTGCGGCTGTCGAGCGATCCCTACGAGAGCTTCAAGATTTTTCAAGGCCGCCTGCTGGAGCAATACCTGGCGATGAGCACGGAGTTTGGCTTCGCCGTCATGGACGCCAACAAATCCGTCGAGACGCAGCAGGCCATCGTGCGGAAACTGGTCGAGGCCCGGATTGATCTGCCGGCCTTTGCCGCCAACAAGCACTGACCGCGATGCTCAAAAAATCCCCCATCCCCGCGAAGCGCGCCTCGGCGTCGGTGATCATTCCCAAGGTGTCGCGCAAGCGCTTCTACGGCCACGGCATCCCCGGCGTGGAACTGGAGAAGCTCACCGGCAAGCTCATCGTTGTCGAGGGCGCGGACGGTTCGGGCCGTTCCACGCAGATTGCGCGGCTCGTCGAGTGGCTCGAAGGCAACGGCCACGCCACGCAACAGGTCGGCCTCAAACGCTCCACGCTCGTCAGCGAGGAACTGGAGCAGGCGCAGAACGGAAACATTTTGAGCCGGACGACCTTGAGCCTGTTTTATGCGACGGACTTCGCCGACCAGTTGGAGAACATCATCATTCCCGCGCTCAAGGCGGGCTTCATGGTGCTGGCCGACCGCTACATCTACACGCTCATGGCGCGCGACCTCGTGCGCGGCATGGACGAGGCGTGGCTCAAAAACCTCTACGGCACCGCGCTCGTGCCGGACGCGGTCTTCTACCTCAACGTCTCGCCGGAGCAGCTCGTGCAGCGCAACTTCGCCAAGAACAAGGCGCTGGACTTTTGGGAGAGCGGCATGGATCTCGGCCTCTCGCGCGACATGTTCGACAGCTTCCTGAAATACCAGTCGCTCATGGCGCGGCAGTTCATCCGCCTCCAGGCCACCTACGGCTTCACCGTCGTGGACGGCAACCATGCGCCCGACGAAATCAACGCCGAGTTGAGCCACAAGGTCCAGTCCGTGCTCGCCGGCAAATAAACCTCCATCCCACGACGCCATGCCCGAACCCAGCAAACAGGACAATTTCATCGGCGTGGATCTGGGCGGCACGAAGATTCTCGCCGGCGTCTTCACGCCGAACCTGAAATGCGTCAGCCGCTCCAAGATGAGCACCAAGGGCGAGCGCGGGCCGGAGGCAGTCATCGAGCGCATCGCCCACTGCGTGAAGGACGTGGTGGACGAGTGCGACCTGAATTTGAAGCAGATCAAGGCCGTCGGCGTCGGCGCGCCCGCCGCCGTGGATCCGGAGAGCGGCCGCGTCATCTTCGCGCCCAATCTGAAGTGGGAGGACGTGCCGCTGAAGAAGGAGCTCGAAAAACTCCTCGACCTCCCGGTCTTCATCGAGAACGACTGCAACGCCTGCACGCTCGGCGTCTACGAAACCGAGCTTGATCCCAAGCCGCGCAACATGATTGGCGTCTTCCTCGGCACGGGCATCGGTGGCGGGCTGATTCTGGAGGGCAAGCTCTACTCCGGCTTCAACCACACCGCCGGCGAGATCGGCCACATGGTGCTCGACGTGAACGGCCCCAAGTGCGGCTGCGGCAACAAGGGCTGCTTCGAGGCGCTCGCCAGCCGCACCGCGATTTTCCGCCGCATCCAGTCCGCCGTGAAGGACGGCCAGAAGACCGTGCTCACCGAGATGCTTGGCGAGGACCTGGCCGACATGAGGAGCGGCGACCTCCGCAAGGCCATCAAGCGCGGCGACAAGTTCGTTGAAAGCGTCATCGAGGAGGCCGCCGAGTTCACCGGCATCGCCCTGGCCAACCTCGTCAATGTCTTCAACCCCGAAGTCATCGTCCTCGGCGGCGGCGTCATGGACCAGCTCGAGGATGAAATGCTGGCCATCATCGTGGAGACCGCAAAAGAATATGCGTTGACCGGCACGATGAAGGGCATTGACATCCACGCCTCCAAGCTCGGCGACGACGCCGGCATCACCGGCGCGGCGGTGCTCGCCCGGCGCGAGACGAAATAGATTCAAATTGCAGACCTCTCTCCATTTTTGGTGGCGGTCTTCCCCTCACCCCGGCCCTCTCCCAAAGGGAGAGGGGGAAACATTCCAGCCAGCGGCGAAGTGCGAATGCGCGTTGGAATGTCGCCGCGCTGTCATTGCTATTCCCTCTCCCCAAGGGAGAGGGTTAGGGTGAGGGGGAAGCGTGGTATTTTTCAGCCCCGGCAATTCACTTTCAAATGGCATCGTCTCCTGCTTCTCCCATGCCAGTTGATTCCTCCTTCACCCGCCGCGCCGTCATTGATGTCGGCACCAACTCCGTGAAACTCCTCGTCGCCGAGGTCGGCGGAGGCGCGGTCAGCCCGCTCCTGGAACAAAGCGAGCAGACGCGCCTGGGCCGCGGGTTTTATGAGACGTGCCGTCTCCAGCCCGGCCCGCTCGCCCTCACCGCGCAGGCCGTCGCCCGCTTTGCCGCCGAGGCGCAGCACCATGGCGCAACTTCCATCCGGGTCATCGCCACCAGCGCCGCGCGCGACGCCGCGAATGCCGGCGAGCTTGTCCGCGCCATCGAACAGGCCGCCGGGCTGCGCCTGGAAATCATCTCCGGCGAGCAGGAGGCCGGCTGGTCCTTTCAAGGCGTCACCAGCAACCCGGAGTTTGCCGCCGCGCCGCTGCTGATTCTCGATGTCGGCGGCGGCAGCACGGAATTCATCCTCGGCGCGGGCGGGCGGGCGCAGTTCCGCCGCAGCTTCCCGCTCGGCAGCGTGCGGCTGCTGGAGCAGTTCCACCCCGGCGACCCGCCCGCCGCCGCCGAACTCGCCGCCTGCCGCGCGCATTTGCAGCAGTTCTTCGCGCAAGAAATCCTCCCGCAACTCGCCGCATTCATGGGCGGGCCGGGATTCACCCCGGCCCAAACGGGCGCACCCGGGCACGGCTCCGGAGCGCCGGACTCCGATCCGGCAGGGGGTGGAAAAGGGCTGGCCCGTGCCGATGCGGAGATCGGCGCTCCGCCGCGCCTGCCGGGACGGAGGCAGTGTCCGGATGCGCCCGCCCAAACTCGCATCCTCGTCGGCACCGGCGGCACCAGCACCATCCTCGCGCGGATGAAACTGCAGACGAATGTATTCAACCGCGCGGCCATCGAGCAGCAGCGCTTCCGCCGCGAGGAAATCCGCCGGGAAACCGGGCGCCTCTGGCGGCTCCCGCTGGCCGCGCGCCAGCAGATCACCGGCCTGCCGCCGAACCGCGCCGACGTGATTCTCTTCGGCGCGGCCATCTACGAGGCGGTGATGAGCGAACTTGGTTTTGACGAACTGCGGGTCAGCACGCGCGGCCTGCGCTTTGGCGCGGTGCTGGAAGGGGATTAAAATTGAAGATGGGCTAACGACCCAAGCTCAGCGACCCGGCGCACGGGACGCAACGATTGCAACCGCGACGCTCCCGCCGGGTTCGCTGCAGCGATTTGTTAGGCCGCGTCGTCATCGGGCTTTCGGGCCAGCGCGGTGCGCAGGCTCTCAGACTTTTTAGCGTGATGCTCAATCGCTCGCAACTCCTGACCGGTCCAGTCTGGCGCGTCGGGTAGAATCCCAACGGACTCCAATTCGCGACGGCCTTCGGTTTTGGTCTGGTAGAATGTGGCGATGGAATGGCTCAGCGTTCTCTTCGCCGCTTCAATATCTCCAGCCTCAATCTCCTCCAACGCTGAACGGTAAACCATCGCTGTCACCGAGTAGTGGCGCTCTTGAATCTCGCCGGACTGCTTCATCTTCTCTGTGGTATCTCGCAAGTAATGCCGTCGCCGCTTGTCGTAAATGAATTTTGAGATGGCCCACGTAACGAGCGAACCGAGCAGAGCACCGATCATGGTTTCAACAGCCATACGTGTAGCGGCCTAACTATTGATATGCGAACGGCTGTTCATGTATTAACATCATGCCCGTGAAAACCGACGAAGCAATCCAAATGATGCGCGATGTCATTCGGCGCAAACACTTTTCGCTGTCCACGGAGGATGCGTATTGCGGCTGGCTGCGGCGGTTTTGTTCGCATATCAAGAAGCTGCCGCCGCAAACGCCGAATGAGGGAAAAAGCTGGCCGCAGCCAGCCCGCTGGACTAGCCGGCCGGGGATTATTCCACTTTGAACTCGCGATAGACCACCGGCCCGACGGGCGCGGGCGGCGCGGCCTGCACGTCCACCTCGAACGGCTTCGCCACGGAGTTGCCCGCGAGGTCTTCCAGCACCGTGCCGATGGCGAGGCGGTAAGCGCCCGCGCCCCACGGCTGCGCCGGGGTGAAGCTCCACGCGGTTTCATTTTGCGCGATGGTGAACTGGCCTTCCACGCGCCGTCCGGCGGCGGTCTCGGCGTGCAGTTGGTTTTGCAGCAGCGCCCAGTCGAGCGGTTCAGGAAAGCTGACGCGCAGCGGCTCGCGCGTGCCGGCGCGCGGCGCGGTGAGCCGCCAAAAATTTTCGTCGAGCCGTCCGTGGTCGGCGGGGCCGGCGGTGAAAAGTTTTTTCACACCCGCACCGAGCGGAGTGCCGCGCTGCGAGGGCCAGCCACCGGAAATGATGAGTTGATACTGGCCGCCCGCTTCGAGGATGGGGCCAATCTCGACGTTCAAGTTCACACCGGTCTTCTGCCGGCCTGGATGAAACCAGAGCGTGAGCCGGCAGCCGTCGGGCGACCACAGCTCGGTCTCGCGAAACGGCTCCGGCACTTCGCGCCCGGCGGTGTCGAGCAATTTGAGGTGTTGCAGAAATTCGCCCTGCCGCATCGGCTCGGAGAAGACGAGGTAGAATTTGAGGTGGTTCGCCGGCAGCGTGGCCGCGCTCGGATAGATCGCCGTGAGGCGCGGCGGCGCGGCGGGCGCGGCGGCGGGCACGGTGTAATCGCGAGCAAGCGGAGCCGCACGGCGGCCGGCGGGCGCGGGCAGTTCGTTCGGGTCGAAGCGCGCCTGATATTTCTGCCCGGCGAGCAGCGGATGGCTTGGTTGGAAACGGAGTTGATTGCCCGCCACGGTGTAATTGCCGGACATCGCGAGCGCGGGCGGCGAGTTCACGCCGTCGCTGGCGGCGCGCAATTTCAAAACTCGCTCGCAGGAAGCGGCGTCGGCCTGTGGATCCAGCCGTGTCCATGCGCGGGCGTCGCCGGCGGTGACGAGAACCTCGACCTGCGCCGGGTTGTCCGCGCGCAGGTGAATTTCGAGGGTGAAGGTGGCGTCGGGCGCGCGTCCGCAGCCGCCGGGCAGGCAGAGGAGTGTGGCGAGGAAAAGCGTTGAGGCCGATCTCGTGGCAGCCGAGGTCACGAGGCTCAAATCGGTTTCGGTTTTCAAATTATTCAGCGCCTCCGCACGATGGAGAAAGGAGCGCGGGCAGGCTGCCCGCGCTCCTGGTCAAAGCGCGGTCGAGAGCGCGCCGTTCCGATGGTGTTGCTTACGGCAGCTTGGCCATTTCGAGCACGAGCTTGTCGCCGCTCTCGCGCAGGACGACGGCCTCGTCGTTGTTGAGCTTGTCCACCTGCACCGCGCCGAAAAGCGAGTCCACGATCTCGATGCCGTCGGGGCCGGACTTCTTGGCGGTGTCGCGGCGGGCGGCCTTTTGATTGATCTTGTCGGCGTCGTTGAGCGCGAGGTAGTCCATGCTCACGCGCGCGCTCCAGAATTTGCTGGGGCCAAAAGGCGCGCGTTCACCCATGCGCTGCGTGTGGGTGACGAGCCATTTCTTGCCGCCCTTGTCGTAGGCGAACATGTCGAGCGGGCGGTTGCCGGAGCCGAGTTCCACGACGCTCGTGCCCTTGACGTTCGCGCCGGACTGGAGGTCGTGGAGCGGGAACTTGGCGATGGGCGTGCAGGCGAACGCGCCGACGACGTAGTGCTTCCCGCCCTCCTCGTAGGGAACAAAGCTGGAGATGGGCGCCTTGGTTTCCCATTTGCCGTGCGCGACGTGATAGGTCTCCGCACTGTAAATGTTCGCGGCCACGCCGTGCGCCAGCGGCACCGGGAGGCTGAATATCTTGCTGGAAAACTCCTCGTTGCTCGCCCCGGCGGCCAGCACGCGGTCGCCGGCGAAGGCCACGTCGGTGATGTTGCCGATCTTCATCTTCTCGGTCGCGGGCATCTGCGCGCGGACATAGGTGGCGTTGTTCAGCGGCAGCTCGGCGACTTTGCCGTCGGCGTCAATGGTGAGGATGGCGATCTGCTTGTCGGCCTGGCGGACGACGCCGAGATAGATTTTGCCGCTGGCGGGGTTGACGGCGAGATCCACGATCTGCACGCCGCCGGCGGGCGCACCGAGGCGGGCGGCGGCGAGGCCGGCCACGTCATCCACGCGGTGCTTGAGTTTCTGCACGGGGCCGGTGTCGCCCGTGGCGATGGCGACCAGGGCGGCGTGGCGCGGTTCGGCGACGAGCAGCAGGCCGCCTGGTCCGAAACTCATCGTGCCGATGGACTGGAGTTTGGGGTTGCCACGCTGGGCGTTCTTAAGGAGCGCTTCAGCGGAGGCGGGTTTGGCGGTGGCGGCGCGGACGAGCGCGGGGCCGAGGGCGGTGAGGAGCGCGCCCAGGGCGACGGCCCCGAGGGCGAGGGGGAGCAGACGGTTGTTTTTCATAGGTTGATTGGGCAAAGCCGCGCGCCGGTGGCAAAACGGTTCTGCGGCGGCACGTGGCGGATTGCTTCAATGGACGGGTTGAGCGGGGAAAAGATTCGCTTCAATCTGGAAAATTTTCATTATTCTGTCCGCCGTGGCTCACGGTGGCGAAATGGCCGTCGTTTCGCCGCCGGGCCGCTGTTTTCTGCCTGCAGTTGGGGAGCAGGAAAAGAGCGGATTTCCGGCGGGAGCAAAAAAGTTTGGAAATAGCGTTGACAAGTTTCTCGCGCCCATTAGCTTTTGCGGGCAGTTTGGTGCCGGAATCTAGCAAAGAAAGAACATCAGCCTAGAAGCTTTTTAGAAAAGGGCGCAAGGGCTGATGGGATTTTTTTCCTTTTTTGGGCCGCCGAACGGAAAAGAAATTGAGCGACAGTCAGTTAATAATTTGGCCCATGTAGCTCAGTTGGTAGAGCACGTCCTTGGTAAGGACGAGGTCATCGGTTCAAGCCCGATCATGGGCTCCAGTTTTGGGCGGGTAAAAACCGGCCAGACAAACAAACAGAAAACACGAAACAATAAACAGGAATCGCAATGGCAAAAGAAGCCTTTCAACGAACGAAACCCCACGTGAACGTCGGCACCATCGGCCACGTTGACCACGGCAAGTCCACCCTCACCGCCGCCATCGTCGCGACCCAGAACCGCAAAGGTTTGGCCCCCGCGATTTCCTATGCCGACATCACCAAGGGCGGCACGGTGCGCGACGAGAACAAGACCGTGACCATCGCGGCGTCGCATGTCGAATATGAGTCCCCGAAGCGCCACTATGCGCACGTGGACTGCCCCGGCCACGCCGATTACGTGAAGAACATGATCACGGGCGCGGCGCAGATGGACGGCGCGATCCTCGTCGTCAGCGCGGCGGACGGCCCGATGCCCCAGACGCGCGAGCACATCCTCCTCGCCCGCCAGGTCGGCGTGCCGGCCATCGTGGTGTTCCTTAACAAGGTGGATCTTGTGGACGACGCGGAACTGCTCGACCTCGTCGAGATGGAAATCCGCGACCTGCTCACCAAGTATCAATTTCCCGGCGAGAAGACCCCGATCATCCGCGGCAGTTCCTCCGCCGCGCTCGCGGGCAAGCCGGAAGGCGAGAAGGCCATTCAGGAGCTGCTTGATGCGGTGGACACTTTCATCCCCGAGCCGGTTCGTGAAGTGGACAAGCCCTTCCTGATGTGCATCGAGGACGTGTTCAACATTGAGGGCCGCGGCACCGTCGTGACCGGCCGTGTCGAGCGCGGCGTCCTCAAGAAGATGGAAGAAGTTGAGATTGTCGGCATCAAGGAAACCCGCAAGACCGTGGCGACGGACATTGAAATGTTCCGCAAGCTGCTCGACTCGACGCAGGCCGGTGACAACGTCGGCGTGCTGTTGCGCGGCACCAAGAAGGAAGAAGTGGAGCGCGGCATGGTGCTCGCCAAGCCCGGCACCATCAAGCCCTACACCAAGTTCAAGGCCGAAGTCTATGTCCTCACCAAGGACGAGGGTGGCCGTCACACGCCGTTCTTCAACAAGTATCGGCCGCAGTTCTATTTCCGCACCTCGGACGTGACCGGCAACGTCACCCTCCCGGCGGGCGTGGAAATGGTGATGCCCGGCGACAACGTCTCGGTGGACATCGACTTGATCGTCGGCGTCGCGATGGAAAAAGGCCAGCGCTGTGCAATTCGCGAGGGCGGCCGCACCATCGGTGCCGGCCGCGTGAGCGACATCGTCGGCTAAAGCAGTCGGAAAACAGCGGGAGCGCGGGCTGAACAACCCGCCTCCGCCTTTTCGTCCAAATCGAATTACATGATTAGCCACTCAAGATACGGCGGTAGCTCAATTGGCAGAGTAGCGGTCTCCAAAACCGTTGGTTGGGGGTTCGATTCCCTCCCGCCGTGCCAATGTCAGCAGTGCCCGGAGGGGTGGCAGAGTGGTCTAACGCGGCGGTCTTGAAAACCGCTTTGGCTTTGCGGCCAACGGGGGTTCGAATCCCTCCCCCTCCGCCAACGACATATTAAAACGTGAAAGAATACGGATATTTGATCTGGCTGGCCGTCCTCGCGGCGGTTTTCGCGGTGCTGTGGCGCAAAGGGCAGATTGCCCGGCTCGCCGCCTACACCGCCGAGACCCGCGAAGAGCTCAAGAAATGCACCTGGCCCACTGTGGACGAGCTGAAAGGCTCCACGCTGGTGGTTTTTGTTTCCATTATTCTGCTCGGCGGGTTCACGGTGTTCGTGGACTACATCCTCGTGCAGGTGGTGCGGTTGATCAACGGGTAACCCCCGGAAAGGAACGCGCCATGCAAAGCCAATGGTTTGTCATCCACACGCTGTCCGGCCAGGAGCAGAAGGTCAAGGACAGCATCGAGAAGCGCATCAAGACCGAGGAGATGCAGGACTACATCAAGGAAGTCCTTGTCCCGATGGAGAAGGTCGCCGAGGTGCGCAGCGGCAAGAAGACCGTCACCGCGCGCAAGCTCTATCCCGGCTACGTGTTTGTGGACATTGTGTTGCTGGATGAAAACAAGCGGCTCATCGAGAAGCCGTGGTATTTCATCCGCGACACGCAGGGCATCATCGGTTTTGTCGGCGGCGAGCGGCCCACGCCGATGCAGCCCGACGAGGTGGAGTCCATCAAGGCCCAGATCAACGACTCCGAGGACCGCGAGCGCCCGAAGGTCAACTTCGCCGTCGGCGAGACGATCAAGATCAACGACGGCCCGTTCCTGAACTTCAGCGGCGTCATCGAGGAGATCGAGCCGGAGCGCGGCAAGCTCAAGGTGAGCGTGGACATTTTTGGCCGCAAGACGGCGGTCGAGCTCGAATACTGGCAGGTTGAAAAAGCTTAACTGAAAATTTTTTATGGCAAAGAAAGTCACCGGATTCATCAAGCTGGCCATCGCCGCCGGCCAGGCCAACCCCGCGCCGCCCGTCGGCCCGGCGCTCGGCCAGCACGGCGTGAACATCATGGCCTTCTGCAAGGAGTTCAACGCCGCCACGAAGGACCAGGCGGGCCTCATCATCCCCGTCATCATCACCGTTTACCAGGACAAGTCCTTCACGCTCGTCTACAAGTCGCCGCCCGCGTCCATCCTGCTCAAAAAGGCCGCCGGCGTCGCGTCCGGCTCGAAGACGCCGAACAAGGACAAGGTCGGCAAGGTCACGCGCAAGCAGATCATGGACATCGTCAAGATGAAGGCCAAGGATTTGAACTCCGCCAGCGATGAAGCCGCCTTCCGCGTCATCTCCGGCACCGCCCGCAGCATGGGCATCGAAGTTGTCGGTTAACTGAAAACACAACAGCGGGAGAGCCAAAAGCTCGCTTGCACCGCGCCCAACACAATGCCCAGCAAACGCTACAAAAAAGCCCTCGAACTCGTGGACGCCCGCAAGGCGTATCCGCTCAAAGCCGCCGTGGATGTCCTGGTGAAATTCCCCAAGGCCAAGTTCAACGAGACGGTTGACCTCGCCTTCCGCCTCGGCGTGGATCCGAAGCAGAGCGACCAGATGGTGCGCGGCACTGTGCCGCTCCCGCACGGCAGCGGCAAGGTCGTGAAGGTGCTCGTCTTCGCCAAGCCCGGCCCCGCCGCCGACGCCGCCAAGACCGCCGGTGCCGAATACGTGGGCTTCGACGACATGATCAAAAAGTGCGTCGAGGGCTGGACGGATTTCGACGTGGCCGTGGCCACGCCCGAGGCGATGGTGGAAGTCCGCAAGCTCGGCAAGGTGCTCGGCCCGCGCGGGCTGATGCCCAATCCCAAGACCGGCACCGTGACCGACGACACCGCCAAGGCCGTGAAGGAAGTGAAGGCGGGCCGCGTCGAGTTCAAGGTGGACAAGGCCGGCAACATCCACGTCCCCGTCGGCAAGGCGGCGTTCAAGGCCGTGGAAATCGAGGAGAACGCCCGCGCCGTCATCGAGGCCGTCAGCAAGGCGCGCCCGAATACGGTGAAGGGACTTTTCATCCAGAGCTGCACGCTGTCCGCCACGATGAGCCCGCCGGTGCGCGTGGATGTCAAAGAATTTCAGGCCGCCTGATTGAACCGTTTAACGACTTAACCTTTACCCCTCACGAACCATGCGTGCCGAAAAGAAACTCATCAGCGCCGAATACGCCGTGCGCCTGAACGCCTCGCCGTTCTTCATCGTTGTGGACTACGTCGGGCTGTCCGTCGGGCAGTTCACCGAGCTGCGCCAGCGCCTCCGCAAGACCGGCGCGGAAGTCCACGTCGTCAAGAACTCCATCTTCCGCATCGCCGCCAAGGAAGCGGGCGTGGCGGAACTCAACGGCTCCCTCACCGGCCAGGTGGCCGTGGTGACGGGGCAGAAGGACATCTCCGCCGCCGCGAAGATCGTCAAGAATTTCCAGGCGGAGTTCGAGAAGCCGAAGATCAAGTTCGGCTACCTGAACAGCAAGCGCCTCGAAGCCGACGACGTGAAGGCCTTGGCCGACCTGCCCTCGATCGAGGTGCTGCGCGGCAAGCTGCTGGGCCTGCTGCAGGCTCCCTCGACGAAGCTCGTGCAACTGCTCAACACGCCCGCCACGCAGCTGGCCCGCGTGCTGCAGGCCAAGGCCGAAAAGGCCGCGTAGGCAAAATGATTTCAATTCCGCCGACAAACGGCGGAGTTGGGAAAAACAAACCAACAACAACATCAACCAAGTAAATCGTCGGTCCGCAGGCAGTGGGTTTAATTCCCTCGGGGCCCCGGGGGACGACGAGACGAACGAAAGGCAACATGGCAGACCTGACAAACATCGTGGAACAATTGAGCGGGCTGACGGTTCTGGAAACCGCCGACCTGGTCAAACAACTTGAAGCCAAGTGGGGCGTCACCGCCGCCGCTCCCGTGGCCGCCGCCGCTGCTGGCGCTGCTGGTGGTGCTGCCGCGGCTCCCGCCGCCGCCGCGAAGGACACGTTTGACGTGATCCTCGTCTCGGCCCCCGCCGACAAGAAAATCTCGGTCATCAAGGCCGTGCGCGAAGTGAAGGCCGGCCTCGGCCTCGCCGAAGCCAAGGCCCTCGTGGAAGGCGCTCCGAAGCCGATCCTCGAAGGCGCGAACAAGGCCGACACCGACAACGCCAAGAAGAAGCTCGAGGAAGCCGGCGCGAAGGTCGAGGTCAAGTAGGCAACTGGTATTTGGGGCGGCGGACTGGCTCCGCCGCCCCTTATCCGAAACGCGGAAACCGACGGAGCATGGCCGAGGCCGCCCGTCACTGTTTAGGATTCGTTGACAGAGAAACAATTTGACTCGAAGAGCGGTGCCCTCGCCCGAAAACCGGCGGCGGCGTCACTCTTCTGTCGTCGGTAGAGAGAAAAACCGGTCCGGCGCAAGCCGGGCCAAGCCAAAAGGTCCCCATGCCATCGCGAGCCGCAGAACGCATCAACTTTGGAAAAATCAAGGAGGTCATTGACCCGCCCAACCTGATCGAAATCCAGGTCAATTCGTATCGGGAATTTCTGCAGGCCGACCTCCCGCCCTCCAAGCGCAAGATCATGGGCCTTCAGGCCGTGTTCCGCGAGGTTTTCCCCATTGAGAGCTACGACGGCAAGACCAAGCTCGATTTTGACAGCTACGAGATTGGCGAGCCCAAGCTCGACTGGCTCGAATCGCTTCGCGAGGGCGTGACCTATGGCGCGCCGCTGCACGTGACCTTCAAGCTGCGCGAGGAGCGCGGTGCGCGCGAGGAGAAGGTGTTCATGGGCGAGCTGCCCCTGATGACGCCGCAGGGGACGTTCGTCATCAACGGTGCCGAGCGCGTCATCGTCAGCCAGTTGCACCGTTCGCCGGGCCTCGCCTTCGAGGCCACCCAGCATCCGAACGGCAAGATGCTCCACAGCTTCCGGATCATCCCGGATCGCGGCTCGTGGTATGAGGCGATGTTCGACACCAGCGACCTGCTCTACGTCTATCTCGACCGCAAGAAGCGCCGCCGGAAATTCCTCACGACCACGCTCTTCCGCGCCTTGAGCTTTCTCGACATCGAGGGCAAGGGCAAGCCGAGCGACGAGACCGAGCGCGGCAAGGACGAGGAAGTGCTGAAGCTCTTCTACGAGATCGAGGAATTGAGCCTCAAGCAGGCCGAGGCGCTGGAGGACATCCAGAACAAGGTGCTCGTCGAGGACGCCGTGGACGCCGAGAAGAGCATCGTCGTCGCCCGCGCCTTCGAGCCGCTCTCCAAGGCCGTGCTCAAGCAGATCGCCGAGCTGGGCGTGAACAAAATCCGTGTCGTGGACACCTCGGTGGACGACGGCATCATCATCAAGTGCCTCAAGAAGGATCCGACGAAAAACCAGGGCGAGGCGCTCAAGGACATTTACCGCCGTCTGCGGCCCGGCGATCCGCCGACCGTGGCGAACGCCCGCGCGCTCATCAAGCGCCTCTTCTTTGATCCGAAGCGCTACGATCTGGGCCGCGTGGGCCGTTACAAGCTCAACCAGAAGCTCGGCCTCAAGGGCGAGAGCGAGTCGCGCATCCTCACCAAGGACGACCTTTGTTCCGCGACGAAATACCTGCTCAAGCTCAAGAAGGGCGACGGCTCGGTGGACGACATTGACCACCTCGGCAGCCGCCGCATCCGCACCGTGGGCGAACTGCTCTCCAACCAGTGCCGCGTGGGCCTGGCCCGCACGGAGCGCCTCGTCAAGGAGCGCATGACGCTGTTCGACCAGGAGATCGAGTCCATGACGCCGGCCAAGCTGATCAACCCCAAGGCGCTCTCCGCCGTGGTGCGCGATTTCTTCGGCCGCTCGCAGTTGAGCCAGTTCATGGATCAGATCAACCCGCTCGCCGAGCTGACGCACAAGCGCCGTCTCTCCGCGCTTGGGCCTGGCGGCCTCTCCCGCGACCGCGCGGGCTTCGAGGTGCGCGACGTGCATCCGTCGCACTACGGGCGCATCTGCCCCATCGAGACGCCGGAAGGCCCGAACATCGGCCTCATCGCCTCGCTCGCGACCTTCGCGCGCGTGAACGACTTCGGCTTCATCGAGACGCCCTACCGCAAGGTCGAGCACGGCCGCGTGTCGGAAAAAATCGACTACCTCACGGGCGACCGCGAGGAGGGCTACACCATCGCGCAGGCCAACGCGCAGATTGACGACAAGGGCCGCTTCACCACCGAGCGCGTCACCTGCCGGTGCAAGGGCGACTTCGTGGACGTCGAGCCGGCGCGCGTGGACTACATGGATGTTTCGCCGAAGCAGCTCGTCTCCGTCGCCGCCGGTTTGATTCCGTTCCTGGAGCATGACGACGCGAACCGCGCGCTGATGGGTTCCAACATGCAGCGCCAGGCCGTGCCGCTGCTGATCACGGAAGCGCCGCTCGTCGCCACCGGCCTCGAGGAACGCGTGGCCCGCGACTCGCGCGCCGTTGTGGTCGCCGAGGAGTCGGGCAAGGTTGCGTCCGTCACGGGCGACACCATCATCATCACTCCCGACGGCAAAATGCCGGAGGGCAAGAAGAAGATTAAGCACGATCCCGGCGAAGGGGTCTACGTGTATCACGTCCGCAAGTTCATGCGGTCGAACGCCGCCACGTGCATCAACCAGAAGCCGCTCGTCGCCAAGGGCGACTCGGTGCGGAAGAACCAGATCATCGCCGACGGCCCCTGCACCGGCGGCGGCGAGCTTGCGCTGGGCCGCAACGCCCTCGTCGCGTTCATGCCGTGGAACGGCTACAACTTCGAGGACGCCATCCTCATCAGCGAGCGCATCGTCAAGGACGACGTGTTCACCTCGATTCACATTGATGAATTCGAGGTCGGTGCGCGTGACACGAAACTCGGGCCGGAAGAAATCACCCGCGACATCCCGAACCTCGGCGAAGAAGCGCTGAAGAACATCGGGGCCGACGGCGTCATCCGCGTCGGCGCGGAGGTCAAGCCCGGCGACATCCTCGTCGGCAAGATCACGCCGAAGAGCGAGACCGAGCTGGCACCGGAAGAGCGCCTGCTGCGCGCCATCTTCGGCGAGAAGGCGGCGGACGTGAAGGACACGTCGCTGAAGGTTCCCTCCGGCACCTACGGCATCGTCATGGACGTGAAGGTTTCCTCCAAGTCGAAGGACGGCGAGCGTCCGGCCAAGAGCGCCTCGAACGAGGCCCGCAAGCAGAGCAAGCAGCTCGACGAGGAGCACAAGGCCAAGGTCGAGGAAGTGCGCGACCAGCTCACCGAGGCGTTGTCGAACATCCTGCTCGGCGAGAAAATCCCGCTCGACGTGACCAATGCCGAGAGCGGAGAGATCATCAT
>JACRJY010000018.1 GCA_016235585.1 Verrucomicrobiota bacterium | reverse complement strand
GTTTCTCCCGATCGTTCGAGCTCAGGGATGTGCCGGCCTCCGTGGCCTCCGTGTCTCCGTGGTGCACAATCCTCGGTTCGCGCGCTGCTACAATGCGCCGCGGGCGATCAGGAGTTCGGCGATCTGGATGGCGTTGAGGGCCGCGCCCTTGAGCAGCTGGTCGCCGCTCACCCAGAAGGCGAGGCCGTTGTCGAACGCACAGTCCTGACGGAGGCGGCCCACCTCGCAGTTGTATTTCTCGGAGGTGAAGAGCGGCATCGGATACCGCTTGTTCTCCGGCTCGTCCACGAGGTCGAGGCCGGGTGCCTTCTTGAGCACCTCGCGTGCGGCCTCCACGGTCACGGGTTTTTCAAACTCCGCGCTCACGGCGATGGAATGTGAGCGATAGACCGGCACGCGCGCGCACGTCACGCTTGCCCGGAAGTTCGGGTGGTGCATGATCTTGCGGCCTTCGTTCTCCATCTTCATCTCCTCCTTCGTGTAGCCGGTGGCGAGAAATGAATCCACGTGCGGCAGGACGTTGAAGGCGATCTGGTGCGGATACACTTCCTTCGTCACCGGCTGCTTGGTGACGATCTGATCCACCTGGCGCTCAAGCTCCTCAATCGCCTTCGCCCCCGTGCCGGAGACGGCCTGATACGACGATGCAAAAATCCGCTTCACGGTGAACGCCTTGTGCAGCGGGAACAGCGCCATGAGCGTGATGGCCGTGGTGCAGTTCGGATTGGCGATGATGCCCTGGTGCGCTTTCACATCGCTCGCGTTGATTTCCGGCACGACGAGCGGGACGTTTTCGTCCTGGCGGAACGCGCTCGAATTGTCCACCACCACGCAGCCGGCCTTGACCGCGAGGGGCGCGAACTCTTTCGAGATGCCGCCGCCCGCGCTGAAGAGCGCGATGTCAATGCCCTTGAACGAATCCTTGGTCAGCTCGGTGACAGTGATGTCTTCGCCCTTGAATTTCAGCTTCTTCCCCACCGAACGGGCGGAGGCGAGCAGCGTCAGCTTCCCGACCGGGAAGTGACGCTTCTCCAGCGTCTTGATCATCTCGATGCCGACGGCGCCCGTCGCACCGACCACGGCAATGTGCGGATTCTTGTTCATCAAAGGGCGTGGAATATAGCGGCTGGCGGCGATGTGTCAAATGCCGGAAATCGCTCGCGATTGGGAACCAACTGTTGACAGCCGCGCGGCGACTTGTTTCCGTTCGCCCGCGAAACATGAGCAAGTTGAAATTCAAAGCCGTCCCCGGCTCCATCGTCGCCCCGCAGGGCTTTCTCGCCAGCGGCGTCTTCTGCGACATCAAACGCCTCGGCACCGGCAAAGGCTCGAACAAGGGCCAGAAGCGCGATCTCGCCCTTATCGTCTCCGAGGTGCCCGCGACCGTGGCGGGGATGTTCACGACGAACCAGATTTGCGCCGCGCCGGTGAAGGTCTGTGCCGAGCGGGTCAAGGCTGGCATCGCGCAGGCCATCGTGGTGAACTCTGGCAACGCCAACGCCTGCACCGGCAAACAGGGCATGAAGAACGCACTCGCCATGACCGCGCTCGTGTCGCAGCAGCTTCACATCGCGGATGAACACATTCTCGTCGGCAGCACCGGGCGCATCGGCGTCACGATGCCGATGCCGAACGTGCGCGAAGGAATTCTCGCCGCCGCGCAGTTGCTCGGCACTGAACCGGCGCAGGCCAGCGAGGCAGTCGAGGCCATCATGACCAGCGACACGCGGCCCAAGCAGATCGCCATCGAGTTCAAGCTGGGCGGCAGAACCGTCCGCATCGGCGGCATCTGCAAGGGCGCGGGGATGATTCAGCCCGGCATGAGCGCGACCGGCGCGCGGCCCCCTGCCCTGCCCGCCGGTTTGCACGCGACGATGCTGTGCTTCATCACCACCGACGCCGCGATTGAGGCGAAGACACTTCAGGCGTGCCTGCGCGAAGCGGTCGCGCACAGTTTCAACCGCATCACCGTGGACGGCGACATGAGCACCAACGACACGGTGCTGGTGCTGGCAAACGGACTGGCGGGGAACAAGGGATTCAGAATTCAGAATTCAGAATTCAGAATTTTCCAGACCGCCTTGACCCATGTCTGTCTCGAACTCGCCAAGATGATCGTGCGCGACGGCGAGGGCGTGCACCGGGTCGTGACCGTGCGCGTGGGCGGCGCGCGGACGATTCAGGACGCCGATGCCGCCGCGCGCGCCGTGGCGAACAGTGCGCTGGTGAAGACGAGCTGGCACGGCGGCGACCCGAACTGGGGCCGCATCATTGACGCACTCGGCTACAGCGCCGCGACCGTGGTGGAAGACAAGGTGGACATCGGCTACAGCGCGCCGGGCGCGGGGAAAATTCTCTGGAGCCTGCGGCGCGGCCAGCCGACGAAGGCCACCTTCAAGCAGCTCTGCGCCGCCGCCGCACCGAAGGAATTCGACCTCCACCTCCGCCTCAATCTCGGCCAGGCCGGGGCGGTCATGTATGCCGCCGACCTGACCGAAGCCTACGTGGACTACAACAAAGGCGACGTGACCGATCCGACGACGCTCGGCGGCTGATTTCCGCGGGAGGCGCAACGAGCGCTTGCGTTGACGCACGGCGGCGGCCTAGAGTGGCGGCGCAACCACGGTTTGTAACCGGGCCAAGCCAAACATGATCCGTTCCCTCGCCTTCACCACCCAGGGCCGCCTGCACAGCCGGGACATCGAGATGTTTCTCATGCCCACGCTGCTGGCGGACACGAATCTTTTCCTCTGGGTGGATCTGGAGAACCCCACGCCGGAGGAGCGCAAGCTGGTGCTGGAGGACATTTTTCATTTCCACCCGCTGTCCATCGAGGACTGCGTGTCGGTCAGCCCGTCGCCGAAGGTGGAGGAGTATTCGCCCAAGGAGGAGGACAAGTTCGCCACGTATCTGTTTATGGTCATCCACGCGGTGGACTACAGCCGCAAGGACGGCGTGTTCGCCACGGGCGAGCTGAATTTCTTCCTCGGCAAACACTTCCTCGTCACCTACCACGACGAGCCGCTGCGCAGCGTGCAGCAGCTCGAGGAGCGGGCGACCAAGGGGACGATGCACATCGCGCGCGCGCCGGACCGCGTGGCGCACACGCTGCTCGACGCCATCGTGGACAATTACAAGCCGGCGCTCGACGAGTTGTCCGTCGAGCTGGCCGAGCTGGAGACGGCCGTGGTGGAAGACCCGTCGCCCCGGACACTGAATAAAATCATCCGGCTGAAGAAAGAGGTGCTGCACCTGCGCCAGATCATCGGCCCGCAGCAGGAGGTGCTGAAACGCTTCGCCGACGGGGAGTTCAAGCTCATCCGCGCGCATCTGGTGCCGTATTACCGGGATGTCTACGACCGGCTGTTCCACATCGCCGCGCTGTCCCAGAACTACATGGATTCGCTCACAGGCATCCTGCACATCCACTTGAGCATGACATCGAACAAGACCGGCGAGGTGGTCAAGGCGCTGACGGTCATCACCATCCTGACCACGCCGGTGACGATTATCGGGACGTGGTATGGCATGAATTTCAAGCACGACATGCACGAGTTGGACTGGGCGCACGGCTACGCCTTCGCGTTCGCCGTCACGGCACTCGCCACCGTGGTGACCTACTGGTTTTTGAAACAGCGCAAATGGTTCTGATGAACGCGGGACGCGGGATGCCGCCGGGGCGGCCCGGCCGGTTCCGCGCTCACAGCAGCTTGTTGCGGAAGTAGCGGACAGTCAGCTTCTCGTTTTCCGGGATGACGGCGGTGTAGCGTTCGGCCAGGTCGGACAGCCGCATCAGCATCCACGGCTGGAGGTAGTGCGGACCGTTTTTGGTGTAGACCACGTCATCGGCGATGAACACCGCCGAGTGGATGATCCCGCCGTTGGGCCGGAAAAAACACACGATGTCGCCGTAGGCCGGGTCGCCCACCACGGGGTGGTATTCATTCCGCAGGGTTTCGCTCGCGAACTTTGGGTCGCCAAACTTCGGCTCCGGCGGGTCGTTAAAAAAGTTGAGCGAAGTCCAGTGGCAGTCACGCGGAAACTCGATGACATCATTGGATGGCTGCGGAAACGTGTTCAACTGCGCCCGGATCAGCGGCGGCAGCAGGTTCAGGACGGAAACCCGCGCGCCGCCCGGCACCTTGGAGAGGGATTCGAGCAGCGGCTTCACATCCTTGCCGACGGGGGCTTTGGCCCAATAACGCACGAGCGCGTTCAGATCGTCGCCGGGCGCGACGTGCAGGTTCAGGAGCAGGCTGTTTTTGCGCGAGAGCGTCTTGGTGAGGCGGATTCTGTCGGCGTATTCCTCCAAGGTGTCCATCACCAGCGCCACATCCGAGAGGAACAGCCGGCTGCCATGCGAGTAACAAAGCTGCCGCACCAGCGCGATGGTTTCCGGCGCCAGGCCGCTCTGCTCAAAATGTTCCTCGAACAAATTGGCGGGGATGGCGATGGGCTTGAAGATGTCCGAGAATTCCGAAAGCACGGGATAAAGCTGCCGGCGCGCGGCGGGCGCGAGCGAGAGCCGCAGCTCGCGGGACGGATCGAGATAAATGCCGGCGGGGGTGATGTTCCATTTCGCCTGATCGGAGAGTTCACGCCGCTGATCTTCGCTCACTGACAGGCCCGCGATAAATTTCACCAGCACCTCCGCCGGGTAGCCCTTGAAAAACCACCGGCGATCCACCGCCTCATACGAGCGCACGTTCAGGAATTCCTCCGGGCATTCGAGGTAGATGGGCACGTATTCGAGGCGGCCCCACGGGCCGGACTTCAAGCGGAGTTCCTGGCCCGGCGGGGCGGGAACCGCGCTGGACACCGCGGCGGGTTTCTTCTCCGCGAACAATTTCCCCAGCCACTCCGGCTGCGCCAGCATGAACCAGGCGAGCAGGAAATAGGGCAGTGCCAGCGCCACATTGATGATCAGAAACGTCTTCCGCGATACGTGAATGCCAATCCACTGACTGTCCGGCGGGCGGGGCGGGCTGGGCTTCGGCGCTGGGTTCGGCTCGGTCACGGTTTCGGCTCTGGTTTTTTCTCTGGCGGCTCGGCTCATTTCAATTTCTCTTCACTCGCCCGCGTTTCCCGCGGACATGACGGGCAGCACATCCGCTTCATCTCTCAATCAAGGTTCACTCATTAACGAAATCCTCAAGCGATTATTCACTCGCTGGGGAATTTGGCCGGCATGGGTCAGCCGACGTTGCACTGGATGTTCTACGGCACTTTCCCAATGCGCACCAGTCAGGGAAAACCTGATGTTCTCCGCCCACGCCTGAAGCCGCCGATGAATTTTATTTTCTTCCCGGCCCAACTCCGCCTTAATCACCGCTGCGGGCCGCACCGGCCCGCCAACTGTCTACAAACATGACCACACTGCCGACTGTTCTTGTCCGGCCCGGCGAGGCCGACCGCCTTCTCGCGGGCCATCCCTGGCTTTACGAGGGCGCTATCCTCCGCCTCACCGCCCCCGCCGCCGACGGCGCGCTCGTGCAGGTGAAGGATCACCGCCAGCGATTGCTCGGCGTGGGCTTCTTCAATTCCAAATCGAGAATCCGCGTCCGCCTGCTCGCCCCGGATCGCGTCGAGGTGAACGCGGCCTTCTTCGAGCAGCGCCTCCGCGCCGCGCTCGCCGTCCGGCAGCGGCATCTGCCGGAGGCCACGTCCTTCCGCGTCGCCAACGCCGAGAGCGACTTCTTGAGCGGCCTCATCGTGGACAAATACGAGGACGTGCTGGTGGTGCAAATCACCTCCCTCGGCATGGACCGGCACAAGGCGGACATCCTCGCCGCGCTGCAAACCATCTTCTCGCCACGCGCCATCGTCGAGCGCAGCGACACCGGCGCGCGGAAGTTCGAGGGCCTCGAACCCGCCAGCGGCGTGCTCGCCGGCCAGCTCGACGGCGAAGTCGCCGTGAAGCTCAACGGCCTCGCCTTCCGCGCCGACCTGCACGGTGGCCACAAGACCGGCCTCTACCTCGACCAGCAGGCGAACTGGCAGCTCGTCTCCCGGTTCGCGCCCGGCGCGAACGTGCTCGACTGCTTCACCTTCCTCGGCGGCTTCGCCCTGCACGCGGCCCGCGCGGGCGCGGCGCACGTCCACGGGCTGGATCAGAGCGCCGAGGCCATCGCCGCCGCCACGCGTCACGCGGAAGCCAACGGCCTCGCGGAGAAATGCTCCTTCGAGGCCGCAAACGTCTTTGACTGGCTCAAGGCGCAGACCTTTACCAAGCCGAACGAAAAGCTCATCCCGCGCTACGACCTCATCATCCTCGATCCGCCGTCCTTCACGCGCAACCGCGCCTCGGTGCCGGACGCGCTGCGCGGCTACAAGGAAATCCACCTGCGCGCCCTCAAGCTCCTCCGGCCCGGCGGCGTGCTGGCGACCTTCTGCTGCTCCCACCACGTGGACGCGAGTTTGTTTCAAGAGGTGATCCTCGCGGCGGCGTTCGACGCGCACCGCGTGCTGCGGCGCGTCGCCACCTACGGACAGTCGCCCGACCACCCAGTGCTGCCCACCATCCCGGAGACGGAGTATCTCAAAGGCTTCGCGTTTGAAATCGCGCACTGATTGATTGACGAAAGAGTTGCCAAACGCGGCGGCTGTGGCAATTTAACCGCGAAATTGAATTTGAAATTATGAACAAGCCAAAAATCATCGCCTACCTGAAACCCTCCTGCGGCTGGAGCATGGGCGTGCGCGCCGTGCTCAAGAAATACGACCTGCCCTACGAGGATCGTGACATCATCAACGACCCCGTCCAGCGCCAGGAGATGATTGAGAAGAGCGGCCAGATGTTAAGCCCCTGCGTCGAGATTGCCGGCAAGATGCTCCCCGACATCAGCGGCGAAGAGGTCGAGGCCTATATGCTCGCCAACAGCATCGTGACGCCGAACACCCGCACGCCCGACGCACCGACCAACCAGCCCTGCGCCCACGAGCTGCCCGGTGCCGCGCCCATGCAGTTCCACCGGTAGGATTTTCCTGCCGCCAAAATCTCACCGCCCAGAATGCCGCCGGGAAGCGTGCATTCTGGGTTTTTCTTTGGCCGGAACGGCGGAGCGGCGGCGCACAATTTCTTCGCGCCGCCCGCGCGCTCTGCTACAACTTCGCCATGCAACCTGTTTTGGACTATTTGCAGCAGCACCAGCCGCGCTTCCTCCGCGAGTTGTGCGAATACCTGCGCTTCCCCAGTGTCTCCGCGCAGCCGCAGCACCGCGCCGACCTCGGCTCCTGCGCGCGCTGGCTGCTCGGCCACTGCCGGCAGATCGGCCTCGACGCGGAGCTGCATCCCACGGCGGGCAATCCCATCCTCGTCGCCCGCACGCCGCCGCGCGCTGGCAGGCGTCCGTGTTATCTGGTCTACGGCCATTACGACGTGCAGCCGCCGGAGCCGTTTGAATTGTGGAAATCACCGCCGTTCGAGCCGCGCATCGAGGGCGATTCGCTGTTCGCGCGCGGCGCGTGCGACAACAAGGGCCAGCACCTCGCGCACCTCAAGGCCGTCGAGGCGTTCCTGCAAACCGGCACCGAACTGCCGTGCGACCTGATCTTTCTCATCGAAGGCGAGGAGGAGGTCGGCAGCGAAAATCTCGCGCCCTTTCTCCGCGCGCACCGCGACGAACTGCGCTGCGGCGCCGTGGTGATTTCGGACAACGGGATTCCGAGCCTGGAGCATCCCGCGCTCACCTACGGCCTGCGCGGCATCACCGCGCTGGAAGTCCGCGTGGACGGGCCGGCGCGCGATCTGCACTCCGGCCTCTTCGGCGGCACGCTGGACAATCCGGCGATGGCGCTGTGCCAGTTGCTCGCGAAACTGCGCGACAAGCACGGGCGCGTCGCCATTCCCGGCTTTTACGACGACGTGGTTCCGCTCACCGCCTATGAGCGAAAGCAGCTCGCCCGCCTGCCGCACCGCGATGCGGAATACCGGAAATTTCTCGGCGTGCCGGCGCTGTTTGGCGAACGCGGTTTCTCCTCGAACGAGCGCCGCATGGCGCGGCCCACCGTCGAGATCAACGGCCTCACCAGCGGTTATCAGGGCGACGGCAGCAAGACCATTGTGCCCGCGTGGGCCAGCGCAAAGCTCACCTTCCGCCTCGTGCCGGATCAACACCCGGAGAAAATCCAGCGGCTCATCGTCCGCCATCTCAAAAAGCTGGCTCCGCCCACGGTGAGCGTCACCGTCACGCCCGGCCACAGTGGCCCGCCGTATCTCGTCAACCCGACGAGCGCGGCGGCGCAGGCGGCACTGCACGCGCTCGAAGGCGCGTTTGGCCGCAAGCCCGTGCTGATGCGCGAGGGCGGCTCCATCCCGATCGTGGCGCAGTTCAAACAAGTGCTCGGCGCGGACACGCTGCTGCTGGGGCTGTCGCTGCCGGACGACAACGCGCATTCGCCGAACGAAAAGTTTGACCTGCGCTGCTTCGCCGCCGGGATGAAAATGAGCGCGCTGCTCTGGAAAGAACTGGCGAAGTGACAGCCCGCGTTTTGAGCCGGAGCGCCACGGGCAAACTGGCTTGAATCCAAGCGGGCGCATTGCCGCCCAAAAAATCAGGCCTGCTTCCGCCGGTTTTTGGATCTCGACCGCCAGCCGGGTATCCCCTGCGCTTCCCGCCGGCGGGCGACCGCCTTGATCGTGCAGCCCAGGCGTCCGGCCAGCTCCTTGTCCGGCATCGTCCCCAGCAGCGCATCGGCGGCGGGCGTCCAGTGATGACCATGGGATGGTATGCCAAGACGATGTCTTCGCAGGCGCACATTGATGACCGACCGCCCCAGCCGGCCCGCCAGTTCAACATCCGGGGCGGTGCCCAGCAGCGCATCCTCACTGGGCTGCCAGGGATTTGGCCGGGAAAATTGCTTTCCACTTGGGGGCAAGATGCCCAGCCGGCCACGGCGGTGCATCACCGCGATTTTGCTGATGCCCAGCAACAGCGCCACCTGCTCCGGCGGACGTTCGTGCAGCAATTTGTCATCAGCGGGCGTCCACCGGTGCATCTTCGGATTGAAAATCGGAATGCCGCGATCAGCCCGGCGGGAGGCCACGCTGGCCACGCTGCGCTTCAGCTCTTTTGCCAGCTTCTTGTCCGGCATGGTGCCCAGCAATTCCTCCTCCGTCCGGGTCCAAAATGGGCGGGGAGGGCGAAACGGCGGAATGCCAAACTTGATCCGGCGATTGGTCAGCGCCTGCCGTGAACAGCCGAACTGTCGGGCCAGCGCCTGATCCGGCATGGTGCCCAGCAGTTGCTCCTGTTCGGCGGTCAGCAAGAGTTTGTGTGTCACGGACTGGCTTCGAGAAACGGCTTTTGCGCGCAGAAAGCTGGCAAAGCCATTGGTTTTGGTGTTGTTGAAGTGGTGGCTGGAGACGGAATTGAACCGCCGACACAAGGATTTTCAGTCCTCTGCTCTACCAACTGAGCTATCCAGCCGCTACCTGCGGCTTGCCGCCGACAGGGCGGCAACTATGCCTGCCCGCACTGTTCCGGCAAGCAATTTCCTCGACAAGCGGTGCCGCTGTTAGCAGCGTGGAAGAAAGTTTTTGACGAATGGAACCTTACATCATGGCCGTGCTGGTGCTGACCTCGGTGGTCAGCCTCACCTTCATCATCGAACGCGGGCTGGCGCTGCGCCGCGCGAAGGTCATCCCGCCCACGGTCGCGGAGGCCGTGGCCAACTGCCGCACCGCCGCCGAGCTGCCGATGCTGCGGCGCCTCTGCGAGCAGCACCCCGCGCCGTTGAGCCGGCTGCTGGTGGTGGCCGCCGACCACCTGGACGGTCCGCGCGGTGAGAACACCGAGGCGCTGCAGACGCGCGCGCGCCACGAGGTCGCCGGCCTCGAACGCGGCCTGGTGGCGCTGGAAATCATCACGGGCATCGCGCCACTGCTCGGCCTCGTCGGCACGATTTACGGCTTGATCACGCTGTTCGCGTCGGTGGGCCAGGCGGGGCTGGGGGACAATTCCGCCTTCGCCAAGGGCATCGCCCTCGCGCTCAACGCCACGCTGATGGGCCTCGTCATCGCCATCCCGTCGCTCATCGCGTGGAGCTATTACAGCAAGAAGGTGGAGAACTTTGCCATCGAGATGGAGTCCGTGTGCGACGCCTTCCTCCGGCGGCATTACCGCAACGGCGGGAAACCCTGACCATGCAGTTCTGCACGCGCAAACGCCGCCAGCAGCCCGCCGTCATCATCGTCTCGCTGATTGACGTGCTGATGGTGGTGCTCATCTTCCTGATGGTCAGCACCACGTTCAAGCAGCAGCCGGCGGTAAAGCTCGCGCTGCCGGAATCCAATCAATCCAAAGGCGGCGCGACCGAAACGCCGCCCATCGTCGTCACCATCGCAAAGCAGCCGCCGCACCTCTACCTCGACACCACGCCGGTGACGCTCGACAAGCTGCAGGAGGAACTGCTCCGCCGCGCCGCGCAGAAACCCGATGTGGCGCTGTCCATCCGCGCCGACGCGGAGGCGCCGTTCGGGCAAATCATCAAAGTGATGGACGCGGCGAAGGCGGCGAAGATCAAGGCCGTGAGCGCCTTTACGAAAAATCCCGGCCAGCCGTGAAGTCCGCAGCCTTGCCCCGGACACCTCCCCTGCCCTGCGCGCCTACTTGAGCGCGCCTTCGATCATCTTGTTAAAGTCGCCGAGCGCTGACTTGACGAGCGCCTTCGGGCCGGTCATCCGCACGAAGACGCTGCCTTCCGCGCCTTCGACGATGGCCCCGTAGAGACCGTGATCGGGCTTGGCCACCTTCGGCCCGCCGGGCATCCCGCTGCTGTAGGTGCCCTCGGCATGGACATAGGTCAGCTTGGTCTTGCCGACGGTCTTCTCCTCAATCTTCGGCTTCAACTGCTCGCGCGGCTCCTGAAACTGCGAGAGCCAGCGATCCACATTGGCCTTCGTGCCGCCGCCGCCGCCCGCGCCGAAATGGAAGAACACGACTTCGCCCGGCTCCCTGCCATCCGCCGCCGGAACGTTGAGCTGCGCGGCGCGCATCGAGGAGGAGACTTCGACCCATTCCCACGCGGCGGGCCGGGCGAAAGTGAACTCACTGACCTTGAAGGTGGCGGGAGCCGCCGCCGCGAGGGCGAGGGCGAGGAACAGCGGAGCGAGGCGGGCAATAATTTTCATGGGGATTTTTATGCAGAACCGTTCAAGCCGGATCAAGGCCGGCCCCGCCCGCGGTGACTACGGGCGGTAGAGGCGGAAATATTCGTTGGTTCCCGCCGCGTTGGTGAGGTTCATGACGTTGGTGTGGTAGTTGTAGTAGTTGAAGTTGGTGCTGACGAAGGGCAGCGGGGGAATGGTGCTCCACTGGGTCAGGTTGGTGCTGATTTGGAGGACGAACCCGTTGGTCGTCGCCTCCATCGGCCAGCTCACGATGTTGGTCGGGCCGAAATTCTCGATCAGCAGCGTGCGCGAGGCCGCGCTGAAGATGGTGACGGTGAAGCGGCTGAAAGTGGTGTTAAAGCCGCCGTTGCTCGTCGAGCCGCTGTCCCGCACCAGCACGGTGATGGAGGCCACGCCGCTGGTGTTCGCCACCGGCATGAAGGTGAGGATGCCATTGGTCTCCGGACTGACATAGGCCACGACCGGGTTGGTGAGGAGCAGCGGATCGCTCGAGAAGGAGCTGATCGTGATGGTCTGGGCGCTTTCGCTCGCCGCGCCGCCGGACGTGATGTTGCCCAAGAGCACGGTCTGCAGGCCGGCGTTCTCGGGAAGGAACAAGTTCGTCAGCGGCGCGAGGGTGGGCGGCAGGTTGCCGCGTGTCACGACGACCACAAAGCTGTTGGTGAACCGATCCCGCCCGCCGTTGGCGACGCTGCCGTCGTCATCCACGATCACCACGATGGTGGCGGTGCCGACCGCGCCCGACTCCGGCTGGAAGATGAGGCTCCCGAAATTGTCCCCGATGTCGTAGTCCACCAGCGGATCCTGGATCAGCCCCGGGTTGCTGGAGACGGCGGTGATGAGCATGGTCTGGTTCGTCTCGTCCGCCGGGCCGGCCACGAGGTTGGTGAACAACACCACCCGCAGGCCCGAGCTGGCCGACATGAAAATGTTGGCGAGGGGCGTGAAGGACGGCGGATCGTTCACGGGCAGGACATTGACGGTGAAAGTGTTCGTCGTGGTGTCAATGCCGCCATTGGCCGTGCCGCCGGTGTCCTGCACGACCACGCTGATGGTGACGGTGCCATTCTGGTTTGTCAGGGGGCGGAAGATTACCTGGGCGCTGGCAATGAACACGCCGTTGGTGTCGGGCACGTTCGTGTAAAGGACGATGGGATCGGGGATGATCGAAGTGTCGCTGGAAAACGCCGTGACGGTCATGGTCTGGATCTCGTTCGTGGCGCCGGAGGTGATGTTCGTGATGAAAACGGTGGTGCCCAGGGAATCCTCAAAAATGCCGGGCACGTTCGTCACCGTGAACCGCGGCGCGTCGTTGACCGGGCTGACCGTGACGAGGAAAACATTGGTCGTGGCGTCAATGCCGCCGAACGCGGTGCCGCCGTTGTCCCGGATGATCACCGTGACCGTGACGTCGCCGTTCAGATCGCCGGCGGGCACGAGGTTGAGCACGCCGGTGTTCTGCGGGCTGATATAGATGATCGCGGGGTTGCGCAGGATGTTGGTGTCGCTGGAGAAGGCGGTGAACGTCATTGTCTGCCCGCCCTCGCCCGGCCCGCCGGCGAAGATGTTGGTCAGGAGCACCGGCACCACCGGATCATTTTCATAGATGGTGATGTCCGGGATGAAATCCAGGCCCGGCGCGTCGTTGATCGAGGCCAGCACCACGGCGAAGGTGTTTGTGACCGAGTCCAGCCCGCCGATGCTGCCGCCGTCGTCGCGCACCGTCACCGTGATGGTGGCGGTGCCGCTCGCGTTGGGCTGGGGGCCGAAGATCAGCTGGCCGGTGTCATTGGGGCTGGTGTAGTCCAGGATGATGTTCCGCACGAGGTTCGTGTTGCTGGACGCCACCGACACGGTGAGGTTCTGCCCCTCGCCGCCGCCGGCGGTGATGCCATACAGGTTGACATTCGTCAGCAGGACGCCCTCCACGAGCGTCATGTTCGGGATCGCCGAGAGCGTGGGCTGGGCGTTCTGCGCGAAGACGGTGACGAGGAAGGTGTTCGTCACGGCGTTGATGCCGCCGTTCGCCCGCCCGGCGTCGTCCGTGATGATGACCGTGATGGTAACGATGCCCGTCTGGCCGGCGGTGGGCGTGAAGACCAGCTCGCCGGTCGAGTCCTGATCCAGATAATTGATCTGCGGCGTCGGGATGAGGCCGGGGTTGGAAGAGATGGCGAGGATCGTCAGCGACTGGTTGGTCACCAGGAAGGTCTGGTTGGTCAGCACCTGGTTGGTCGCCACCGCGATCTGGTTCGTTAGGGTGATGATCTCGTTGGTCACCACCACGACATTGTTGGAAACCGCCCCAAACTCGACCAGCACCTGCACCGGCTCCTCGACCAGCGTCACGAAGTAATTCGTCACGGTAATCTCCGTGAAAGACTGGAGCGACTCGTTGGGGGGGCCGGGGGCGATGCCTGACAGCGGGATGACCTGCGTGCCGGCGTCCACGAGCAGCGACACGCGGTTGGTGAACGGATCCATCTGCGGCGGATCGTTGACCGGCAGCACCTCCACCATGAAGGAGGTCGAGACGGTGTCCACGCCGCCATTCTCCGTGCCGCCGTCGTCCGTCACCACCACGGTGAGGACGGCCTGGCCGGTCGGATGGAGGGCGACGATGTTGGTGATGTCCCCGGTGGTCACCACGAAGTTCGTCACCGTGAGGTTGCTGACGGTGTAGTTGAAGCCGTCGAAGTTGGTGACGATGGTGTTCTGCACCACGATGTTCGTGGTGGAAATATTGGTGACGAGGACGAAGTTCGTGCCGAACGCGTTGGTGTTGGGGGCGAAGACCAGCGTCGCCACGCCGTTCGTGTTGGTGAAGATCACGTTGCCGCCGGAAATCAGGTCGGGCCGGCTCGACAGGACGGTGAAGGTGAGCAGGTTCGATTCCCCGACGCCGGAGGTGACGTTGGTGAAGTTGATCGAGCGGAACCCGGAGTCCTCCAGGAACACCCGGTTCGTGTTGGTGCCAATGGTCGGCACGTCGTTCACCGGGATCACCACCACGGTGAAGGCCTGCGTCACCGAGTCAATGCCGTTGAACGCCGTCCCGCCGCTGTCCTGCACGACCACGCTGACGGTCGCCGTGCCGAAGCCGTTGGACGCGGGCTGGAAGAACACGCGCCCGGTGCTGTCAGGATTGGCATAGAACACCGTCGGCGTGAGCAGGATGTTCGTGTCGCTGGAGAAGGCGAACGCCGTCATCGTCTGCAGTTCGCCGGCGATGGCGCTGGCCGAGACGCCGCTGAAGTCCACCGAGAGCGGCCCGGAATCCTCCAGCACGGTGAAGTTCGTCAGGATCGGATCAAGCGTGGGCGGGTCGTTCACCGCGTTGATGATCACGTAGATGCTGTGCACCGTCGTGTCCACGCCGTTGGTGGCCGTGCCGCCGTTGTCGCGGACGGTGACGGTGATGACGGCGGAGCCGTGCCCGTCGAACGGCGGCGTGAAGGCGATGCTGCCCGTGGTGGCCGGGAAGGCGTAGGTGAGCACCGGATCCACGAGCGTGGGGTTGCTCGAGCTGATCGCCACGGTGAGCGACTGCGTGGCCTCGTTGATCGGCCCGACGGTGATGCCCGTCAGGTCAATGCGCTGCGGGCCGGCCCCCTCGTCAATGACCACGTTCGGCACCGGATCAATGGTCGGCGGCGTGTTGCCCCGGGTGACGATCACCCGGAAGGTGTTGGTCACCGCGTCCACGCCGCGCGGGGTGCCGGGCGGGGTGTTCTGCCGCCCGCCGTCGTCCGTCAGGACCACGGTGATGGTCGTGGTGCCGAAGGCGTTCGGCTCCGGCTGGAAGAAGAGCGTGCCGACGCTGTTGGTGGGGTTCCACTCGATCACGGGCGGCGCGATCAGTCCGAGGTTCCCGGAGAGCGCCGTCATCGTGAGCACCTGGCCGATCTCGTTCGTCGGCCCGAAGGTGACGCCGGAGATCGGGACGTTGACCGTGCCGGAATTCACCCGCACCACGTAGTTGCTGAAGGCGTCGAGCGTCGGCGGATCGTTGACCGGGGTGATGGTGATGTTGACGAAGTTGGTCACCGCGTCAATGCCGCCGTTGGTCGCGCCGCCGCTGTCAAAAAACACCACCTCCACGAACGCCGTGCCGTTGACGTTGGTGAACGGGGCGAAGCGGATGAAGCCGCCGTTGTCCGGGCTGGTGTAGATCACGCTGGGCAGGGTGATGGTATTCGTGTCGGGCGTGGTCGCCAGCACGGTCAGCGACTGGTTCGCCTCGTTGGTCACGGCCGTCGCGGCCACAAACAAGTTGGTGAAGCGCAGCCGCCCCGGCTGCCCCTGCGGCGTCAGCGCCCCGACCCCGGAGTCCTCCAGAATGGTCAGGTTGAGCGGCAGAACCGTCCCCACCGGCGGGTCGTTCACCGGGAACACCGTCAGGATGAACGTGTTGGTGAACAGGTTCACCCCGCCGTTGGTGGTGCCGCCGCTGTCCTGCAGCGTCACGGTGATCAGCGACGTGCCGAACTGGTTGTTGCGCGGCGTGAACGTGAGCTGGCCGTTCGTGGCCCCCTGCACGTAGGTCGTCGGGATGTTCGTCGCGATCAGGTTCGTGTTGCTGGAGAAGGCGCGCAGGGTGAGCGTCTGGTTCTCGTTCGTGGCGCCGGGGTCAATGCCGAACACGTCCAGCACCTGCGCGCCGCCGTCCTCGAGGAAGACCATGTTCCCGAAAGCCAGGTTTGTCTGGAAGAGATTGGTCACATACAGGAGGCGCGGCTGGTCGTTGACCGGCCAGACGGTCAGCTCGAAGGTGTTGGTCAGGGCGTTCACGCCGCCGCGCGCGACGCCGCCGTTGTCACGGGCGATGACGGTGATGATGACGGGGAGGTTGGTCAGCACGCCGTTGGTCAGCACCTCGGTGTTCGCGTTCGTCCGCAGGCGGAGGGTCAGCGTGCCGGAGATTTCGTTGTTCGTGTAGACGACCAGGGGGTTCGTGAGGATCGTGGGATCGCTGGAGGTGGCGGTGATGGTGATGTTCTGGAACTCGCCGCCGCCGGCCGTGACGTTGTTGAGCGTCAGCACCAGCGGGAGCGCGTCCTCGTTCATGGTCAGGTTGGGGAGCGTGTCCATCGTGGGCGCCACGTTGATGGGGCGCACCTCGATGAGGAAGGTGTTGATGAGCGTGTCAATGCCGCCGTTGGCGATGCCGCCGGTGTCGCGGACGATGATGGTCACGGTCTCCGTGCCGGTGACGTTGGTGATCGTCGAGAACGACAGCGTGGCGTTGGCCTGCGGGCTGACGTAGTTGACGACGGGCTGGGTGATGAAGTTCGTGCTCTCGGTCAGCACCTCGAAGGTGATGACCTGGCCCGCCTCGTTCGTCGCGCCGACGTTGATGCCGGTGAGCGGGATGTTCGTCGGGCCGGCGTTGATGAACATGATCACGTTCGTCCGCAGGTTCATCCGGGG
The DNA here is from genome assembly GCA_016235585.1 of Verrucomicrobiota bacterium. GTDB lineage: Bacteria > Verrucomicrobiota > Verrucomicrobiia > Limisphaerales > JACRJY01 > JACRJY01. The sequence continues at coordinate 553 of JACRJY010000018.1, read as the reverse complement.
CGGGTCGTTCGCGCTCAACACCGAGACGAGGAACGAGTTCGTGACGGACATCGGGCCGTTGAGGGCCGAACTGCCGTCGTCGCGGATGACGACGCTGATCCGCGAGACGCCGAACGCGTTCGTCGCGGGCCGGAAGGTCAGGATCGCCGTGTCCATCCCCTGCGTGTAGATCAGCGTCGGCGTGGGGATCAGCCCCAGGTTCGTCGAGGTGACCGTGAACGTCAGGGGCTGGCCCTCGCCCGGCCCGGAGCTGATGTTGGTCAGGATGATCGTCTGCACGAAGTTGAAGTTCGTCGGCGCGGGGGTCTGCCAGCCGGAGTCCTCCACGAGAATCATGTTCGCCACCGGGGCCATGGACGGCGGATCATTGATCGGGATGAGTGTCACCACAAAGTTCGTCACCAGCGTGTCCACCCCGCCGTTGGCCGTGCCGCCGGTGTCCTGCACCGTCAGGGTGATCGTCACGAATCCATAGGCGTCGAGCGCCGGCGTGAAGGTCAGCAGCCCGGTCGTGGCGGGGTTGTTGTAGACCAGCGAGAGCGTCGGGATGACG
>JACRJY010000017.1 GCA_016235585.1 Verrucomicrobiota bacterium | reverse complement strand
TCGCCCGAGATGCGCTCCACGGGCGAGGTCATGGGACTCGACGCGGATCTGGGCGTCGCCTACGCCAAGTCGCAGATGGCCGCGAACTCGCCGCTGCCGCTCAAGGGCAAGGTCTTCATGAGCGTGAGCGACGCGCACAAGGAGCACGTGGCGGAGGTGGGGAAGCAATTCACTGACCTGGGCTTTGAGCTGGTCGCCACCGGCGGCACGGCGACCGTGCTGGAAAAGGCCGGGTTGAAAGTGCAGCGCATCTATAAGCTCGCCGAGGGCCGACCCAACGCCATTGACCTGCTCAAGAACAAGGAAATCCAACTCGTCATCAACACGCCCGCCGGCCAGTCCCCGCGCGCGGACGAAATCAAAATCCGCACGACCGCCGTCTACACCGGCACGCCCATCATGACGACGCTCTCCGGCGCGCGCGCCGCTGCCCTCGGCATCGCCGCGCTCAAGAAAAGCGGCTACGCCGTGCGGACGGTGCAGGAATATCCTTGAGCGCGGAGCACGGGCGGCCCGCCCGCAGGATCCACTTTTGGATTCACGCGGGCAGGCTGCCCGCGCTCCTCGACAACTCGCTCGACAACTTTCCGCTGCGGATGAATTCTCGTTCGCAGTTGCGCGCGTGAAAACCGAATCCGATTCCCAGCTCCTGCCCGTGCTGAAGCAGACCTTCGGCTTCGCGACGTTCCGCCCGTTGCAGGAGGAAATCATCCGCGACTCGCTGGCGGGGCGCGACACGTTTGCGCTGCTGCCGACGGGCGGCGGCAAGTCGCTCTGCTTCCAGCTCCCCGCGCTCGTCCGGCCCGGCCTCACCGTCGTCATCTCGCCGCTCATCGCGCTGATGAAGGACCAGGTGGACGCGCTGCGCGCCAACGGCGTGGCGGCGACGTTCCTCAACTCCTCGCTCGGCGCGGACGCGGCGCGGACGCGGCTGCGCGGGCTGCACAACGGCGAGTTCAAGCTGCTCTACGTCGCGCCGGAGCGGCTGATGTTGCCGGGCTTCCTCGACGATTTGCAGCGGTGGAACATCAGCTCCGTCGCGGTGGACGAGGCGCATTGCATCAGCGAGTGGGGCCACGATTTCCGCCCGGAATACCGCCAGTTGCGCGGGCTGCGCGAGCGTTTCCCCGGCACGCCGTTCATGGCGCTCACGGCCACGGCCACGGCGCGCGTGCGCGTGGACATCGTGGAGCAGTTGCACCTGCGCGAGGCGCGCGTGTATGTCGCGAGCTTCAACCGGCCCAATCTCACCTACCGCGTCGCGCCGAAGTCCGCCGCCTACGGGCAGGTGCTGGAATTCATCCGCGCGCGGGCGAAGGAGTGCGGCATCATTTATTGCGCGAGCCGCGCGGGCGCGGAATCGCTCGCGGGCAAGCTCGCCGAGGACGGCATCGCCGCCGCGCCGTATCACGCGGGGCTGGACAAGGCGGTGCGCGACGAAAATCAGGAAAAATTCCTCCGTGACGAAGTGCGCGTCATCTGCGCGACGATTGCTTTCGGCATGGGCATCAACAAGCCGAACGTCCGCTTCGTCATCCACTACGATTTGCCGAAGAACGTCGAGGGCTACTACCAGGAGACGGGCCGCGCGGGCCGCGACGGGTTGCCGAGCGAATGCCTGCTGCTCTTCAGCGCGGGCGACGTGCAGAAGCAGATGCGCTTCATCGCCGAGAAGTCCGACGCGGCCGAGCAGCGCGTGGCGCGCGAGCAGTTGCAGCAGATGGTTCACTACGCCGAGTGCGCCGAGTGCCGGCGCGTGGCGCTGCTGGATTATTTCGGAGAAGTAGTGGGACGGGCGTCCCGCCTGTCCAGCGAGCGCTACAGCGCGAGCGTTCAAAGTGGAAGCGACAATGTGCCAACTTCGCCGGCGCAGGCAGGCGGGACGCCTGCCCCACTATTCAACTGCGGTGGCTGCGACAACTGCCTCGCGCCGCGCCAGACCTTCGACGGCACGCTGGCCGCGCAGAAGCTGCTTTCCTGCGTCGTCCGCATCCGGCAGATGAGCGGCTTCAGCGTCGGGCTGAACCACGTCGTGACCGTGCTCACCGGCGGTGACACGGACAGAATCCGCCAGTGGAACCACCACACGCTCTCCACCTACAACATCGGCGCGGGGCACACGCGCAACGAGTGGGCCGCCTTTGGCCGCGAGCTGCTCCGGCTCGGCCTGCTGCGGCAGGACACGGGGAAATTTGCGACGCTGGAAATCACCGCCGAAGGGTTGGCCGCGCTGAAGGAGCGCCGCACAATCACGCTCACGAAACCGATGGCCGCGCCGGAGGCGAAGGCCGCGCGCGCCGGCGAAATCGCCTGCGACGAGGCGCTCTTCGAGCGGCTTCGCGCGCTGCGGAAGCGGCTGGCTGACGAGCGCGGCGTGCCGTCCTACATCATCTTCTCCGACGTGACGCTGCGGCAGATGGCGCGGTTTTATCCGCTCATGGACGCCGAGTTCACGCGCATCAGCGGCATGGGCGAGAAGAAGCGGCGGGAGTTTGGCGACGTGTTTCGCGCCGAGATTTCCGCGCACCTCGCGGAAAATCCCCGGCAGATGTTCGCCGAGGAATCGTTCACCCCGCCGCCCGCGCCCGCGAAGTCGCGCGGCCAGTTGCTCACCGAGACCGTGCGCGACACGCTGCGGCAGTTCCGCGCCGGCACGGAGCCGCCCGCCATCGCGCGGCAGCGCGGCGTGACGGAGGGCACCATCTACGGCCACCTCGCGGCGGCGCTCGACGCGGGCGAGGAGCTGGAGATGCGGCGGTTCTTCACGCCGGAGGAGGAGCGCGAGATGACGGCGGCATTCGACAAGATGGGCTGGGCCCTGTTGAGCGGCGCGCACACCGCGCTGGGCGGGCGCTATGACTACCACAAGCTGCGCCTCTTCCGCGCGGCGCAGAAGCGTTCCCAAGCCGGGCAGTAATTGATTGCGCCGCGCGCGGCGCTTTCCTACTGTTCCGCGACTTTGACGGAATGAAAATCTACATTGACGGCAAATTTTTCGGCGAGCGCGACGCGAAGGTGTCGGTGTTCGACCACGGGTTGCTTTACGGCGACGGTGTGTTTGAGGGCATCCGCGCCTATCACGGGCGGGTCTTCAAGCTGCAGGAACACATTGACCGGTTGTATTACTCGGCCAAGGCGATTTTGCTCACCATCCCGATGACGCCCGCCGCGATGATGCGCGCGGTGGTCGAGACGTGCCGCAAAAACAGAATCCGCGACGGCTACATCCGCCTCGTGGTGACGCGCGGCGTGGGAAATCTCGGATTAAACCCGAGCAACTGCAAAAAGCCGTCCGTGATTTGCATCGCGGGCAAGATTCAGGTCTACCCGGCGGAAACTTATGAGCGCGGGGTTTCCATCGTGACGGTCGCGACGACGCGCAATCTCGTCAGCGCGCTCAATCCGGCGATCAAATCGCTGAATTACCTCAACAACATTCTCGCAAAAATCGAAGCGAACAACGCCGGCGCTGAAGACGGGATTCTGTTGAACGCGGAAGGCTTTGTCGCCGAATGCACGGTGCAAAACATTTTTATCGTGAAAAACATCAAGCTGTTCACGCCGCCGCTGTCGGCGGGGGCGCTTTATGGCATTACACGGGAGACGGTCATTGAACTGGCGGAACAGGGTGGCTGGCCGGTGAGCGAGCCGAACCTGACCCGTTACGACTTGTATTGCGCGGATGAGTGTTTTGCGACCGGCACCGGCGCGGAAATCATGCCGATCACGAAGATTGACGGGCGCGTCATCGGCACCGGCAAACCGGGCAAGGTCACACGCAACTTGATGGAGCGCTACCACGCCTTGACGAAAACGTCCGGCGAGCCGATATAAGCTGCGTTATGCTTTGCAGCGCCTGCCAAAAAAAAGAAGCCACCGTCTTCCTGACGGAAATCGTCGGCGACAAAACGCACAAGGTGGACTTGTGCGAAGCCTGCTCGAAGGAGAAGGGCGCGAGCGATCCCGGCGCGTTCGCGCTGGCGGACTTGCTCCACGGCCTCGGCGCGTCGCAGGAAATCTCGCCGCCCGGCAGCGAGGACTTGAAGTGCCCGAACTGCGGTTTTACCCAGGCGGACTTCAAGAAAAGCGGGCGGCTCGGCTGCTCCGAGTGCTACACCACCTTCGCCGAGGGGCTGGAAGGTTTGCTCAAGACGATGCATCGCGGCACACGCCACACCGGCAAGATGCCGCAGGCGTTGATGCAGACCCGCGCGCTGGCGGACAAGTTGAAGTCGCTCAACAAGTCGCTCGAAAAGGCCATCGCCGAGGAGGACTTCGAGCGGGCCGCGAAACTGCGCGATGAAATCCGCCAGATGAACGCGAAGCTCAAGGAAGTCACCGTCTGACTTGTGAATTTTCAACACCCAGACTGCGTGAAACCGAGCCTTTCATTAGCACCCGGCTTCAGCCGGGTGTCAGGCCGCGTCTTCGGTGGAGCAGCCGTTTCAACGGCTGGAATGTTTCAATCGCGCGTGAACACCGGGCTGAAGCCCGGTGCTAATGAGAGGGATGCCAATTGCGGCAAGTTGGAAATTTCACTTTAATTATTCGCCATGCGCCTGAATGAATTTTTAAGCCCCGCCGTCGAGATGTGCCGGCGCGGCGATCCGCGCGAGCGCATCGTCCTCTCCAGCCGCGTGCGGCTCGCGCGCAACGTGAAAGGACTTCCGTTCCCCGGCCACGCCAAGAAACCCGACCGCGTGAAGTCGCTGGAGCACATTCTCCCGGCGGTCGAAGGTTTGCCGCAGATGGAGCGGCATTTCGCGGCGGCGATGGACACCTTGACCGCGATGGACAAGCAGTTGCTCGTCGAGCGCCACCTCATCAGCCGCGAGCACGCGGCCAAGAGCGCGGGCAGCGGCATCGTGTTCAACGGCGAGGAATCCGCCTGCGTGATGATCAACGAGGAGGATCACCTGCGGATGCAGGCCATCCTGCCCGGCCTGCAGGTGCGCCAGGCGTGGGCGCTGATTGACCAAGTGGACACCGAGCTGGAGAAGCGGCTCGACTTCGCGTTCTCGCCGGAACTTGGCTACCTCACCGCCTGCCCCACGAACGTCGGCACCGGCATCCGCGTCAGCGCGATGCTGCACCTGCCGGGCCTCGTGCTGGCCGAGCAGATCAACCCGATCATCCAGTCCGTGAACAAGCTTCACCTCGCCGTGCGCGGCCTGTACGGCGAAGGCACGGAGGCGCTGGGGAATATCTTTCAAGTCTCCAACCAGACCACGCTCGGCGAGTCCGAAGCCGCCATCGTCGAGCGCATCAACAAGGTGCTCGCGCAGATCATCGAGCACGAGGAAAACGCGCGGGCGAAACTTCTGGAGACCAAGCCCAAGGTCGTCTTCAACCACATTGGCCGCGCCTACGGCATCCTCGGCAACGCCCACAGCATCTCGTCGAAGGAGACGATGAACCTCCTCTCGCTGCTGCGGCTGGGCATGGACCTGGGGATGTTCCCCGGCGTCGAGCGCACGCTGGTGGACGAGCTTTTCCTGACCACGCAGCCCGCGCACCTGCAGCAGCAGCATGTGAAAAAACTCGACACTGACGAGCGCGATCTGCTGCGCGCCGACATGATGCGCGAGCGTCTGGGCCGCGTCGGCAAGCCCGACCACACCGTCATCAAGCCGCCGCCCGCCGATGACGCGGCGACGAATTGAAGTCGTTTTGAGCTAATCTCCGGTTAGGTCACTCGACACTATGAAACTACTGGCCTTCATTCTTGCACTCGCGACGTTCGGATTTTGCGCCGTTGCACAAGACAGCGTATCGGTCACTGGTGCGGACGTCACCGAGGTTGGGCTTTACAGTGCCAGAGTCGTCAAGAAAACCGCTGAACCCGGTGTTGCCACAGGCACGAACGAATGGCTCGAAACTTTCACTTTGGTTCAGGCAACCACGAATGTTCCCGCTCGCATCGGCACGCGATTCGGATTTCGATACACCATCCACGGCACACCCTCAAATGCACCGGTTGTTTTGAAGATGGTCGGAGAGCATCCACCTTACAAAAATCCCAAGACAGGAAAGACCGAGACGAGAGATGAGTATGAGCTTCAATCGTGGGCTGGCCAGACATACACGTCTTATATGTTCGAGGAGGAGTGGGAGTTGATTCCCGGCAAGTTCAAGTTTGAGATCTGGCACAAGGGCAAGAAGTTGTGTGAGCAGTCTTTCACGGTTGTTCCCGACACAAAACTGAATGATAAGAGATGACGATGTGGCCTAGCCGTTCGTTCCACTCGCGCCGCCAAGACCGTCGTTGAGATTGGGTTGTTAAGCCGCTTCATGCGCTTTGAGTTTCAAAGCAGAAATGCACACACAGCGGCCTGATTTGATCCGCTTGGTTACTTTGTTCGTGAATTCAAAACTCAAAACTCAAATTTCAAAACTCGTGGCCACGCGCCTTCTCTCCGCGCTGTGCTTCGCACTGCTGGCGTTTTCCACCGCCGCGCAGACCGCCGCCTCCTACTCGTTCACGACGCTCAACTGCCTGTGGTTTCTCGGCCAGGAGTCCGGCAAGTCCACCGAAAAGCCGCGCACGGGCAATGAATACGTCGCCAAGGCCGCCAACCTCATCAACCTGCTGCCGACGGAGCCGCCGTTCTTCGTCGCGTTGCAGGAGGTCGGCAACTTCAACGACGTGAGCAACCTCGCCAAGCGCGCCACGTATCGGTATCGCCGCACCTACACGCCGCTCTTCGCGCAGGGCAAGGACACCTACACGCAGCAGGACGTGGGCGCGCTGTTCGACGGCGCGCGCGGCTGGAGCGTCGTGGGCAAGGCGTCGCGGGCTTCCGATCTGGAAAAGAATCTTTCCAAGCACCTCGTCGTGCGGCTGACGAATTCCATCGTCCGCACGTCTATTGACGTGTGTGTGATTCACCTGCGACGCCCGCTCGACGACTCCTCGGAGTCCAAGCACGTCGAGCAAAACCGCGCGTTGCTGCGCTGGGCGATGGGGCACCTCGCGCAAAATCCCAAGGCGAACCTCGTCATCCTCGGCGACTTCAACGAAGGCAAGCCCGTGGGCAGCGCGAAACAGGATCTCGCCGTGCTCTTTCAGGCGAAGCCGCCGCTCGTGGACACGCTCACCCTCGCGGCCAAGCCGCTCCCCACGCACACCGACGGCAAGGCTTATGATCGCATCATGCTCTCGGACAGTCTGGTGAAGGGACTCGCCGGGCTGCGCTTCAGCGCTGTGTTCGTGAACGAGCACGAGTTTGGCAAAGACCCGGTGCGCCGCCGGATTTACACCGACCACTTTCCGCTGACCGTGCGGCTGGTGGGGAGGTGAAGGGTGGTTGCAGGTTTTCAGGTTTCAGGTTGCAGGTTCCAAAGGCGCAGCGTCTCCACAACTTGAAGCCTGCAACCTTGCAACTTGCAACGGGCGCATCCTGACACTGCCCCCGGAGCGCCGGACTCCGATCCGGCAGGGGTGAAAAATCTCCCGCCTCGCGCCGATTCGGAGATCGGCGTTCCGCCCGGCCTGACGGAGCGGGGGCAGTGTCCGAATGCGCCCACTTGCAACCCTCACAGCACATTCCCTTTGACGGCGCGGGCCGGCTGCGGTGTATTTCCAATCAACAGATCACCAACTCACCAAACACAAACCATGAGCACCCGACTTTCCCGCCGTTCCGCCCTCGGCCAGACCGCCGCTGCCGCCGCACTTGTCACTGCCACCGCTTCGTTGCATCACCGCCTCGGCGCGGCGGACGCGGCGCTGGGCAAGATGAAAGGCCGCGTCAACCATTCCGTCTGCAAGTGGTGCTATCCCAAGATCAGCCTCGAAGATTTGTGCAAGGCGGGCAAGGAGATGGGCCTGCGCTCCATCGAGCTGCTTCAGCCGGCGGACTTCCCGACGCTCAAGCAGCACGGTCTCGTCTGCGCGATGACGAGCAATCCGACCGTGGAGTTGAACAAAGTCAAAATCGGCGGCATTCCCAAGGCGTGGAACCGCGTGGAATATCACGACGCGCTTGTGGCCGCCTACGAACCGCAGATCAAGGCCGTGGCCGAGGCGGGCTTCACGAACTTGATTTGCTTCTCCGGCAACCGCGACGGGATGAGCGATGAAGCGGGCTTGAAGAATTGTGCCGCCGGCCTCAAGCGCCTCATGTCGCTGGCCGAGAAACACAAGGTCACGATTTGCATGGAACTGCTGAACAGCCGCGTGAACCACAAGGATTACCAGTGCGACAAGTCGGCGTGGGGCGTCGCCCTCTGCAAGGCCATCGGCTCCGAGCGCTTCAAGCTGCTCTACGACATCTACCACATGCAGATCATGGAGGGCGACGTGATCGCGACCATCAAGCGGGACGGCCAGTATTTCGCGCACTACCACACCGGCGGCGTGCCGGGCCGCGCGGAGATTGACGACACGCAGGAGCTGAACTATCCGGCCATCATGCGGGCCATCGTGGATACAGGCTTCAAGGGCTTCACCGCGCAGGAATTCATCCCCAAGCGCCCCGATGCGCTGGCGTCGCTCAAGCAGGGCGTGCAAATCTGCGATGTCTGATCCGGCTCCGGGCTGCGGCCCTAGAGCGGTTTCAAAAATGTCGTAGCCGCTTATCGGAGAGAGCGGACGCCTCCTCTCCCGCCCTTCGGGCACCCTCTCCTCCACTCCGAGTGGAGGAGAGGGCTGGGGAGAGGAGGTGCTCGGTTGACGAACGGCCTTTCATCAGCGGCTACGACAAAACTTAAACCGCTCTAGCTGTGGATCACGAGCTGGATGTTGTCCGGCAGGCTGCGCGCCACCTCGGTCACGACGTTGCCCTTGAGCAGCGCGGTGAGCGTGCTGCGGTGCGGCGAACCGAGCATGAGGATGTCAATGCCCAGCGTCGCCGCGAGGTCGAGGATGGTGGCGGCGGGGCTTTCGCTCACGGCATAGACAGGCACGACAGGCACGTCGATCTGCCGGCCCTGTTCGAGCATGGCGAGCATGATTTTCGCCGCCGCCGGGTCGTCCTGCCAGCGCGGGCGCTCGGCGGTTTGCACCAGGCCGGGCAGGTTCACGGCGAGTTCCTTGATGAACAGCACGTAGAGCGATCCCTGCCGCAGGCGCGCCTCTTCGAGCGCGAACTTGAGGACGGGCGTAATCCCGCGCGCGGCGACGAGGATGGTCTGGCCGGGGTTCAGGTTGAGCCGGAATTCCGGCATCGTTTCCGGCGCGACGTGCGCGGCCAGCTCCTGGCTCACGGTGATGGTGCGCAGGCCGGCACGTCGCTGCGACCAGGCGCGCAGGCTCAACCCAATCATCAGAATGCAGACGATGAAGAAGAGGGCGTTGTGCTTCTCGTGCGCGAGCGTCAGTTCCACCGCGAAGAGCAGAACGAAGGTGAGCGCGAGGACGAGTTTTTCCCAGAGGTTCAACCCAAGTTGTTTGTTGAACAGGCACGAGCCGAGGTTGACGGTGATCGCGCCGACCACGCCGATGGCATAAAGCTCCATCAACGAAAGCTGGCTGGGCGACATCGCGACGACGATCAGCGGCAGCCCCGTGGCGATGAACAGCGGCACCCACGGCACGCCGAAGGGATTCAGGCGGGTGAACAGTTTGCGCGGCATCTCGCCGTCGCGCGCGAGCAGGTAGAGCAGGCCGATGAGCGCGCCGATGGCGGTGTTCACCGCGCTCAAGAGCAGCAGGCCGACGATGACGCCGGTGATGATGCCAAAGGATTTTCCGAAGACCGGGCCGAAGGTCATCGTGCCGTATTGCTCGGCGAGGACGTTGAGCATGTCCTCCCACCGCTCCAAGAGCAGATTCTTCAAATCGGGCGACAGGGAAAGCATCGCCCAGCCCAGCAGCGCCGTGCCGAGCACGACTTCGAGGGCGACGAGCCAGATGGACTTGGCCGCCGTGCGGGCGACGACCGGCTTTTCCATCGTCGCACCGGCGTCGAGCTTCATCACGCCGGTGAGGTTGGCGATGGCCTCGACCCCGCTCAACGCGAGGATGACGCCGACGAAGGCCTTCCAGTTGTGCCAGAAATTGTCATGCGTCCGCTCGAGGTTCGCCAGCGTGAGATGCGGCAGGCTCATGGCGATGATTAAAACCACGACCACGACCGTCGGCACCGCGAGCATCACCGCCATGCTGCCACTGTGGCGCGGGCCGAAATAATTGATCACGCCCACGATGACAATCAGCCCCAGCGTCGCCGTGGCGATGTATTCCTTCGGCACCTGGAAGTAGCTCATCGCCGCCCAACCGCTCAGCGACGCCGTCCCCGTCAGAACCGCCACCAGCAGCAGCGCGCCGATGACCGCCAGCAGCCGGCTCTGGCTGCGCGCCGCCGAATACACCCCGCCGCCATCGGGAAAATGCCGGCAGATGATGACGTAGCAGTAGCCCACCACCGCCGTCACCGCGCAGACGGCGAGGATGATCGGCAGCGAGGAAAACTGGATTGCGAGAAACGCGGCCCCGATGACGTAGGCCTTGCTCGTGCCCCAGTCGCCGTAAAGCAGGGCCGCCGCCCGCTGCCAATCCACGTTGCGGGGCCGATGAACACCGGGACTTTCCATGAAAATTATTGTGCCGACGAGGTGGGGAAATCCGCCAAACCCGGCGGAAGACGCGGCCAGACCAGCCGTTCCCCATCAATGGCCGCGCATCATGGTGGCGGAACCCGGCACCGTCAAATCCATAAGCGCCGGGCGCGGCGACGCATGGGAACCTTGGCTTCCCATGCTTTTGAGTGCGTGATATGGTGCGCTAAAAATCAAACAATGAACGACACGAAGAGCAAAGGCGTCTCTTTAGCCACGGATGAAACACGGACGAAACACGGATTCCATGAAGTCGCCGGACTGGGCGGGATGCCGCGTGCAAGGCGCAATTAATGGCGTGCGGCCCAAGGCGAATTAACCAAACCTCCGTGTTCAATCCGTGTTTCATTCGTGGCTAGAATAAATTTCCGCTGACCATGTCCCACGTCTCCGACTTTCTCACGCCCGCCGAGCTGCAGAAGATTTCCAATCTGCAGGTCGTCGCGCGGCTGGTGGTCGAGGGCGTTTACTCCGGACTGCACCGCTCGCCGCACAAGGGCTTCAGCATCGAGTTCGCGCAGCACCGCCAATACGTCCAGGGCGATGAAATCCGCCGGCTCGACTGGAAGGTCTTCGGCAAGACCGACCGCTTTTACATCCGCGAGTTCGAGGAGGAGACGAACCTCCGCGCCACCATCCTGCTCGATTTGAGCGGCTCAATGGCCTACGGCCGCGCCGCACCGCACAAGGCCGAATACGCCCGCCGCCTCGCCGCCGCGCTCGCCTACCTCATGCTCCAGCAGCGCGACACCGTGGGCCTCGTGACGTTTGACACGCGCATCCGCCGCTTCATCCCGCCGCGCTCCGGCGTGGCGCATCTGCGCGTGCTGATGGATGAATTGCAGCAGAGCCAGCCCGGCGGCGAAACCGAGCTGTCCGATGTCTTTCACGAACTGGTGCCGCGCATTCACCGGCGCGGGCTGCTCATCATTTTGTCCGACTGCTTCGGTGACGTGAAGGAACTCACCTCGGCGCTCGCGCACTTCCGCTTCGCGCGGCACGAGGTGATGCTGTTCCAAATCCTCGACCGCGATGAGATGGAATTTCCCTTCAAACAATGGACCAAGTTCGATTCGCTGGAGGTCGCCGACCAGCACCGGCTGATTGACCCGGCGCAGTTCCGCTCCGTCTATCTGGACAACCTGCGGCAGTTTCAGGACGAGCTGACGGCGGGCTGCCACCGCCACCGCATTGACCTCGTGCCGATGCTCACGGACAAGCCCTACGCCGAGGCGCTGGCGCACTATCTGACGCGGCGGATGGCGATGTGATGAAGAAGCCAGACCAACCGTTAAAGATGCCGGCGGCAAAACCCGCGCCGGCCGGCGGGAGTATTGACAAGAAACAATCCACAAACCATGCTGACACTCGAAATGAAGCCGCAGTCACAACCAATGATTCCAGCCCCGGCCTGGCTGGTGCGCCGGATGCAGACCTTGCGTCAGATGCCGCCGCCTTCATCGGCGGAAGTCGGGCGTCAGATGCGGGCCTCCGCAGCGGCACGCCGGAAATCGACCACCAAGCTTGCCGCCTAGTAGAATGGGCGCAGCGGTGCGGATTGATTCTGCCTGATTCTTTTTTTACCGGTTTGCAACAGCATCCGGCCACCACCGCCGAGCACGAAGTTTTCCATCGCCCTTCCGACAACCGGGCAATCAAACGCTCCTATCCGGGAACATTTGGAGTGACGCCGGATGCCAAGGGCCAGCAAATGGCGGCGACGCCGTTGTTCTATCTTCACCGCCTGGCGGCAATGAACCGCGTGTTCAACGCCGACTTGCGGCTAGAAGGCGTTGCATTCGGCCAGCCGTTCATCATCGGACAACAAGGCCTGCAACCTTCCGTGGTGATTTCCCAGCCGTGGATTCGCGCGGAAGACCCGGTCAATCCGCACCCGACCGAACAAGAAATTGGGCAGTTCATGGACTCGCTCGGATTTGAGCCGCTGCCCAATTCCTACTTTGGCTGGCACCGCCCGACAGACAACGTGATCGTCGTGGACGCCCGCGCGGACAACTTCATCAAGTCAGCGGAGGGCGTTGTGCCAATTGATTTGGTAATCGAACAGCGGCAAAGTCCGCTCTGAATTAACGCCGCATGACCTTCCTCAACGTCATCCTTCTCGGCGGTCTCGCGGCGGCGAGCATTCCGATCATCATCCACTTCTTCAACCGCCATCGGTTCCGTGTCGTGAAATGGGGCGCGATGCACCTGCTCGACGCCGCGTTCCGCACCAACCGCCGCCGCCTGCGTCTTGAACAGCTCATCCTGCTCCTCGTGCGCTGCCTCGTGCCGGCGCTGCTCGCGCTGTGCATGGCGCGGCCCGTGCTGACCGGCGCGTTGCAGCTCATGGGCGCGGCCAAAACCTCGCTCGTCGTGCTGCTGGACAACAGTTACTCGATGGATGCCGGTAGCGGCACTTCGGCTTTCGCCCAAGCGCGCGAAAACACCGCTCGCATCATCGAAGACCTCGCGCGCGGCTCGGATGTCTCCGTGGTGCTGACGGCGGGCGGCGTCTCGACGCTGCTGGAATCGCCGACGTTCGACACCGGGCGCGTGAATCAGGAACTCGCCAAGCTCGACGCCGGCTATGGCCGCGCCGCGTTCCCTGAAGCGCTCGAAGCCACGGGAAACATTTTCAGCAAGATGGGCCACTCGCACCGCGAGGTCGTCGTCCTCACGGATTTTCAACGCATCAGTTGTTCGGAGAAGGAGGCTGGCGCCCGCGCCCGCGCGCTGGAGGCGTTCAAGCAGATGCCGCTGCCGCCACACGTCACGCTGTTTCACGTCGGCGCGGAGGTGAAGGACAACGTCAGCGTCGAGTCGCTCGACTATTCGCGCGTCGTGCTCGGCGTCGGCCAGCCGATGCAACTGCGCGCGAACCTCCGCAACTGGGGCGAGCGTGATTACCCGGATCTGCGCGTCTATTTCCGCGTGGACGGCAAGGAGCGCTCGGCCTCGCAAATCTCGCTCGGCGCGGGCGAGCAGCGGCAGGTGCTCTTCTCGCACACGTTCGACACCGCCGGCTCGCACGTCGTCGAGGTGTTTGCCGATGCCGACGCGCTCAAGGCCGACAACTCGCTCCAGGCGAGCATCCCCGTGTGGGATCGCGTGCCGGTGCTGCTCGTGAATGGCGATCCCAGCAAGGAACCGCTCAAAGGCGAGACGGATTTTCTGGACATCGCACTCCAGCCGTTCGGACAGGCGAAGAAAGCCGACCTTACGGATTTGATCATCACCCGCGTTGTCACCGCCGAGGCGCGCGAACTCACGCCGGACGCCATCGCGAAATCGCGCGTCATCGTGCTGGCGAATGTGCGGCAGTTGACCGACGCGCAGGTGCGCGCACTGAAACACTTCGTCTATGAAGGCGGCGGCCTGCTCATCTTCCCCGGCAACCGCATCAATCCGCAGTGGTATAACACCACGCTCGCGGACAACGAGGGTTTGCTGCCGATGCCGCTAACCACGCTCGCCGGCGGCATTGAGGACAACGCGCCGCGCGCGAAAATCGTCGCGGAGCATTTCAACCATCCCGCGCTGGAGATTTTCAACGACCCGCGCAGCGGCAACCTTGCCGATGGCGAGATCAAGCTCTGGTATAAAACCAAAGCTCCGGCGCTTGGCGGCGATTCGCCGGTGTCCGTCATGGCGCGGCTCGACAGCGGCGATCCGTTTTTGATCGAGCGCAAGGTCGGCGAGGGCCGCGTGATTCAGTGCACCACGCCGTGCGACGCCGACTGGGGCAACCTGCCAGTGCGACCGTTTTACCTGCCGCTCATGCAGCGGCTCGTGACGTATCTCGCCTCGACGGTTTATCCGCCGCGCAACGTCGAGGTGGGCAAGCCCATCGCGGCGTTTCTCGACAAACCGGCGGCGGGTCGCAAAGCCACCTTCACCGATCCCGCCGGCAACCGCCACGACGCGACCATCACCACGCGCGGCACGCGCAGCTACGTGGAGTTCGCGCAAACGCAGCGGCCCGGCCTGTATCTGCTCACCGCGCCGGACGACAGCGTGATTCATTTCGTCGTTCACACGACGCGCGAGGAGTCGAACTTGCAGCAATTGAACCGCGCCGAGCAGGAGTCGCTCGCCAAGGCGATGGACGCGACGCTGGTTCACTCGCTCAAGGAATACAAGGAGCGCGACCAGGGTCGGCGCTTTGGCCGCGAACTCTGGCGGTCGCTGCTGTGGGCGCTGCTCGCGCTGATCTTCGTGGAATTGTTCCTGCAACAGTGGTTTGCCCGGCGGCGAACTTCCGCGCCTCAAAAAATTCCGCGTCCAGCCGAGGTGGTGAAATGACAAACAACGTCACCGAGCTGCGCTTCATCGGCGAATGGAATCCTTGGGCGGGGCTGCTGGCGGCGCTGGTGCTGGCGGCGGTGGCGTGGATTTTTTACTGGCGCGAGACACGCACCCGCACCGACACCGCACGCTGGCTGCTGCCCACGCTGCGCGCGCTGGTGGTCTTCTTCATCGTGATGATGCTCACCGGCCCGGTGCTGCATCACCGCAAGACGCTCGGCCAGCTCGCGCGCGTGCTGCTCTTCGTGGACGCCTCGGAGAGCATGGGCCTCACCGACGAGCAGATGGAGCTGCCGCGCAAACTTTTCATCGCGCAGCAGCTCGGCTGGCTGCCGCCGGACAAGTTCGACGCCGATCTTCAGCGCGCCGGCGAAAGCGTCGGGCGCGCGCAGCGCCTCGCCGCGTCGGCGAAGGCCGGCATGACGGTGAACGAGCTGAAGGAACTCGCGCAGAACATCGCGCGCGAAACCGGGGCCGCGAACGATCATCTTGGCAAGATGAAATCCGGCTCGTGGCCGAACTCGTCCGCGCAGATTTCCAAGTTTCAATCCGAACTGCTCGCGACGGCCAGCGGCCTCGGCGGCGCGGCGGCCACCAACGCGCCGGCCAAGGCCGCGCCCGTGTTCACGATTTTCTCCGGCACCGCGTGGCGCTGGGAGAAGGAGCTGAACAAGGCGTTCACGGATCATATGTTCCGCTCCGCCGCCGCCACGCCCGAGGCGTTCAAGCCGGTGGAGAAAAAATTCGACGCCGCCACGCGCTGGCAGCGGCTGGAGGCGCTGTTGTTCAGTGGTAATGAAAGTTTCTTCTCGCGCCTTGCGGCCAAGCACAACGTCGAGTTGTCCGCGCTGGCCGCGCGCAAATCGGAACTGCTCTGGTGGCCCGGCGCGGGGAAGTCAGGCGAGGCGGGCAGCCAGCCGCAGGCGTTCAAAATCGCCGCGACAAACCACCCGACTGACCTCGCCGACGCGATCAAGGAGCGCGTGCAGGACGCGAAGGGCGGCGAGCGCGTCGGCGTCGTGCTGTTTTCCGACGGCCAGCACAACGACGGTTCCTCGCCCGTCGAACTCGCAAAGATGCTCGGCCAGCGCGGCATTCCCATCTACACCGTCGGCCTGGGAATGCAGCATCTGCCGCAGGACCTCGCCATCATCGAGGTCAAAGGCCCGGAGTCGCTCTACGCCGACGCGCGCGTGAACGGCGAGATTGTGCTCAAGGACGACGTGCGGCCCGGCCTGAAGTTCACGGTGAAAATCGAGTGCGAAGGCGAGGTGCTCTGGCAGAAGGATTTTGTCACCGAGCAGCGCCACTCACGGACGATCCGCTACGATTTTTCGATCAAGGAATTCGTCGCCGGCCAGCTCAAGAAACAGGACAAGGACATCAAGATCAGCAGCCTGCCGGTGAACCTGAAAGTCTCCGCCAGCGTGCTCGACGGCGAGAAAAATGCGGCGAACAACAACGGCGCGCTGCGCTTGAGCGCCATCACGCAGAAGCCCCGCGTGCTGCTCATGGACGGACGCCCGCGCTGGGAGTTCCGCTACCTGCGGAATCTTTTCGAGCGCGACCAGCGCTGGGATTTGACCGCGCTGCTCGCGGGCCTCGGCGGCGAGCAGAAGCCGTGGATTCGCGGCAAGGGCGCGGAGCAGTTCCCGCCGGATCGCGAGACGCTGTTCACCTACGACCTGATTATTTTCGGCGATCTGCCGCAGGGCCAGCTCAAGCCCGACGAGCTGGAGTGGATTCGCGAGTTCGTCGAGAAGCGCGGCGGCGGCCTCATCTTCATTGACGGGCGGCTGGAGCAGTTGTCGCGCTTCACCGGCTCGCCGCTGGAGGCGCTGTTTCCCGTCAAATGGCAGGGCCAGCCCATCGAGGACGTGCGCGCGAAGCTGCGGATCAGCTCCGCCGGCGCGGGCGTGTCGGCGCTGAACCTCGTGTCCGACCCGCAGGAGAACGCGCGCCTGTGGCTCTCGCTCAAAGGCCCGCACTGGGTCGCGCCCGCCGAGGCGCTGCCCGGCACGGAGACGCTGATGGAGGCGTTCGTGGGCGAGCGCAGGGGCGCGGCACTGGCGTTCCGGCGCTTCGGTGCGGGGCGCGTGCTCTACGCCGCCTTCGACGAATCATGGCGCTGGCGCTACGAGGTCGCCGATCTGTATCACCAGAAAGTGTGGAACCAGATTGCCAAATGGATCATGGACGAGCCGTATCCGGTGCAGGACAAATTCGTCGCGCTCGATTCCGGCGCGCTCACGCGCAAGCCCGACGAGATTGGCGAAATCAGCGTTCGCGTGCGCGATGCGCAGGGCCAGTTGATGAGCGGCGCGAAGCCCGAGGCGCTGCTCTTCCAGAACGGGCGCAAGACCGCCACCGTCGCGCTCGCCGCCGAGGAGACCAATCCCGGCGTGTATCGCGGTCGCACGCCCGCGCTCGCCGAGGGCGGCTACGAAGTGCGCGTGCAGGTCGCCGGCCTGCCGGAGGACGAGATGAAGGCGCGCACGGAAATTCTCGTCGCCCCGCCGGGTGCCGGCGAACTGGCGCACTTGAACTGCGACGAGGAACTGCTCCGCCAGATCGCCTTTCACTCCGGCGGCGAATACTACCGCGAGGAGGACGCGGGCGCGCTCGTCGAGCGGCTCAAGCCGTTGAGCCAGGGCATCGTGATCGAGAGCGACACCGCGCTCTGGCAAAGCTGGTGGTGGTTCGTGCCGATCGTGGCGCTGCTCACGATTGAATGGCTGCTGCGGAAACGCGCGGGACTGCTGTAGCCGCCGTCCTACTTTTCTTCCACGACTTTCCTACCCGCCGCCTCCCACTCGGCCATGCCGCCGGAAAAGTCGTAGATGAACTTGAAGCCCAGCGCGTGGAGCTTCTCGGCGGCCTTGGCGCTGCGCGAGCCGCGGGCGCAGTGCAGGGCGAGCGGCTCGTCCTTGTTCAGCGCGGCGGCCTTCTTCTCGAAGTCGTCGGAACCCCACGGCAGCAGCGTGGCGCGGACGACGTGGCCGACGGAGTATTCGTGCGGCGTCCGCACATCGAGCACGGTGAATTTCTTGTGGCCCGCCAGGTTCTCGAACTGTTCGAGGCTGACCTTCTTCGGCGGCAGCGAGGCGAACGCCTTCACCGGCGCGGCGGGCGCGGGCTTGTCCAGCGCCCAGAACACGGTGTTGACGAGCAGCTGCATGAACGGCTGGCTGAAGAAATCCTTCGGGTCGCCCAGCGACGAGTAGCAGACGCGCGCGCCCTGATAGGTGTGCGTCCACGCCATCGGCTCGGCGGGCTGGCTCGGGATGCTGCCGCTGATGAGCAGCGTCGCGCCCGGCGCGAGCGGCGTGGTTTTGTAGAGCGAGCCGCCGGTGGCGAACTCGGCGGCCACGCCCTTGAGGATGGGATGACTAACGGCGGCGGCATTCACCCGCGCCATGGCGACGATGGTGTTGCCGTGATGGCCCTTGTAGTTGCCGCCGAGCACCTCGTTGTCCCATGCCTTCCAGTTTTCAAACGCGTGGCTCGCGGTGCGCAGGCCGATGAGCGGCTTGCCAGCGGCGAGGTATTTCTTGAACCGGCCCAACTGCTCCTCCGGCAGCGTCATCCGCCGGATGATGAGGATGACGAGGTCGGCGCGATCAAGAGCTTCAAGGCCGGGAATGTTCTCGCCGCCCTTGCGTTCAAGATAGACACAGTTGAAGCCATAGTCCGTCTCCAGCCGCGTCTTGAGCGCGGGCAGCGTGAGCATGGAGCTGTATTCGTATTCGCCGCTGACGAGCACGACCGTGGGCTTGGACGCGGCCAGCAGCGCCAGCGGCACGGCGGCGAACCCAACAAGCAGCAGGCGGAGAATAATTTTCCGGGCGAAGCAGGTGAAGCGCATGGCGGTGAATTTGATTTTGAACCGTGTGTAGAGCGCGGGCACCGCAAAGTCCAGCGCGGAATTCCAATGTCGCAAATTGACGCGCCCGCCGCGCGCCCGTAGGTTCACCACAGCTTTGATGAAGAACACCGCCCGCCACATTGTCCTCTACGACGGCGACTGCCCGCTCTGCACGTTTCAGATGCGGCTGCTCACGTGGCTGGACTGGTGCCACGTCGTCCAGCTCCTGCCCATCGCCGATCCCCGCGCCGCCGCGCTCGCGCCCGGCCTCACGCGCGCGGCGCTGCTGGAGGCCATTCACTGCATCGCGCTGGACGGGCAGATTCATCGCGGCGCGCGGTGCATTCGTTTCGTCGGCCTGCGAATGCCGCTGCTCGTGCCGCTGGCGTTGGTGCTGTGGATTCCCGGCGTCATCTGGGTGGCCGAGCGGGTTTATATGTGGATCAGCCGCAACCGCCATCTCTTGAGCCGCTGGTTCGGCTGCAAGGAAGCCTGCACCCTGCTGCCCGCGCGCAAGCGCGACGGCGATGCCGCGCCCGGCCCTGCGGCGGGAAAATAATTTCCCAGAGTTCCCCGCAACAATCCGTTGGCCTCCGCCGTGCGCCGCGCTAAAGTTCACCCCATGCCGTTGCCTGCCGATTACCACATGCACACGCCGCTCTGCCGCCACGCCGTCGGCGAGCCGGTGGAATACGCCGCGCAGGCGGTCAAGGTGGGATTGACGGAAATCGGCTTCACCGACCACTCGCCGATGCGGCGGGACGACTTCGACAACTGGCGGATGCGCGCCGACCAACTCGACGAATACGTGGAGAAAGTCCGCCGCGCCGAGCGCGAGTTCCCGCAGCTCACCATCAAGCTCGCGCTGGAAGTGGATTACCTGCCCGGCCACGAGGAGTGGATTCGCGAGCTGGCCGCGCGGCATCCGTGGGATTATTTCATCGGATCGGTTCATTACGTTTCGGATCGGAAGCCACCCCTCACCCCATCCCTCTCCCCTTCGGAAGGGGAGAGGGTGCAAGCAACCGGCGAGTGGGACGTGGATAATCCGGCGAAAATCTCCGAGTGGAAGCACCGCGACGCCTACGAGGTCTGGTCGGTTTATTTCGAGCGGCTGACGATGGCGGCGGAGTCCGGGCTGTTTGAAATCATCGGCCACGCGGACTTGCCGAAGAAGTTTCGTTTCTATCCCGACCGCGACTGCACGCCGCTGTTCGACCGCTTTCTGTGCGCCGCCGCGAGCAAGGGCGTGGCCGTCGAACTCAACACCGCCGGCCTGCGGAAGGATTGCAAAGAGATTTACCCGAGCCGGCAAATCCTCCAGATGGCGTTCGAGCGCGGGGTGCCCATCACCTTCGGCTCCGACGCGCACGCGCCGGGCGAGGTGGGGATGGATTTTGCGAGCGCCATTGAACTGGCGCGGAGCGTGGGCTACCGGGAATGCTGCGGTTTCACGCAACGGAAACGCACCGGCGCGGCCTTCTGACTGGTGGACAGCTCATTCCAAAACAAGCTTGGAAATCCCGCCGGTTTGGGCTTACTGTTGGCCCAAGCACGCTGGAGTTGAGCTGTTTCAGCTCCTTGGCGTGCGGATGACCATGTTTCGACTCGCACAACTCGCGCAAACCGCCCGCGCCGCCTCGCTGCTGCTGGCGCTGGCGCTACAGGTCGCGCCGCTCTGCCGCGCGGTGCTGCCCGCCGCGCAGGGTTCCACCGGCTGGGCGCTGGTCATGAAATGGGCCTGCGGCGCGGTGGCGCTGTTTGGCTTTCATGCGATTGCCGGCGCGACCGGCCCTAGGATTACCAGCGGCGCAGTTACTAACGCCACGCGCGGACAGTCATTCACGTATCGGATTACGACCGATCCAGCGCCCGGCACTCCGCCCGACTATTTAGATGGATATCACTACAGATTCGTGGCCAATCCGCTGCCGCCGGGGATCACGATAAACACCAACACCGGCGTCATCAGTGGAGTGCCCACAGTGTCAGGGGTGTATTCCCCAATCACATTGCTGGCCACGAACGAAATCTATGACGGTATTACCGCCAATCTGACCATCAACGTCAACAACCCGCCGGGTTCGCCGGTCATCACGTCAGATATCCAAAGCACGGAGGGCATCGTCGGTGGCAGCGCGTCCTTCACCGTGACGGTGACCGGCAACACGCCGCTCACCTACCGCTGGCGCAAGGATGGCGGCGTGCTCGCCGGCAACAACAGTCCCACGCTCACGCTCAACAACCTCGTCCTCACCAATGCGGGCAGCTACGACGTGATTGTCAGCAACTCGCTCGCGTGGGTCACGAGCCAGGTGGCGACGCTCACGGTGTCCATGCCGCCGTCCTTCACGCAGCAGCCCGTCAGCCAGACCGTCGCCGTGGGCGCGACGGCGATGTTCTCGTTCAACTCCACCGGCGTGCCCCCGCCCAGCGTGCAATGGCGCAAGGGCGGCGTGAACATTCCCGGCGCAACGAGCAACCCGCTCTCCCTTCCCAACGTCCAGCAGACCGACGCCGGGAGCTACAGCGCGGTGCTCGCGAACTTCGCCGGCAGCGCCACCAGCAGCGTCGTGACGCTCACCGTGCAAGGCCCGCCGCAAATCACCGTGCCGCCCACGAACCTCACCGTCCTTGCCGGCGTGACGACGAATTTCTCCGTCACCGCCTTGAGCTCGCCCGCCCCCGGCTACCAGTGGCGCAAGGACGGCACGAACCTGCCCAACGCGACGAACGCCACGCTCGGCCTCACCAACGTGCAGTTTGCCAGCGCGGGCAGCTACGTCGTCGTCGTCACGAACATCTACGGGGCCGTGACCAGTTCGCCGCCCGCCGTGCTCACCATCATGACGGTTCCCGTCATCACCTCCGGGCCGGTGAACCAGTCCGTCGCCGTCGGCGGCACGGCGAATTTCGCCGTGGTGGCCACGGGCACGCCCGCGCCAACGTATCAATGGCGGCGGAACGGGGTGAATGTCGGCGGCGCAACCGGCGACACGCTCACGATCAACAACGTCCAGAACGGCAACGCCGGCAATTACACCGTGGTCGTCGCCAACCCCGCCGGCAGCGTCACCAGCGCGCCGCCCGCCGTGCTCACGGTGCTTACTCCACCGAGTATCAACCCCCAGCCGGTGAGCCAGACCGCCGCCCTCGGGGCGGAAATTTTCTTCGATGCGTTCACTCAAGGGTCGGCCCCCTTGGTTCACCAGTGGCGCTTCCGTCCGCTGGGCCAGACAAATTTCATTGATCTGCCGGGCGAGAATTTTACGACCCTGTATTTTGAAGCCATCGTTGCCACGAACGCGGGAGACTATTACCTCTTTGTCACCAACTCCGTCGGCTCCGCCAGCAGCACCGTCGTCTCCCTCACCGTGCAGGGGCCGCCGACGATCACCGCCGCGCCGGCAAGCCAGACCGTCACCGTCGGCGGCACCGCCGTGTTCACCGTCGCCGCCGTCGCCTCGCCTGCGCCGACCTACCAATGGCGCAAGGGCGGCGCGAACATCAGCGGCGCGACCAGCGCGACGCTCACGCTGAACAATGTCCAGTCCACCAACGCCGGCAGCTACGACGTGGTGGTTGCCAACGCCAACGGCAGCGTGACCAGCGCGCCGCCCGCCGTGCTCACGGTGAACGCCTCCACGCCGCCGGTCATCGTGATCGCGCCCACCAACCAGGTCGTGATGGCGGGCGGAACGGCGTCCTTCTCCATCACCGCCACCGGCGCGCCGCCGCCGGGAATCCAGTGGCGCAAAAGCGGCGTCGCGCTGCCGAATGAAACCAACACGACCCTGCTGCTCACCAGCCTCACCAACCGCGCGGCGGGCGGCGGCTTCGACGTGGTGGTGACGAACTCCGCCGGCACGGTCACGACCAACTTCACGCTGCGCGTCACGGTCGCCCAGCGCATCTGGCAGGCCAGCCGCCTGCCCGACGGGCGCGTGCGCGTGCTCTTCGGCGACGAGGACGGCGGCAGCATGGCGCTGGCGGCCCCGGCGAATTTCGTGGTGGAGACCGAGACCGGCCTGGACACGACCAACTGGCAGGTGCTCCCGCGCCCGCTCACGCTGACCAACGGCTGGTTCCTGCTGGAGGACTCGGAGGCGACGAACAACCTGCTGCGCTTCTACCGCGTCATCGAGCGGTAGCCGGAAATTTCAACCACCGAACACACGGAAGACGCGGAAGAGAAACTTTCGCGGCGGTGCAAAGGAAGATTGGCTGGCCGAAACAATTCAATTCCAGAGCGGTTTTACTTCCAACTCCGCGCCTTTTCCGTGTGTTCCGTGGTTCTGCTCACGCCACCCGCAGCCAGACGGTCTTCAAGTAGCCCGGCTCCGCGCGAGTGATGGGGAAATCCGGCGGCTGCGGCGCGTAATGCTGCTGCGTAATTTTCCGGCCTGTGTCCGCCACGGCGCGGGAAATCGTTCCCAAAAAATTTTCCGGCGGCAGCCCCGCCGCGTTCGTCGAGGCGAACAGCACGCCGCCCGGCTTCACCAGCGGCAGCGCGGCGTTCACGAGCCGGCCAAAATCCTTCTCCGCGCGGAACGCGCCGCCCGCCTTCGACTGCGAGAAGGTCGGCGGGTCGAGAATCACGGCGTCGAACGCGCGGCCCTTCTTCGCCAGCCGCTTCATCCAGTCAAAGGCGTCGCCGAAGATGAAGTCGTGCGCCGCCGAGTCGAGGCCGTTCAGCGCGAAATTGCGCCTGCCCCATTCCAGATATTTTTTCGAGAGATCGAGGCTCGTCGCCCGCGCGCCCGCCCGCGCGGCGCAGGCCGAGAAGCCGCAGGTGTAGGCGAAGACGTTCAACACTTCCAATTTTGAGTTTTGAGTTTTGAGTTTTGAATTGAGCAGCGGGAAATCCGCCGCGATGTGGCCGGTCAGCAGGCGCCGGCGGTTGTCGCGCTGGTCGAGGAACAGGCCGACGGAATAGCCCTCGCCGAAACTCAACTCGAACTGCACGCCGTTCTCGCGAATCAAAAACGCCTCCGGCGCCGGCTCGCCGAAGACGAACTGCGGGGAGTTTTCCGCCGCCGCCGCGCGGCGGATCTGGCGGTTGAGGATTTTGTGATACACGCCGCGCGCTCGAAATGAGCGCGCCAGTTCTTCGAGTGTCTGCCGTTGTTTGGGAATCAATTCCGCTTCGCCCTGCGACAGCAGAAAATCACCGAGCCGCTCGACGTGCCAGCCGGGCCAGCCGTCCGCCGCGCCGTGAATCAGGCGGCAGGCATTGGGCTCTCCGTCGGCGATGAAGGCCGCGCGCAGGGCGAGCCGCGCGTCGGCGGTGAAATCCGCCGGGGCGGAAAAAATAATTTCCGCCTGTGTCGCCGGATGTTTGAACCGCAGTTCCGCCGCGTGCAGGCAGACGCGCGCCGCCCCCGTGCCGCCGTAAAGCGTGTCGCCGAGAATCGGAAAGCCGCTCTCCGCCGCATGGACGCGAATCTGGTGCGTGCGGCCCGTGAGCGGCTCGGCCTCCACCAAGCTGAAGGATGAAGGATGAAGGATGAAGGATGAATTCAAAACGAGGAACCGCGTCTCCGCCGCCTCGCCGCTGGTTCCGCCGCGCTGACTCGCGTATTTTTCGCCGCTGCGGATGAGATTGGATTTCACCGTGAACGGTTTGCCGGGCACCGGGCGGTCGGTGAGCAGAAGATATTTTTTGCGGACGGCGCGCCGGGTGAACTGTTCCGTGAGCGAGCGGTTGGCCAGCGGGGTTTTGCCGAACACCAGCACGCCGGAGGTTTCCTTGTCGAGCCGGTGAATGATCGCGAGGCCGGCCCAGCGCGGCTCGCGGTGGCGCAGCCAGTCGTAAATCCCCTCGCCGGCAAACGGCGCGGGGGCGTGGGTGTTCACGCCCGCCGGCTTGTTCACCACGAGCAAGTGCTCATCCTCGAAGAGGACGCACGGCGGCGCGGCGGGGCCGGCGTCCGCGCTCATGGCAGGCGGAGCACGCGCGACTGGCCGCGCCATTCGACGGTGACGGACTCGCGGTCAATCTTGACGACCTTCGCGTCGTCCACCGTTTCGCCCTCGGCAACGGTCTCGCCGTTGATGAGCGCGGTGGGGTTGGTGCGCCGGTAAAAAATGCCGCGCAGCTTGAGCGCGGGAAACGGCGGCGGCGCGGGCGGCGGGGGAACGGCGGCAGCAGGCGGGGCGGGAGCCGGGGCGGCAACTGGCGGCGGCGCGGGCGCGACGGTTTCAATTTTTGCCGCGACGGGTGGAACTGGCGCGGGCGCAGGGACGGGGGCGGACGCCATTGGTTTTGTCTCCGCCAGCATGGGTGGCGCGGCGGGCACTGGCGGGGCGGGAGCCGGTTTCTGGACGGGTGCGGGCGGTGCGGGCCTGGCCCCGGCATGGCTGAATATTTTTCTCTCCATCGCCTCCACCTCGGCCTGCGCGGTCAGTTTGGAAAGCGCGGCGGAAGCCGTGGACTTGGCGGGCGCGACGGGAAGCCGCCCGCCCGCCGACGGCATCTTGGGCGCGGGCGGTATTTCAGAGTTGGCGGCGGGCGGCGTTTTCAGATGCGGCTCATCCAGCGCGGTGGCAGCGGGAACCGCAGGTGCGCTTTTTGGTTTTCCAAAAGCCCCCGTCCACACGAGCCACCCGCCCACCCCGAGCAGAATCACGACGACCGCACTGGCGGCGAAAAAAAACAGGGGCGGTTTGCCGGGATGGCTTTCGGCGGCGGGCGGGAGCGGCGGGCGCGGCGCGGACGATTTGCCCGGCGGGGTCTGGTTCGCCCGTTTGAGCGCGTCGTTGATGAGGCTCATACTTGGATTTCCCCTTCCAGTTCACGGATGGCCATGCCGACGGTCCAGAAATTGATTTCGTCGCGCTGCTGCACGAAGCCGGCGAGCAGGCACTTGTCGCACACGGCGTTGACGAGGCGCGGGATGCCGCCGCTGTAGCGATGGATGCGCCAGATCGCGCCGCGCGTGAACCAGGGCGCGCCGTTGCCGCCGGAGACTTCGAGGCGGTGCTGGATGTAGCGGGCCACCTCGTCGCGGTTGAGCGGGTTGAGGTGGAAGCGCACGGTGATGAGCTGCCGCAGCTGGCGCAGGCCGTGGGCGTTGAGCCGGTCGCGCAGCTCCGGCTGGCCCATGAGGACGATTTGCAGGAGCTTGCGGTCGTCGGTCTCGAGGTTGGAGAGGAGGCGGATTTGTTCGAGCAAATCGTCCGTGAGGTTCTGCGCCTCGTCAATGATCAGCACGGCGTCGTGGCCCTTCTGGAGCTGGTCGAGCAGGAACTGGTTGAGCGCTGCGACGGTGTCGAGGCGATCCCTGCCGCGCACGTTCAGGCCGAACTCGATGGCGATGGCCTGCAGGAGCTGGCTGGCGTCGAGCGCGGGGTTGAGGATGAGCGCGGTGGCGTAGTGCGCGTCCAGTTCGCCGAGCAACGCGCGGCAGATGGTGGTCTTGCCCGCGCCGACCTCGCCGGTGAGCTGGGCGAAGCCCTTGCGCTCGCGGATGGCGTAGAGCAGGTGGTTCAACCCCTCGCGGTGCTTCGCGCTGAAGAACAGGAAGCGCGGGCTGGGCGTGATGTTGAACGGCGGCTCGTTGAGGCCGTAAAATTCCAGATACACGGGACGCTTCTTTAACGCAAACCGGCGCGGCGGAAAAGCAAAAGGTGAGCGCCAGGGAACCTTTCCCCGGCGCGGGATAGGGGAATCCCCTATCGGGATAATGGTTTTGCGCCCGCGAACTTCAGGCGGTCCACCGATTGTTTGTTGGCGCACCGCCGCCAATTATTGCGCGCATGAAAATTTTATCGAACGACTTCCGCCGCCACACCAACGGAACCCTGCGCGGGAACCGCCCGGTCGAAACTTCCAACGGCCACGCCGCCGCGCCGCCGCGCTTCACAGTGAATGGAGCCGGCCTGCAGCTCAAGGCGGAGCCGCATCGCACGGAGACCGTCTCCAGCCGGGTGCTGGGATTCACCTCCATCGCCCAGGCCAGTTGCACGGCGGCCCGACCGGCCGTGGCCCCGCCGGACGGCGCGGAGGAAAAAAGCCGGCGGCTGGTCGAGACTTTGGCGGCGTCGGAACTGTTCCGCAACTATTCCCGCGCGTTTGGGAACGCGGTCAAACTGCCGCTGTCGTTGCAGCCCGTGGAGACGTTCCAACTGCCGCACCATCGCGACCGCCACCAGAGCCGCCTGGGCGCGGTGCTGGCGCGGCACAGCAAGGCCTGCGCGGCCTGGCTGACGTTTCAACAGGAGCTGCGCGCCGCCGCCCGGGACGGCGCGCGGACGATGACGTGCCCGTTCGGGCTTTCGGAGACGGCCATCCCGGTGCGGGCGGGCGGGCAGATTATCGGCTTTCTGGTGACGGGGCAGGTGTTTTGCCGCCCGCCGAAGCCGGGGGACTTCAGCCGCGTGGAAACCCTGCTGCACAGCCTGGGTATCGAGGAGGATTCAGAAGAAATTCGCGCGGCCTTCTTTGCCACGCCGGTGATCGCGCGCCGGGAATACGACGGCATCATGACGCTGCTGGAAACCTTCGCGCAGCAGCTCGGCGCGCTGTCCAACCAGCTCGTCCTGCAGCAGCAGAACACCACGCCGCCCTGCGTGGAGCGGGTGATGGCCCTCGTGCGCGAGCGGCACACGGAGGATCTCTCGCTGGCCGACGCCGCCACCGCCGCGCACGCGAGCCTCTGGCACATCTGCAAGCTGTTCAAAAAGGCCACCGGCCTCGGTTTCACGGAATACGTCTCGCGCTTCCGCGTCGAGCGGGCCAAGGAGTATCTGCTCAACCCGAATTTCCGCGTCAGCGAAATCGCCTACGAAGTGGGCTTCCAGTCGCTCACGCACTTCAACCGCATTTTCCGGCGAATCACCGGCGAATCGCCGACGGGCTACCGCGCGCATCTGCCGAAGGCGGCGTGACACAAGAATTCCCGCCGTCAGCCCCAGCGGGCGGAGGCCGACGGCGGGCGAGAACAACAACCGCCCATCAAAAAAATACCAACCATGAGCCTGATAACCAAATGGAGACCGTTCCGCGAAATGCAGGAACTCGAAGACCGCCTTCACCAGCTCGCCGGCCGCTGGAACCTCCCCGGCAACGGCGGCAAGGAATCCGTCGCGCTGGCCGAGTGGGCGCCCCTGGTGGACATCTCCGAGGACGAGAAGGAATTCCTCGTGAAAGCCGAGCTGCCCGAGGTGAAGAAGGAAGATGTCAAGGTGACGGTGAAGGACGACGTGTTGCACATCGCCGGCGAGCGCCGCTTCGAGAAGGAGGAGAATGGCAGGCACTACCACCGCATCGAGCGCTCCTACGGCAGCTTCGAGCGCAGCTTCACGCTGCCGGAGAACACCGACTCCGCCCGGCTCGCGGCCGAGTTCAAGGACGGCGTGCTCACCGTGCACCTGCCGAAATCCCCCGACGCGAAGCCCAAGACCGTCGAGGTCAAGGTGGCGTGAGTCGCACCGCTTTCCTTTCCACGAACTGCGGCGATGCATCGTTGCGGCTCATGGAGGAGGGTGCACCTTGCAACAGTGCAAACAAAAAGAAACTCAACGAACAATAAGATTATGAAAGCTCTGAAGCCCAAGAAAAGCTCTCCCCTGCTCATCGCCGATCATCCGAACGGCGAGCCGAGCCAGACCGAAATTGCCTTTCTCGCCTACGCCATCTGGCAGCGCGAGGGATGCCCGCCGAGCCACGACGTCGAGAACTGGCTGCAGGCCGAGGCCCAGCTCCGGCAGGCCCATAAGCAGCTCGCCGTCCGGGCGTAAGCCGCCGTTGTGCGACAATCCATCAAGCCAGTGTTCCGCGCTGACCGCGCCGCCGTTTTGGCGTGTCATCCACGGGCGAGGGACATTATGCTGCCAGCCATGAACGATTCCTCCGACCTGGCCGGTGCCATGCCGATTGAACGGCTTTCGCAGGCGGAAACGGCGGGGGCCGCGTCCCGGCTCGTCCCGGTCAATGAACTTCAAGATCTCAAGGCCGCGCTGGACGCCCACTCCATTGTGGCCATCACCGACGCGCGCGGACGCATCACGTTCGTCAACGACAAGTTCTGCGAGATTTCCAAATACTCGCGCAGCGAACTGCTCGGGCAGGATCACCGCATCATCAACTCCGGCCATCATCCCAAGGAATTCTTCACGAACCTCTGGACCACCATTGCCGGCGGGCGGATTTGGAAGGGCGCGCTTCGCAACCGCGCCAAGGACGGCAGCATCTACTGGGTGGACACCACCATCTTCCCCTTTCTCAACGCGGACGGCAAACCCGTCCAATACATCGCCATCCGCACGGACATCACCGAGCGCATCCGCGACGAAATCCGGCTCGCCGAGCTGGCGCGCAGCCTCGTTGAAAAAAACAAGGAGCTGGAGGCCATCGTCTATGTGGCGTCGCACGACCTGCGCTCGCCGCTGGTCAACGTGCAGGGCTTCAGCAAGGAGCTGGCCCACGCGTGCCGGCAGATGAGCGAGCTGATCGCGAAAGGCGAGGCCGGCTCCGCCGAGGTGCGCGCCGTCCTCGAACGCGACATCCCGGAGGCGATTGAATTCATCCAGACCGGCGTGTCCCGCATGGACGCCCTGCTCTCCGGCCTGCTGCGCTTTTCGCGCCTGGGCCGCGCGGCGCTGAAGATCGAGCCGCTCGACGTGGAGGCGATGGTCACGGTGATCGTCCAGTCGCTCGACTACCAGATCAAGCAGGTCGGCGTCACGGTCGAGATTGGAAAACTGCCGCCGTGCCTGGGCGACGCCACGCAGACCGCGCAGTTGTTCTCCAACCTGCTGGACAACGCCCTGAAATATCTCCAGCCCGGCCGGCCCGGCAAAATCACCGTCGCCGGGCGCGAGGAGAAGGGACGGGTGATTTATGCCGTGCAGGACAACGGCATCGGCATCGCCCTCGAACACCAGTCCAAGGTCTTTGAGATTTTCCACCGGTTGAACCCGAAGTCCGACGTGCCGGGCGAGGGGCTGGGGCTGACCATCGCCCAGCGGATTCTGGAGCGGCAGAACGGCGAAATCCGCGTCGAATCCGAGCCGGGGCGGGGCAGCACCTTCATTGTCTCCTTGCCAAGCCTGCCCACTTGATATGAATAATCCCTCCATGACCAAAGAAGTCGTGATTCTCATCGCCGACGACGACGCGGGCCACGTGCGCCTGATTGAAAAAAACCTCACGCGCGCCGGCCTGCACAACCCCATCCTCCGTTTCGAGAACGGGCAGGACACCCTGGATTTTCTTTTCCAGCGCGGCGACGGCCCCAAACGAAAGCACGACACGTCGTATCTGCTCCTGCTGGACATCCGCATGCCCAAGGTGGACGGCGTGGAGGTGCTGCGCCAGATCAAGGCCGACGCGGAGTTGAAAAAAATCCCCGTCACCATGCTCACCACCACGGACGACCCGCGCGAGGTGGAGCGCTGCCACGGGCTGGGGTGCAGCACCTACATCGTCAAGCCGGTGGACTACGAGAAGTTCGCCGAGGCCATCAAGAGCCTGGGGCTGTTCATCAGCCTCGTGCAGGTTCCCAACATCAACGGCAAAACGCCCCACTGACTCCGTCATGACCGGCAGCGCCCTCCCCTCCCCGGTCATATTCCTCGTGGATGATGACGCGGGGCTGCTGCGCCTGATGGAGAAAACCCTCCGCCGCGAAGGGCTGGCCACCGCCTCCGCCGCCTCCGGCAAGGCGGCCCTCGACTGGCTCCAGCAGAACACGGCGGCCCTGATGCTCCTCGACCTGAAGCTGCCGGACATCGAGGGCAAGGAGCTGATCAACCACCTCGCCACGCTCAACCGTTCGATCCCCTTCATCATCATCACCGGCCAGGGCGACGAGCGCGTGGCCGCGGACATGATGAAGCGCGGCGCGCTGGACTACCTCGTCAAGGACGTGCGGTTCATCGAGTTCGTCCCCACCGTCGTGCGGCGCGCGCTCGAGCGGTTGGAAAAGGAAAAGCGCCTGGCCGCCGCCGAGGAATCCCAGAAGCGCGAAAGCGCCTTCAACCAGGCGGTGTTCAACACGTCGGGCGCGGCGTTGATGGTGCTGGACGCCAAACTGTGCATCCTCCGCTTCAACCCGGCCTGCGAATCCCTCTCCGAATACACCTTCGACGAGGTGCGCGGCAAGCCGGTGTGGAATTTCCTGGCCGTCTCCCGGGAAATTGAGGCCGTCAAAGAAATGTTCGGGCAGTTGCGCGACTGGGCGCCGGCCTTGCACAGTGAAAACCACTGGCGGACGAAAAGCGGCGGCGA
This sequence comes from Verrucomicrobiota bacterium, assembly GCA_016235585.1. Lineage (GTDB taxonomy): Bacteria > Verrucomicrobiota > Verrucomicrobiia > Limisphaerales > JACRJY01 > JACRJY01. Next base: position 4,145 of record JACRJY010000017.1, on the reverse strand, counting down.
GCGCACCATCGGCTGGGCGCACACGGCGTTTCGTGACGCCGCCGGCCGGCTCGAATTCATCATCTGCGCGGGCATTGACCTCACCGACCGCAAGCGCCTCGAAATGGAGGTTTTGGAAATCAGCGACCGCGAGCAGCGCCGCATCGCGCAGGATCTCCACGACGGCCTGGGCCAGCAGCTCGCCGGCATCGCCTGCCTGTGCGACGCGCTCAAGCAGGACATGGCCGCGCAAAAATCCCCCCAGGCGGCGGACGCCACCAAGGTCGCCAGCCTGCTCACCGACGCCGTCGGCCAGACGCGCCGGCTGGCGCGCGGCCTCTATCCGGTCGAGAACAAGCCCGAGGGATTGATGCACGCGCTGGCCGAGCTGGCCGAGCGCACGACGGACATTTTCCGGGTGGACTGCCAGTTCCTCTGCCCCCGGCCGATCCGGGTGGAGAACGACTCCGTGGCCACGCACCTTTACCGGATCGCGCAGGAGGCCGTCACCAATGCCATCAAGCACGGCAAGGCGAAGTGGATTGAAATCGGCCTCGCCTCCTCCGCGCAGCGCATCATCCTCGCCGTGCGCAGCGACGGAACCAGCTACCGCAAAACTCCGCACCCTTCCGCCAAAGGAATGGGACTGCGCATCATGCAATACCGCTCCGGCCTGATCGGCGGCAGCGTCCTCGTGCAGCGCCGGCCCGAGGGCGGCACGGAGGTGATCTGCACCCTCAACCGCAGCCCTTCCGCCGCGAAAGCAAAGCCATGAGTTCCAAACCCGCCAAGCCCGCCGCCCCGCCCCCAAAAAACATCCTGCTTGTGGACGACCACCCGATGTTCCGCGAGGGGCTGGCCACGCTGCTCAACCGCGCGCCGGGCCTCCAGGTGAGCGGCCAGGTGGAGGACGCCCTCCAGGCGCTGGCGGCCGTGCCCCGCCTCAAGCCGGATCTCGTCATCACGGACATTTCCATGACCGGCAAGAGCGGCGTGGAACTCATCAAGGATCTCCGGTCGCTGCACGACAAACTGCCCGTGCTCGTCGTCTCCATGCACGACGAGACGCTCTACGCCGAGCGCGTGCTCAAGGCCGGCGGGCGCGGCTACATCATGAAACAGGAGGGCGGCGACAAAATCCTCGACGCCGTCCGGCAGGTGCTGGCCGGGGGCATTTATTTGAGCGCGAAGATGCAGACGCGCGCCATCGAGCGCTTCGCGGGCCGGCGGGCGGCGGTTCCCACCACGCCCATCGAGTCGCTCACCGACCGCGAGTTCGAGGTGTTCCAGCTCCTGGGCCGCGGGCTTGCCACCCGCAAAATCGCCGAGCAATTGCGCATCAGCCCCAAGACCGTGGAAGTGTATCGCGAGAAGCTCAAGACGAAGCTCCACCAGCCCGACGGCACCTCCCTCCTGCGCTACGCCGTCCGCTGGGTGGAGACGGAGGACGAGGGGTCGTAAGTCCGGCGAGCCGGCTCGCGAGGACGCTCCCGGGCGGGGTGGAACGGCGCGCTTTTACGAGCGACATCGCCAACGATGAGAACCGGAACATCGATGTCTGAAACTCCACGATGTGCAGATTCAAGAGAAACTGATCGAAGCAAGAAGCCGCCCACGGGCAGGCTGCCTTCTTATCCTTCTTCCACGACGGTCTTGCGGTATCCGATGGGGCGGCAATAGACCACTTTCGTCACCTGGGTGCGAATCACCGCGAACTTCGTATGATCATCCGTGTCGCAATAATTTCGGAAATACGCCTTCGATTTTCCCGGCATTCGGTTCCAGCGCCGCCTGGCTTCATCGCCCTGCAGAACCTGTGTCGGACCTGAAAGGTAGACGATTGTTTCAAGCGAAGGCGAGGCGAGCATCCATTCAGCCTGTGGATTGGCCTGAAGATTCGCGATCTTCTGGGTGGTCGGTGCCGTGATCGTGACCACCTCCTGCATGGTGCTGTCCACCAGGATATTCATCCAGGCGGCATGGGGCATTCCAGCGGCATCGGTCGTCGTGAACACGGCCAAGTGGCTGTCTGCGACCAGGCGGCTGGCCGTCCGCCAGAGTTCACCGTGCCTGCGCTTGGTAATAACCAGGTTTTGAATTGACATAAGCATCCACCGCAGACAGATGACAACCCAATGCCAAACGCCCGTCAAGCGTGGCGGTCTGGCGTTCGATGAGAGGTGATGGCAAATGACCTGCACCACTCAAATCGCCGAGGAAGCAGCGGGGTGCCAGTTTGTTGGGCCCGCGCCCGGCCTGTTCGCCCCAAGACCATGAATCCTTGGACGCTTCGGTCTGCGCTCGCTCTTTTCTCCCTTGGCCGATTTGAAGAGGGGGATTGCAGCCGCGCACGCGCAGCCTTCCCGCCCCTACCGGTGCTAGGACTTCCCCCTATGTCATAATCCGGGAGCCTCCCGATTGTCACTGGACGGGGAACTGGCACGCTGCGAACCATGACACCTGTCCTTGCACCGGCGATCACCAGCGCGTTCACCAGCGCGGCTCCCGAACTGCACGTCGCCATCGCCTATGAGGATGTTCACGCCGGCCTGTGCGGCAAGCGGGCCTTGGATCGCATCGCGCGCGAACTGGCCGAAGCGCCGCCGTGACGGTTTTCACTCTGGCCCTTCCGCCTGCTGGGGGCCGCCGCATTCCGCGCGCACGCCAGCGAGCAGTCCGCCGCCGCGGACGTGCTGGCGATCGCCGCCAGCGGGGAGGCGCCGCTGCCCGGCGGCGTGCGGGACTGGCTCCGCCAGACCATCGCGCAGGACGGCGCGCGGCCCCGCGTGCTCGCGGCGCTGCTGCACGGTTTTGGCGCGGATTCCCAGATCGCGTCGCCCGTCTATGCCGGTCTGAAAGCCTGCGCGCGCCGGCACGGGCTGGATTTCCTGTCCGCCGGAACCGCCGCCCTGCCCAGGGAAAAGCAAGGCCCGGTTCCGGACGCCAGGAAAGATTTCCGCCGGGTTCACACGCCCGCGCCCATGCTGCAGGATCTGCTCTACCCAACCGCCAGACGCCCATGAAAACCACCGAACTCAATCCCTTCACCACCGAGGCCGAACGCCAGTGGGAGCGCGAACGCCCCCGGAAAATTTTGTTTGTGGACGACGAGGCGGGCCTGCGTGAAGTCTGGGCCAGACTGCTGGCCGGCGCCGGCTACGAGGTGGACACGGCCCCGGACGGCCACACGGGCTGGGGCGCGCTCTGCCGGAAAAGCTACGATCTGCTGATCACCGATCATAAAATGCCCGGCCAGACCGGCCTGGAACTGGTGGGCAAGCTGCGTTCCACCCACATGATCCTGCCGGTCATCCTCGTGTCCGGCACGCTCGACCTGAAGGAGCTTCACCAGCACCGCTGGCTCAACCTCGCAGCCACGCTCGCCAAGCCGTTCACCGCCGGCCAGCTGCTGGCATCCGTGCAGGACATCCTGCGCCCGCCTGCGGCGGGCACGCCTCCGGCGGCGGCGTGTTCCATGCTGGCAGCGTTCAGCCATGTTGAATCGTGGCCGCATGGCGGCCTGAACGAGTGAGGGGAGCCGGATGAAGGCGGCAGGAGGATTCGTTTCACGTCTTGATGCCGAAATCGAAAAGCCGCCCCGGTTTCCCGGAGCGGCCAGACGGGCGCCCACCACGGGGGCGGGCTGACCCTGCGTGCTGGACGCCGAAGCGTCCGCACAAGGTCTCCTTGCGGAGACAAATTTACTTCTTCTTCGTCTTCGCCTTGGCCTTGCGCTTCTCCTCGATGGCTGCCTGCGCGGCGGCGAGACGGGCGACGGGGACACGGAAGGGCGAGCAGCTCACGTAGGTGAGGCCGATGCGGTGGCAGAACTTCACGGAGTCAGGGTCGCCGCCGTGTTCGCCGCAGATGCCCAGCTTGATGCCGGGGCGGGTCTGGCTGCCCTTCGCAATCGCGATCTCCATGAGCTGGCCCACGCCGGTCTGGTCAATGGAGGCGAACGGGTTCTTCTTCATGATCTCGGCCTCCTGATAAGGCCCGAGGAAGGAGCCGGAGTCGTCGCGGCTCATGCCCATCGTGGTCTGGGTGAGGTCGTTGGTCCCGAAGCTGAAGAACTCGGCGGTCTCGGCGATCTCGTTGGCCGTGAGCGCGCCGCGCGGGACTTCGATCATCGTGCCGACGGTGTAGCTGATCTTCACCTTCTGCTC
>JACRJY010000129.1 GCA_016235585.1 Verrucomicrobiota bacterium | reverse complement strand
CGTGAGCCAGGGCATGATGTGCTCGAACAAGGAACTCGGCCTCGGCGAGGACGGCGACGGCATCATCATCCTCCCGCCGGACGCGAAGGTCGGCCAGCCGTTTGCCGAGCATCTCGGTCGCGCCGGCAGCGACGTGGTGTATGACTTGGAAGTCACACCGAACCGCCCCGACCTCAACAGCGTCATCGGCATCGCGCGGGAGATTGCGGCGCTGACGGGGAATCCGCTGCGAATTCCAGAATTCAGAATTCAGAATTCAGAATTCAGAATTCAAGATTACGTCGCCGTCCATCTCGATGAACCGGAGCTTTGCCCGCGCTACACCGCGCGCGTCGTGACCGGCGTGAAGGTTGGCCCCAGCCCGGACTGGCTGCGGCAGACCTTGGAGAAGGTTGGCATCCGCAGCATCAGCAACGTCGTGGACGTGACGAACTACGTGATGCTCGAAACCGGCCAGCCCCTGCACGCGTTCGATTATCACCTCATCGGCAAAACCGCTGACGGCAAGCCGACCATCGTCATCCGCCGCGCCGCCGCCGGGGAGAAATTCAAGACGCTCGATAATCAGGAGCGCACGCTCACCAGCGAAATGCTCCTCATCGCCGACGAGCAGAAGGGCATCGCGCTCGCGGGCGTGATGGGCGGGGCGAACACCGAGATCCGCGACGACACGAAGGACGTGCTCATCGAAAGCGCCTACTTTGCGCCGACGAACATCCGCCGCACGAGCAAGACGCTCGGCCTGCGCAGCGAATCCAGCTACCGCTTCGAGCGCGGCGCGGACGTGGGCATCGCCGAGTGGGCGAGCCGGCGCGCGGCGCAGTTGATTTTGGAAACGGCGGGCGGCCAACTGGCCGAGGGCGTCGTGGACGCTTATCCGAAGCCCGCCGTGCCGAAGGAAATTCCACTGCGGTTTGAAAAGACGAACACACTGCTTGGCGTTGAAATTCCCAAGGAACAGCAGGTGAAGCTGCTGCAGAGCCTCGGTTTGGACATGCTGCCAGGCTCGGCATTTCGCATTCCGACCTGGCGCGTGGACTTGAAGCGCGAGACGGATTTGATCGAGGAAATCGAGCGGCTGCACGGCCTCAACAAAATTCCCGCCACGCCGCCGCGCGGCGCGATTGGCACGAATGCGTTCGACGCGGTGCATGATCAAATCGCCGAGGCGCGGAGAATCCTGTGCGGACTCGGACTCAACGAGGCGCATGGGCAGACGCTTGTCTCGAAGTCCGAGGTGAGAGGAGCGAGGGGCGAGGAAATCGTCGCGCTCGCCAACCCGTTGAGCACAGACATGGATGTGCTGCGGCCCAGCCTGCTGCCGGGATTGATTCACGCGCTGCGGCACAATGTGACGCGAAAGAATTACGACGTGGCGCTGTTTGAGGTGGGCCGAGTGTTTCTGGCCGGCAACGACGCGGTGAAGGAGAATCGCCGCGTGGCCATCGCCCTCACCGGCCAGCGGAACGCGCCCTTTTGGAGCGGCGGCGAGCGCGAGGCGAAGTTCGACTTGTCGGACTTGAAGGGTTTCGTTGAGGAACTGCTGGAGCAGTTTGGCGTTCGCGGTGTCACCTTCACGCGGCACGCGGCGAGCACGGCGATGTTCCTCGAATCGGCGACCATTGCGCTCGGCGGCAAACTGCCGCTGGGCGAACTCGGCCAGCTTTCGCCCGCGCTGGCGAAGAAATACGATTTGCGCGACGCCGTGCTGCTCGCCGAGTTGAACCTCGACCAGCTCATCGCGCGGCGGAATCCGGCCAAGTCGTTCAAGCCGCTGCCCGCCTTCCCAGCCATCCGGCGCGACGTGGCGATGCTCGTGCCGGAGGCGACGACACACGACGCGGTGCTGCAGACCGTGCGCAAGACCAAGCCAGCGAATTTGGAGGCGGTTGACTTGTTCGACGTGTTCCGCGGCAAGAACGTGCCGGACGGGCAGAAGAGCCTGGCCTACGCGTTCACCTACCGCTCGCCGGAAAAAACGCTGACCGACGCCGAGGTGAACGCCGCGCACGCGAAGGTCGTGGACGCACTCAAAACGCAGTTGCAGGCGGCAGTGCGGGAGTGACGCGTGGCGGACAAGCCCGGCATGGCAACAGCGCAAGGCCCGTCATCCGGCGGGGAGTGTCTTCAAATCCGCATTCACGGCGATGCGTCGCTGCCGACGCTGGTTTATCTGCCGGGGCTTCACGGCGACTGGACGCTTGTCACGAGCTTCCGAATCGCGCTGGCCGGGCGCGTGCGTTTTGTCGAAATCACCTATCCACGCACCTTGGAATGGTCGCTGGAGGATTACGCGCACGCCATCAGTGCGGCGCTGATGGAGAAAGGCATTAGCACCGGTTGGCTGCTCGGCGAGTCATTCGGCTCGCAAATCATCTGGCCAATGCTGGGAAGGACGAAGGAAGAAGTGCGAAGTGCGAGCGAACTTGCCGCGCACGATGTTTCCCCGCTCGCCCCTCGCCCCTCTCACTTCGCACCTCAAGGAATCGTTCTCGCCGGCGGCTTCGTGCGGCATCCGCTCCCCTGGGGAGTGCGGCTGGCCGCGCGCCTCACACGCGGCGTGTCGCTGACGTGGCTGACGCGGCTGCTGTTCTGGTATGCGCGGTTCGCGCGGTTCCGCCACCGCCACGCGCCGGAGACGCTGGCAAGCATCGCGGAGTTTGTCGCGCGGCGCACGGAACGGGACAAGCAGGCGGCGGTGCACCGGCTGAAGCTGATTGTGGAGAATGATCCGCGCCTGGTCGCCGCCGGAACAAGACTGCCCGTTTATCATCTGACAGGGTTTTTCGATCCGATTGTGCCGTGGCCGCTGGTGCGCCCGTGGCTCCGGCGGCATTGCCCCGGCTGGCGCGGCGGGAAAATCATCTGGAGCGCCGACCACAACGTGCTCGGCACCGCGCCGCGCGCCGCCGCGGACACGGTGGCGGGCTGGATGAACGCCGGGGTTTCCGGAAACGCAAAACGGGCTTGAAATCGCCGGGCGGGAGGAGTATTTCTGCGGGCAACAACCGTTCACTCAACGCAACTGCGCCTTATTATGAAAAGTTTCACCGCCAAAACCCTGTGGCTGCTGGCCGGCCTGCTCTCGTTCAACGCCGCGCTCCTCGCGCAAACGCCGGAAGCGGCGGAAATGAAAAAACTCGACGGCACCTGGGTGGGCGGCGTGAAAGGCGGCGGCGGTGGCGGTGGCAAGGGCGGCAAAGTCGGCAAGGGCGGCGGCCAGGGCTTCATGGTCAGCGTCACCGAACTGGTCATCAAGGACGGCAAGATCACCGCCAAAGGGGATCGCGGCAGCGATTTCGGCGCGGGCACCTACAAGCTCAACCTCGGCGCCAACCCGAAGGTGCTCGACGCGTCCGGCACCGGCGGCCGGAGCGCGGGCAAGACCCATCTCGGAATCTACAAGCTGAACGGCGACACGCTCGAATGGTGCGTCGGCAATCCCGGCATCGCGCGCCCCAAGGATTACTTCACCACGCCGCAGGTGCAGTTCCACATGGTGCTACAGCGGAAGAAAGGTTGAGAAAAGCGCCGCGAACCGCACCGGCGGGCTTGTCCCAAAAATTAATTGCGCGGGCGGTTTGCCGTCCGCGCTTTTTTTTGCCGTCCCTATATTCGCAGGAAGATTTTCCGGCGATACATCCACCAGCACGCGCACCACATTGCCAGCAGCACCAGCGAGCGCTGCCAGATGATGCCGTAGTCGCCGCCGAAAATGCCCGCGCCCAGGTAGATGCGCAACTGCCCCGCCGTCCAGCCCGCGAGCAGCTGGTGCATCAGGTAGATGGCGATGGAGTTCATGCCCACCACCACGAGCGGCATCGCCCACGCCTTCCAGCCGCGCACGTCCACCACCCAGTAGAACGCCGCCAGCATCCAGATCACGATGCCGCCGCTGTAGAGCGCCCACGACGGCGTCCAGATGCGCTTCACAATCGGGCAGACCGTCGCGCCCGCCACGAGGCCCAGCACAAGGCACGCCGCGCCGGCGAGGCCGAGCCATTTGAGCTTTTCCTTGTCGCCGCGCGGTCTGCGGAGAATTTCGCCCGCCATCAGGCCGAGAATCATGGTGATGAGCGACGGCACGAAGTTGAGCGTCTGGTAGCCGCCGGCGTTGGTGACGAATTTTTCCGCCGTGGGGAACAGGTTGAGGAACCACTGGTCAAACGCGGTGGCCGCATTGAGGTTTTTGCTCCAGTGCGCGGAGAACCCGGTGAGCAGCACGTCCTTCGCCTCGGCGGCTTTGATGCCGATGGCTTTCAATTCTTTTAAGCCCATGTCCCCCGGCGGCAGCGGATGCAGCGCGAAGAACGCCCAGTAGCCGACCGCGAGGGCGAGCAGCGCGCCGAGATGAACCTTCCAGCCGCGCCGCGCGAGCAGGAACAAAAACGTGTAGCCGAGGCCGATCTGGCCGAGGACATTGGTAAAAACAAAGTTCGGCTGCTTCGCGTTCCCCCGCGTCGCCAGAAAAACCGCGAGCGCCACGAGCACAAGCGAGCGCCAGAGCGCGTGGAGAAACTGCCGCCCATACGCCTGCCCCTCCGTGCCGCGCCGCGCCAGCGAGAAGGGCATCGCCACGCCGACCATGAACATGAACGCCGGCTGGATCATGTCCCACGCGCCGCCGCCAACCCACGCCGCGTGCTCGGTGTGAAACGCGAGGAACTTCCATAGCGCGGAGGCCTTGAACTGATCCAACTGCGCGACCTGGTGCAGGCCGAAGCCGCTGGACGCCATGAAGATCATGATCAGGCCGCGATAGGCGTCGAGCGACACGAGCCGCGCGGGCTTGGGGGAAGGCTCCGCCGCCGTAGAGGGAGCGCCGGCATTTTCAGCAGTCATAGGCGAATGGGGTTACGTTGGCCGACAGTAGCCACCGAGCTTCGGCAACGCAAGCATGGCAAGCCCGGCGGGCAGGGGGTTGTTTGAAAAGGTTTTTGTGTCGCGCGAAGACCGCGAAGAAAGATCGAAAGGAAAGGCTGTCTTCCTTCGCCTCCTTCGCGGTCTTCGCGCGAAATTTTCACCCCCAGCGCCCGGTGGAAAATAGACCTCAAAGGCCGAGCCAGAAAACCAGGCCGGCCTCGGCCAGCATGAGCGCGGCCAGGGCGAGCCAGACGAGGTTTTCCCGCCCGCGCAGGCCGGGCTGCGCCACCTCGCCGAGCCAGAACTGGAGCCTGGCCCCGCCGAGTTCAATCACGTCGCCGTTGCGGAGGCGGCGGGATTGGAACGCCTCGCCGTTCACGGTGGCCAGCGCGCCGCCGAGCAGGCGCAGCTCGAAGCCATCGGGGAATTTCAAGTCCAGTTCCAGATGTTTTTCCCACACGCCGGGATCGTCGAGTTGGAGTTGCGCGCCGCCCGCGCGGCCAATGAGACACGGAAAATTTTCCACCGTGGTCTGGGCACCGGCCTGGCGGCCGGAGAGAATTTTGAGTTGGATCACGTCAAGAACACCCGTGCAGGAAAACTGCATAGGATTTCAATCCAAACCTAACGGACTATCAGGAACATAGACTTTGTCACCCGGATAGATCGGCAGATCGAGCTTGGTGCTTTTCTCGGCTTTTTTGCAGTCCACAATTTCCACCCGTCCATCCTTGGCGCGCGTCACTTGCACTTGTGTCCGCCTAGGGAACTGCCCGAAACCGCCGGATGTGGCGATTGCCTTGAGCACGGTCATCTCCCCGGAATACATATAGCGGTTGGGCGCGCGCACCTGGCCGCTCACATAAAAAAAGCGCTCTTCCTGTTTCACGGTTACAGTTATCCGCACGTAAAAATTGGGCTTATAGGCATCGGTTATTTCCTTTTGCAACTGACTGCGCGTCTTGCCCGCCGCCAGAAATCGCTTGTCCAGATGCAGAGTGATATAGCCATCCTCGGAAATGTTCTGGTCGTAATTTAGCGGCCCCATCGGAATGTCGGTGAGGATGACCAGCAACCGTTCACCGGCACGAAGAATGTCAAACGAACCACTGGGCACCGCGTTGGTGCTGGCGTTCGTGTTCGTGTTCTGCGCGATGGCGGATGCAGCCCACGAGAGGCACGCGGCCAAGACGAGCATGAACACGGCCCGCTTCACGTGGAGGCGAAGTCCTTGGACTGTCATTTGCAAAAGCCGTTTCATAACTCTGCGTTGCCGGGCAGTTGGACGCCGCGGGTCGGTTCAGTATTTCTGCTTGAGGGCGGGCTGGGCCTTCTCGCTTTCGCCGCCGCCTTTTTCCGCCGGTTCGTCCTCGTCGTCCTGCACGCGGGAATAGTTCTCGTAGCCGCTGTAGTAATAATAGTAGGCGTCCTGCGAGATGTTGATGTTGTTGAGCACGACGCCGAGCAGGGTGCCGCCCACCTTGTCAATCATCTGCTTGGCGCGGGCGGTCAGCGCCTGCGGATACTTGCGGTATTGCACGACGAGGATGGTGAAGTCCATCTCGCTGACGAGCACCGAGGCGTCGCTCACGCCGAGGATGGGCGGGGCGTCAAAGAAGACAATGTCGTAGCGGCGCTTGATGTCCTTGACGAAGTCGCGCATCTGCGGCGAGTTCAAAATGCCGAGCGAGCTGCTGGGCAATTTGCCGCTGGGCAGGAAGTCCAGCCCGGCCTGCGCGGTGGTCTGGATGACTTCCTCCAGTTTTTTCTGGCCGAGGAGGAAGCTCGTCAGGCCCGTGCTGTTCGACAGGCCGAGGCGCTTGTGCAGGCTGGGCCGGCGCAGGTCGGAGTCCACCAGCAGCACGCGCTGGCCGTTCTGCGCGAAGACGGTGGCGAGGTTCAGCACGGTGGTGGACTTGCCCTCGCCCGCGCCGCCGCTGACGACGGTGATGGCGTTGCGGCTTTGATCCTTGCGGCTGAAGAGGACGTTCGTGCGGAGGACGCGGTAGGCCTCGGCGTGCGGGCTTTCGACGCCCTCCTCGATGAGCACGCCGACGTTCTGCGGCACGACGCCGATGACCGGGGCCTGCAAGGCGCGCTCGATGTCGTCAATGGTCTTCACGCTCGTGTCGAGGTATTCGATGAAGAAGGCGAGGCCGATGCCGAGCATGAGGCCGACGACCACGCCGAGGGCGATGTTGAGCGGGATGTTCGGGCGGACGGGCTTGAGCGCCTCCTTGGCGGCGTCGGTCACGTCCATGATGAGGGTGCGGCCGATGTTCCGGTTGACGTCTTCCTGGGTGACTTTCAAGTCGAGCGTGGCACGGACGGACTTGGCGTCCTCCAGATCGCGCTTCACGAGCTGGTAGTCCCGGCTTTTCTCGATCATCTCCTGCATACGCTTCTTGGCGGTCTCCACCGCGCTGGCGAGGGTTTCGTTCTTGGCGCGGAAGGAGTTCACTTCCGACTCGATGCTGTCCATCAGCGCCTCGACCTTTTCATCAATCTGCCCGTTCAGTTTGGCCAGCAGGCTTTTCAGGGAAACCATCTCGGCGTGTTCCGGGCCGAAATCCTTGCCCTTGACGAGGATTTCCTGCTCGGTCGCGGAGAGGCGCTGGAGCAGCATGGAGAGGTGCTCGTCGGGGCGGACATACTGGATGGCCGTGCGGCGCTTCTCGTTGGAGAGTTTTTTGAGCTCGGCCAGCTTCTTGTCCTTTTCGACAAACTGCGCGTTGACCTCGATGCGCAACTGTTCGGAGTGGCGCACCGTGTCCCCATCCAAGGTGATCAACTGGGTGACACCTTCGGGAGTGAGGTCGGTGATGTCGGAGGTCTTGCGGAGTTCGTCCAGCTTCTTCTGCAACTGCTCCACCTTTTCGTTTTGCGCCTCGAACTTCTTCTTGATGGCGTCAATGCCCTTTTGCGAAAGGTTCATCACCGTGTCCATGCGGTTGTCGCGGTAGATTTCCGCGATGCGCTGGGAGATCTGCTTGGCCTCGGCGGGGGACTCGCTGTAGACGCGGATTTCAATGAGGCTGGTGTTGCGAACCTGCCGCACGTCAATGCGCTTCTTGAGAATCTTGAGCGTGTCCTGATCCGGCAGCGGCGGCGGGGCGCCGTAACGCTCGGCCCAGATCTGGGACAGGCGCAGTTCCGTGATCACCTTGTCGAGCACCGAGCTGGACTGGAGGCGCTCAAACTGGGTCTGGATGAAGAAGGGGTCGTAGGCTTGCGAGGTGTTCACCGTGCCCAGCAGGGCCACGTCCGCCGCGTCGCGCTGCACGTCAATGCGCACCGAACTCATGTAGGTCTTCGGCAGCATATACGTCACCGCCGTGGTGGTGATGACCACCAGCAGGAAGACGAGCAGGATGACCATCTTGCGGATGCGAATGATCCGCCAGTAGTCGAGGAAGTGCAGCCGGGCTTCGGCCTGTTGCGGGGTGGATTCAGCTTCCATGGGTCAAAAAAAATGGGGAGGCTAGATGGGACTCCAGCCTCCCCCGAAATTGCTCAAGCTGGTTCAGAACCCGGCCCGGACGCCGAGATAAACCCGGTTGCGGGTGTAGCTGCGCGGCGTGCCGGTGTTGTCGAGATCGGAGTCAAGCCGGTCAAACATATAGCCGGTCTCGAAGGCGTAGGTCTCGTTGATCTTGTAGGTCAGATGCACGCCGAGCATGAAGACGTTGTCGGAAAGGTTGTTCGCCGGCCCCTGGTTGAAGGTGGAAGACTGATAGCGGGCGTCGAGGTTGGCCGAGATTTTTTCCGTGAGCGCGTGATTCAAGCTGGCAAAGACGAGCGTGGCCTGCTGATCCTGCGAACCGCCGATGTCCGTCTGGTTGCGGTCATGCCGGAGACCGAGTTCCAGCGAGCAGTTCTGGGCATAGCCCCATTTGCCTTTGACATCCACATACGGGCTGGTCGTGGTGTCCTTCGTGCCCGCCAAGGCGTTGGGATACCGGGTGTATTGCACACCGCCGCGCAGGTTGACCGACAGTTCGCTGCTGAAGCTGTGATCCACCCCCACGTAGCCGTAGTGCGACTGGGTGTTGCGCGTCTTGGAAGAAACACCGGCGGCGATCAAATCATTGCCATTCTGCTCCCGCATCCCGAACTGATAACCGACGATGCCCGTGGTCTCGGTCGAGGCCTTCCAGCGCAAATCCGCGTTGGCGAGGTGCTCGGTGCGATCCAGCAGTGCGGAGATGCTGCCGACCGTGCCGTCGGCGTCGTAGTCGAAAATCGAATTGGAGTAGCTGACATCCACCCCGAAGTTGTCGCCCAGTTCGCCATTGACCTCGAAGCCGGCCGTGTTGCGCCAGTTGCTGTTGTTGAAGCGCAGCGACGTGGCCGCGATGCCGGGGTCGAGGATGCCCGGATCCTGCGCCACCACGAAGTTATCCTTCACCGAAATCTTGCAGTTCTCGGAGAAACTGTGGGTGAGCGAGATGAGGGCGTCGTGCGAGTGATCCGCGCTGTTCTGGCGGCGATCCTCGTAGAACTTCAGCCCATACTCGTAACGGGCGTTGATGGAGGTCTGATCGAGGCCGATCCGGTAGCCGACATTCGGGCGGATGTCGAAGCCGAAGCTGCTGCGCTTGGTCGGGCTGCCGGCGACGCGGGCCGCGCTGGGCAGCGTGGTGTAGTTGTCGTCGTAAAAGCCGCGCAGCGAGGCACCCACGCTCCACGGCTTGTCGCTTTGGGCAACAGCGGAAGGGGCGGCAAGGGCGGCACCGGCGACGGCCAGACCAGCAACGGCAAAGAGTTGTTTCATAATTCGTTGAGCTTTGATTTCGCTTTTTTACTGCTAACGTGCGTGTAAAAGTGACGGTTTTCTAAAGTTTATCCCGTTTGATGTCAAACACTAATCTGCAACTTTTTTTGGTGGCGGCCTTCCTGCCCCCGCCAAAGGATGAAGGACGCCGCTTGTGCGCGCGTCCGTCTTCGCCTAAACTCGCGCCATGAAAAATTATTTCCTGCCGGGCCTCGTGGCCGGATTGCTTTCCGTCGCCGCACTGCACGCCGCCGCGCCGCCGAACATTGTGATGATCATCTCCGACGACCAGGCGTGGACGGACTATTCCTTCCTGGGGCATCCACACATCCAGACGCCGAACATTGACCGGCTGGCGGCGCAAAGCCGGACGTTCACGCGCGGCTACGTGCCGGCGAGCCTGTGCTGCCCAAGCCTCGCCTCCATCATCACCGGGCTTTACCCGCACCAGCACAAGGTCACCAGCAACGACCCGCCGACCAAGGAAGGCATCCCCGCCGGCAAGCGGCTCAACTCGCCTGATTTTCTCGCCGGCCGCGAGACGATGAACACATTCATGGAGTCCGTGCCCACGCTGCCGCGCGAACTCGTCAAGCAGGGTTATCTCGCACTCCAGACCGGCAAGTGGTGGCAGGGACACTTCAGCCGCGGCGGCTTCACGCACGGCATGACCAAGGGCAACCGCCACGGCGACGAGGGACTCGACATCGGGCGCAAGACGATGCAGCCCATCTACGATTTCATCGGCGCGGCGAAGCAGCAGCACAAGCCCTTCTTCGTCTGGTATGCGCCGATGATGCCGCACGATCCGCACACGCCGCCCGCGCGCCTGCTGGAAAAATACAAAGGCAAGACACCCTCCGAGCACGTCGCAAAATACTGGGCCATGGTCGAGTGGTTCGATGAAACCGTCGGCGACCTGCTCAAGAATCTTGAGGCGCAGGGCGTGGCGGACAACACCATCGTCGTCTATGTCACCGACAACGGCTGGATTCAAAACCCCGCCGCGCCGAAATACGCGCCCAAGTCCAAGCAGTCCCAATACGACGGCGGCCTGCGCACGCCGATCATGGTGCGCTGGCCCGCGCAGGTGAAGCCGCAGCCGTCCGGCGCGCTCGCCATGTCCATTGATCTCATGCCCACGCTGCTCACCGCCGCCGGGCTGAAACCCACGAAGGAAATGCAGGGCATCAATCTGCTCGATGAAAAAGCCGTCGCCGCGCGGAAAACCATTCACGGCGAATGCTTCACGCACAACTCGATGGATCTCCAGAAACCCGCCGCGAGCCTGCGCTGGCGCTGGGTGATTGACGGCGACTGGAAGCTCATCGTGCCCGCCAAGCAAAACGAGCCGGACGAAGTCACCGAGCTTTACAATCTCGCCGCCGACAAGTTTGAGGAAAAAAATCTCGCCGCCGCCGAGGCCGCCAAAGTCGCCGCGCTCCAGAAGAAGCTCGACGCGTGGTGGCCGGGCAAGTAGCGCCGCCGTCCTCGGCGGCGGGTTGACGGGGCGTCCGCGCACCGTGTTCCCGGTTCCAGGCCGCGAGACGCGGCCAGAACCCGCAGGCGTGGACGCCTTCGCTACGGATGACTCTTTTTTTGGTGCGCCCGCCGGAATTCGCGGCTTGCCACGCGCCAGTTTTCCCGCCATGGTGCGGCCATTGCGGGCGGTTTTCATGTGGCAACCCCTCACATCCGCTTCCGGCAGCCAACGGCTCCTTGTTGGCGCGCTCGCATTTTTTCTGGCCGCACCCTCCCTCCCCGCCAAGGTTTCCGAGGCCGAATTCCAGCAGTTGCGCGAGCAGAACCGCCGGCTCGAAGAGCAGGTCAAGCGCCAGCAGGAGCTGATTGACCAGTTGAGCGTGCGCTTCAGCGAATTCCAGCGGCAAGGCCGCCCTGCCCCGCCGCCAGACGCGGACAAGGACGGCAAACCGCCCGCCGACCACAAAGGCGGCTTCCTCGATCAACTGCACATTGGCGGCGAAATCGGCCTCGGCCTGTTCCACACCGGCAACAAGGGCGCCTACGCGAAATCCCCGTTTCGCGTGGACGAGGCGAAGTTGTTTCTGGAAGCGCCCATCTGGGAAAACGTTTATCTCTACACCGAACTGGACTTGATCATCCGCGAGGCGGACACCGAGTTCTTCAAACTGGGCGAGGTGTATCTGGACGCCGAGGACTTGTCCCGGCTCTGGGGGCGCGAGCGCCAGCTGAACCTGCGCTTCGGGCGTTTCTACATTCCCTTCGGCGAGGAATACAGCGTCCGCCGCGTGATGGACAACCCGCTCGTCTCGCACTCGCTCGCCGACTTCTGGGGCGTGGACGAAGGCGTGGCGCTCTACGGCACGCTGGGGAAATTCCAATACATCGTCGCCGTGCAGAATGGCGGCCATCCGCTGCTCAAGGATTACAATGCGGACAAGTCCGTCGCGGCCCGGATCGGCTTCGACCCCGCGCCGTGGCTGCACGTCAGCGCCAGCGCCATGCGCACCGGCGCGCTGGACGTGAAGGGCGACGCCCTCTCCGAGCTGTGGTTTGGCAACGGCTTCTTCCGCTCGGTCGGCTCGGCCAGCACCACGACCTTCGAGGCCGACCTCGCCGAACTGGACGCGCGGGTGAAGTGGCGTTCCGGCCACATGAAGCTCTCCGGCGGCGGCGTGCGCTATGACGACGACGATCCGCTCGCCGACAACCGGCGCACCGCGTATTTCTACTCCGCCGAAATGATCCAGAGCCTGTCCGACAAACTCTATGGCGCGACGCGCTTCAGCGGGATTCATGTGGCGCGCGGCCTGCCCATCGTCGGCCACGGGAATGCCGGCACCTACTTCTTCAGCCCGGTCAGCCCGCTCACGCAGGATTTGTGGCGCTGGAGCCTCGGCCTCGGCTACCGCTTCAGCCCGAAGCTGATCTTGAAGGCGGAATACGCGATGGAGCGCGGCCAGGTCGTGTCCGGCGCGAGCCGCGACGATGATTTCCTCGGCCTGGAAGTCGGGCTGAAATTCTAATCATGAAGCGCCTCTGGGTTTTGCTGTGGGTCGCGCATCTGGCTCTCGTGCCGACGCGGGCCGGAACGATTCACGGCATCGTCCGCGCGCAGGCTCCGCCGGAACTGGCGCGCGACGCAAGCGGCAGCGGCGGCGCCTACGAGAGCCGGAAGTTCAAGTTCGCCGAGCGCGTGGACTACGCGCAGTTGCGGGACTTCATCGTCTTCATTGACCAGCCGATGACCAACCGCCCCGCCCCGCCCGCCAAGCCCGTGCGCATCATCACGCAGAAGGACGCCATCTTCAAACCGCACGCCCTGCCCGTGCTCGCCGGCACCACGATTGAGTGGCCGAACGAGGACAGCATCTTCCACAACGTCTTCTCCATGTCCGCCGGCAACGACTTCGACCTCGGCCTCTACAAGACGCCCGGCACCAACGGCTGGCCCAAGATCATCCTGCAAAAACCCGGCCGCGTGGATGTCTTCTGCTCCATCCACACCAAGATGAACTGCGTCATCCTCGTCCTGGAAAACCCCTTCTTCGCCGCCACCGATTCGCGCGGGCGCTACACAATGACCAACGTGCCGCCCGGCGAATACACCCTCAAAGCGTGGCACGAGCGCCTCCCGCCGCGGACGCAAAAAATCACCGTGAGTGAAACCGGCGAAGTGAAGGCGGACTTCACCCTCGGCCCGCAAGCCGCGCCGAAACCGAAATAGCGCGTCAGTTTTGAAAGCGTGAAGATCAATTTCCAAACCAAGGTGCTCGTGCCGGTCGTGGGCTTCCTCGTGCTGCTGCCCGCCGTCACCGTCTGGCTGGTCAACCGCCACCTCACGCGCCAGGCGGAGGAGCAGACGCGCGAGACGCTCGTGACGGCGGAGGCGGTCTTCCGCAGCTCGCTCGAACTGCGCGCCCGCAACCTCCTCGCCCGCTACCGCAGCCTCGTCAACGAGCCGCGCTTCAAGGCCGTCGCGCGCCTGGCCGACCGCGCCACCATGCAGGCCCGGATCGAGGAAATGATGGAGGAAACCGGGCGCGAGGCCGACGTGATCCTCTTCCTCACGGCCCAGGATGAATTGCTGGCCGGAACGAGCCGGGATCCCGTCCTGTCCGCCGCCGAGTTCCAAACCGCCGCCGCCCGCACCACCCGGGCGGCGCTCCGGGGCGAGTCCGCCTTCGGCCACGCCGCCGCCGGGGTGAAGGTCTTCCACGCCGTCTCCGCGCCCGTGACCGTGGGCGACCAGTTGATCGGCGCGCTGACCGTCGGCGTGCGGATCGCCGGGCCGGCCCTGCGAGACATCCGGGCGGTGGCGCACGCGGAAATCGTCCTGCTCTCCGCCGGGGCCGTCTCCGCCTCGACCCTGGCCGCGCCGGGCCTGCACCGCGACCTGGTGGCGATGCACGCGCGGCTGATGCGCGCCCGCCGCCCCCGCCCGCGCCCGATGGAGTCCCTGACCGCGCCCGGCGACCATTTCCTCGCCCTGGCGGGCGAGCTGGCCGACGGCTCCGCGCCCGGCCCGCGCGCGGGCTTCCTCCTCCTCTCGTCGGACGCGCCCATGCGGCTCGAACTGGCGGAGACGCGCGCGACGCTGGCGGAGTTCAGCGCGCTGGGCACGCTCATCAGCGCCGCCATCATCTGGCTGCTCCTCCGCAAGATCACCGCGCCGCTGCGCCAGTTGCGCGACAGCGCCGAGGCCGTCGGGCGCGGCGATTTTTCCCAGCGCGTGCGGGCGGACTCCGGCGACGAGTGCGGCGAACTGGCGCGCTCCTTCAACCAGATGACCGCCAATCTGCAAAGCTCGCGCGCCGAGCTGGAAAAAACGGTCGGGACGCTTCGCGCCACCAAGGAGCAGCTCGTGCAGAGCGAGAAACTTTCCGCCGTCGGCCAGTTCGTCGCCGGCGTGGCGCACGAGCTGAACAACCCGCTCACCGCCGTGGTCGGCTTCTCCGAGCTGCTCCGGCTCAAGTCGCCCGACCCCGAGCAGCGCACGCAGCTCGACTACATCACCAAGTCCGCGATGCGCTGCCACAAGATCGTGCAGAACCTCTTGAGCTTCTCCCGCCAGCACGCGCCGGAACGCAAGCTGGTGAAGGTGAACGAACTCGTCGAGGCCGTGCTCGAACTCCTCGCCTACGAGATGCGCACGGGCAACATCCAGGTCACCCCGCAGCTCGCGCCGGATCTGCCCGCCATCCTCGGCGACCCGCACCAGTTGCAGCAGGTCTTCCTCAACCTCGTCAACAACGCCCGCCAGGCCATCGAAGGCCACCGGCCCGCCGGTGCGATCCGCGTCCGCACCCTCGCGGCGGGCGCGAATGTCTGCGTCGAGTTCGAGGACGACGGCCCCGGCATCGCGCCGGAACACCTGCCGCGCATCTTCGATCCGTTCTTCACCACCAAGCCCGTCGGCCAGGGCACCGGGCTGGGGTTGAGCCTGTGCTACGGCATCATTCAGGAGCACGGCGGCGCGATTTACGCGCGCAGCGAGCCGGGCAAATGGACGATCTTCACCATCGAGCTGCCCGTGCCCAAGGCGGACGAAGCCCGCGCCGCCGAGCACGGCCAAATCACCGCCGCCCCGCGGCCCCGCCCCGGCGCGGGCGCGGGCCGCAAAGTTCTCGTCGTGGACGACGAGCCGGAAATCCTCCGCCTCGTCGCCGCCATCCTCGAGGCGGACGGCTACACGGTGGACGCCATCTCCGACGGCGAGGCGGCGCTGGGAAAAATCGCGAAAGTGCGCTACGATATCATCGTGTCCGACTGGAAAATGCCGGGCTGCAACGGCCTGGAAATCCTCGAGCGCCTCCAGCAGACCGACCCTGAATCCGCCGCGCGCCTGATGTTCATGACCGGCGACGTGATCAACGAGACCTTCACCCGCACGCTGCGGGAGCAGCGCCGGACGTGCCTGAACAAGCCCTTCACGCTGCAGGAATTCCGCGCCGCCGTGGCCGGCCTGCTCGGGGCTTCTGGAGTGCGGTGACTCGTCACCGCTTTGGGCAGGCGACTTGTCGCCGTCGGGCGAAGGCCGCACCGGAGCGTTCATCAAGTAACCTCTGCAACACGTAGTGGGACAGGCATCTTGCCTGTCCAGCGGGGACGATCATACTGGACAGGCTGGAAGCCTGTCCCACTACCTCGCGGCAAATTTGCAGAAGTCGCATCAAGTAAGTCGTGAAAACACGGCTTGGCTTCGCCGACGAGTCGGCGAAGCGGCGAAAGCGGTGACGAGTCACCGCACTCCAAATCGCGCAGTTGCGGCGCGGGCCGCGTTGGGTTATTCCGTGTCCACCGTGGTTGAAACAAACCGCCCCGGCTCGAACATGAAGCTCCATTTTGCAAACGAACGCGTCCTCGCCGTCGTCGCCCACCCCGACGACGCCGAACTGCTCTGCGCCGGCACGCTGGCCCGCGCCAAGGCCGGCGGTGCGGCCATCGGCATCTGCGTGCTGTGCCAGGGCGACAAAGGCCAGCCGGCCAAACCGATAAAAAATCTTGCCGCCGTCCGCCGCCGAGAAATGCAGGCCGCCGCCCGCCTGCTCGGCGCGGAATTGTTTCACGGCGGATTCCCCGACGGCGGACTCGCGGACGAAACTTCGCAGCGGCGGAAGCTCGTCGAGATTCTCCGCCAGTTCCGCCCCACGCTCGTGCTCGCGCACGCCGTCGAGGATTATCACCCCGACCATCAGGCCGCATCGCGGCTCGCCGAGGCTGCCTCGTGGTTCTGCGCGTCGCGCGCCCACCGGACAAAGTCGCCCGCGCTGCCCACGCCGCCCGCGCTGTGGTGGATGGACACGATTGAAATGCACCGCTTCACGCCCGGTTTTTTCGTGGACGTGAGCGCGTTCGCCGGGTTGAAAGAAAAGATGCTCGCCTGCCATCGCAGCCAGCTCGCACGCGGCGCGGACGGCGATTTCTCGCCGCTGCTGGATCTGATGCGCCTGCAGAGCCGCGCGCGCGGCGCGCAGTCCGGCGTGGCGGCGGCGGAGGCGTTTCGCCAGCATTTCGCCTTCAAGCGGACGCGGGCATGGTGAATCGCAGCGCTGCCGCATGAAGGAGGATTCGTTCAAGGAATTCGTGCTCGACCAGTTGCGCCCGCTGGGCGGCGTGGAGGCGCGGCGGATGTTTGGCGGCCACGGGCTTTACCGGGGCGGGAAATTCTTCGGCATCATTTTCCAGGGACGGCTGTATTTCAAAACCAACGAGACGACGCGCACCGAATACGAGCGCCGGGGCATGAAGCCTTTTCGACCCAGCGCGAAGCAGACGCTGAAGAATTACTTCGAGGTGCCGGCGGACATCGTCGAGGACGCCGGGGAACTGGCTGCGTGGGCACACCACGCTTTGGAGCTTCCTTCCGCAAAAATTTCCGCTAAATAAAGGCCATGCACACACATCAACTGACCACCCTGTTGCTGGCCACGGCGTTCACCACCGTTGCAGCCGACAAGAAAGCCCCGTCGCCCGACGACCAATACAAAAAGCTCACGCCCGATTCCGAGGAACGCGCTGGCGTGCCGAAGGGCCGGCTGGAAAAGTTCACCTGGAACAGCAGCAAGATTTTTCCCGGCACCGTCCGCGAGGTGACGGTTTATGTCCCGGCGCAATACAACGCCGCCAAGCCCGCGTGCGTCTTCGTCTGCCAGGACGGCGTGATGTATAAGGCGCCGACGGTCTTCGACAATCTCATCGCCAAAAAGGAGATGCCCGTGACCATCGGCATCTTCATCCAGCCCGGCGATTTTCCGCTCAAGCCCGGCGAGGCTCCGCGCAAGCGTCCCGATGGCCGCCCCGCCCCGCGCGCCAACCGCAGCAAGGAATACGACACCTTGAGCGACGTGTATTCCAAGTTTCTGCTGGAGGAAATCCTACCCGAAGTCGGCAAGAAATATAACCTCACCAAAGACCCGAACGGCCGCTGCATTGCCGGCAGCAGCAGCGGCGGCATCTGCGCGTTCACCGTGTGCTGGGAGCGGCCCGACGAGTTCCGCAAATGCTTCACCACCGTCGGCAGCTTCACGAACATCCGCGGCGGGAACAAGTATCCCGAAATCATCCGCGCCGCGCCGAAGAAACCGATCCGCATCTTCCAACAGGACGGCGCAAACGACCTCGACAACCCGGCGGGCAACTGGCCCGCCGCGAACAAGGCGATGGCCGCCGCGCTCAAGGAAAAGGGCTACGACCACAAGTTCGTCTTCGGCGAGGGCGTCCACAGCGCGAACCACGGCACGCAGCTTTTCCCCGAGGTGATGCGCTGGATGTGGCGCGACTGGCCGAAGTAGGCACAAACAAATCTCGTAGCTTGATACTCGGAGAAGATGATGGAAGCCAGATAATGCGGAATAATCTTCGTCACTTGTTTTCTCTTTATGAAGCACCTTGATCCTCCATTATTACAGAATCTTGATGCTTGCGTTATTTTTCATCAGGAATTGGAGGATCGAAACCTCTGCGAAACTCTTTTTGACTGCTCTGCGTCTTCGTGAGGCATGCATACCAAACCCAACGCGCAACTCGGACTGATGGACAGCCTCGTAACGATTCCCGCCAATGATTTTCTGGATCGGCTGGAGCCGTTGGTGG